>NZ_JBVVXU010000012.1:0-147068 GCF_055902035.1 Leisingera sp. SA215 | reverse complement strand
CCGTTCCAAACCGGGTTTGGCTTGCTGACATTACTTACGTCGATACGGACGAAGGATGGCTCTACGCCGCCGCTATCAAAGACATGGCAACACGTGAAATCGTCGGCTGGGCAATGGACGATCATCTACGATCCGAACTGTGCTGTGATGCCTTGAACATGGCCCTGGGGCGCCGTGGACCGGTTCCAGGGCTCATTCATCATTCGGATCGCGGCGTGCAATACGCAGGAGAAGAATACCGCAAATTGCTCGGGGCGGCACGCATCACGCAATCCATGAGCCGTACGGGCGAATGCCTGGATAACGCTCCAATGGAAAGTTTCTTCGCATCACTGAAAAAGGAACTGGTTCATAGGGAGCGCTTCAAAACGCGCGTCCAGGCAAAGGCGGCGATCTTCGAATACATTGAGGTCTTCTACAATCGCCAGCGGCGTCATTCCGCAATCGGCTACCTAACCCCCGCGCAAGCCTACGAAACCATGACTTGGAAAAGCGCAGCATAGGGTCAATAATCAAACTGTCCGGATATCGGGACGAACTCCAGGCATGTACGGCCCGCACCAGTCATTGATCGAAACGTCGTATGCTGCGACGCGGCTTAATCAAACCGGACGCACGCTGCAGCCCACATAATTTGGGTGTCCGCGATCGTATAGCCAGATCGTGTCGATGTTGGTGCTCAGGTGGTGAAAATTTCATCTTTGATGAACTCATTCACAAATGCGCCCAACTCTGAAATTTGGTGTCCGATAATTTCAGGAGTGGTTCGTCTTTCTACAACACGGCCTTCTAGATACTCTTCTTGCCTAAGAATCGGATCAAGCAATCCCATCGTGACAAGGTCTGCATGCGCTAATTTGAATGAAGCATCGTCATCTTTCTCAACATATACTTGTCCAGTATGATTGCCTGATACTTGCGACAACATACAGCAAGATCGGTTTCTGCCCAGTTGACGGCTTGTTCTTCTAGTCGTCGGAAGGTCGCGCTATGAACCTGAGAGTCAATGGTTCCATTGTCATGTTCGCGCAACCAAGCACCTGTTACAAGCATGTCCATTTCAAAATCGTCATGTCTGAATGGTGCCAGTAGTTTCGAACGCAAATCGGATGGGGCTCTATCAAGAAAATCAAAAACACGATGGAGATCATCGACTTTGGAAAGTTGCCGAGCCTGGTTCAAGAACATGAAACCTATAGCTGTGACACCTTCTTCTTCGACGTACTGAATGCCGTCCAACACCTCACGCAGAAAGCTGCAATCAGCGCAAGGCGCTGATTTAATTGTAAAAATTGACATTTTGCCAATTTGGATGTGTTGGAACCTTGTGAAGCCATATTTTTAAGGGTTCCAGAGGTCCAAAAAAAAGGCCCATGGCAGGGGGCGTGGCATGGCCGTGCCACGGCGTGCCACGCGAATGGCAGGGGATGGCATCGGGAAACTGGCCGGTTTCGGCAGGGGGGCCGGCTCCTTCTCCTTGGAGTCTTTTTCTTTCGCCGCCTCGGGTTTCTCCCGAAGGGGGCAACTTGTTTGCCGGTCGGCTATCCCATAGGCCGCCGGGAAGAAGATACCTTGCCCATTGCCTGGCCTGAAAAGTTACCGTTTTCCTCGCGAGATCGTCGCCTATGCGGTTTGGCTCTATCATCGATTTGCGCTCAGCACGGCGGATGTCGCGGATCGGCTTGCCGAAGCGGCGTGATCGTCCGACGGGAAACCGTGCGGAACGGGGTGAACCGGATTGGCCGCCTTTTCGCCGGTTGCATCAAGCGCGACAGGCCGGGCACCAGTGGCAAATGGCACTGGATGAAGCCGTTGTTCCGATCAATGGCGTGAAGTTCCGGCTCTGTCGGGCGGTCGACGCGGGTGGGACCGTGCAGGATATTCTCGGGCAAAAGCAACGCAAGGCGAAGGCCGCCAGCCGGTTCCTGAAGCGGCTGATCGACCGGTTTGGCGCGCCGCGGGTCGTGATCACCGGCAAGTTGCGGAGTTACATCAGGCCGATCCGCAGCTTTGCCGCGAATTCTGGTCCTCGGGCGCACAAGGGCTTCAACAATAGGATCGAAAAATCGCACCAGCTGGTCCGGAGGCGAGAAAACTCATGGGGCAGTTCAGATCACCCCAACAGGCCCTGGGATTTCTGGCCGCACATGACCAGATCAACAGGATCTTCCGTCCCCGCCGCCATCGTCTTTCCGCCACGCCCGATCCGATGCCTTCGACCTTTGGAACCGCTACGCATTCGAGATGACCGCCTGACGGGCGCGGATCAGGCCGCATTCGAACCGTCTGAGTATCCTGAATCCGACTGGTGGCGACGCGGTCTAAGCTCAGTATGCCCGTTACATCAAATCCAGCGCACGAGGAATTGCGAGTGACAGATCCGGCCAGAAGGTTGTGATCAGCATGACGGGGAATGCGACAAAGGTCATCAGACCCAGTGCGGGCATAACGGCCTGCATGATGGGTGCCCGCGTGATCTTGCAGGATAGAAACAGTGTCGGCGCCACCGGCGGGCTGTTTGCGCCAATGACAACCGAGCAACCAACGATCGCAGCGAAATGCACTGGATCGACGCCATTTGCCACCATCAACGGCAGGAACAACGGAGCAATGACGACGGTGACGGAAATGTCGTCCATCAGCGCACCCGCCACAATCAGAACCAGATTGACGATCAACAGCGCACCGATCGGGCTGGTCACGACAGATTGAATCGCCTCTGTCAGATCCTGCGGTACGCGTTCGAATGCCATGATACGTGAGATCATAAAGGAAAACAGCAGAATCAGAATGATGGTGCCAGTGGCCTCGGCCGCCTGAACGACGCTGCGCGCCAGGCGGCGTAATGTGAATTCGCGATAAATCAGCCCGCCGACAATCAAAGCCGCAACCGCTGCGACAGCGGCCGCTTCGGTCGGAGTGAAAACGCCGCCATAGATGCCGCCCAGGATGATGATCGGCAGCGACAGTGCAGGCAGCGCTTTGATCGTCACCTTACCGAAACTTTCGCGCGGCCCTGCACTCTCATCCGCGGGAAGCTCCTCGAAGGCCCGTCCAACCAAGAAGCGGTTGTAGAGGATGAGACCGATGATCAGCAGAATTGCGGGGCCAATGGTGGCTGCAAAACACGCCGCGACAGACTGGCGTGTTACCACCGCAAAGAGGATCATTGTGATGGATGGCGGGATCAGGATACCCAGCAGCGATGAAATCCCCAACAGCGCCGCGATCCGCCCCCGTGGATACCCACGCGCGACCAGCGGTTCGGTCATGATGGAACCGATGGATGCGATGGCGGCGGTCGCGGTGCCGGCAATGGCACCAAAGACGCTGGACGACAGCACCATCGCGGTGCCCATGCCGCCCTTGCCGGTCGCCAGCCGCTCGATAAAGGAAATGATGCGCTGCGCGATGCCGCCAGACTGCATCAGGTATCCCGTCAGGATGAACAGCGGCAATGCCACCAGCACCAGCGAGTTGAGCGAGCGGAAGCCTTGCAGCATCAGTGTATTCAGGTTCACGTCATAGACAAAGGTCAGATACGCCAGAACCCCTGCAAAGGACCAGGCGACAGGCAAGCCGATACCCATGAGAATGATGAGAAGTGGAAGTGCGACGAGTGCATACATTCAGGAGTGCCTCAACCTTGAGAGAGCGCCGATGAAATCGCGCAGCGCGTAGCAAAAGCACCCGACGGCTGCGAGGCCGATCGCCATTTGCGGCACCCAAAGCGGGATCTGGTAGGCGGGGGTCGTTTGCGGGCGCTTCAGCCCCCAGGAAAACATCCAATAGGCCCAGACGATAAAGAAGATGGTGATGATGATCGTCAGTGTGGCGATCAGCAGATCATGCGCAGCCTTGCGCCGCGGATCGGTGATGTTTCCCGCGATCCAGTCCACCGTCAGATGATCGCGTTTGCGCGACGCAATGACGGCGCCGGTCATGTATAGAGCAACAGCGGCAAGCATGATCAATTCATGCAGGCCAACAACGGACAGGCCGAGCAAGTAGCGGGCGACAACCAGGAAGGCCATCAAACCTGCAACGACCAGCGAGGAGGCGATCGCTACGAGATCGAGAACACCGGCGATGGCCTCGCCAATACGGGCGGCGAGGCCATTCTTGAGATCAGAGGTCTCCGGCATTGGCCCGGATTTTATTCATGATGTCTTCTCCGACACGGTCTTCCATCTGAGGCCATACCTTTTCGCGCACGGCCGCGGCCATGGCCTTCAACTCTTCATCGGTCGGCTCGATATAGGTCATGCCGGCATCCTTGGCCAGCTGGACGTAATACTGGTCGCGTTCCTTGGCCTGTTCGAATGCTTCGTTCATGACCGTATTCGCAGCATCTGCGACAGCTTTTTGCTCGTCTTCGCTTAGGGAAGCCCAGGATTCTTCATTCATCGTCATGACGCCGGTGATGAACTGCATCTTGATCTGGTTGTAGTAATCCAGCACGTCCCGGAAATATTCGTAGTCCCAATAGATGATGTTCGCGCCATCACCGTCGACGACCCCGGTCTGGATCGCCGTGAACACCTCTGACCAGTCGATGGTCGCGGTTTGGTATCCCAGAGCCTGCAACGACTCGGCCATCGGGAACATCGCCGGGACGCGAATCTTGAGATCCTTCGCTTCCTCGGCCGACATCGCGAATTTACCTCTTGAGGCGATCCCGTTGAAACCCTCAGGCCAGGGGCCAAAGAACTTGACGCCGAGATCGGCCCAGACATCGGTCAGCACCTCGTTGACCCATCCACCCGGCTGGTAGGCTTCCAGCGCCTCTTCCCAACTGGTGACCATATATGGGGTGAAAAGGACGGCAAGACGCTCGTCATATGCGGTGATCGGCCAGTTGATCATCATATCCAGGTCGCCGGCAACCAGCAGATCCAGAACCTCGGCCTGACTGCCCAATTCGTTCTGATAGAACACGTCGACCTGCACTTCGCCGTTCGTGCCTTCCTCGATCAGTGCTGCCCAGCGGTCCAGCGCATCGCCAGATGGCGAGCCTTTGGCACCTGAATCGGTGGCCAGCTTCAGCGTTGTTTCCGCCATCGCGGGCGCGGCTGATGCGAGGGCCAAGGCGGTGCCGAGGCACAGAATAGTCCTGAAGAGCATTTGCGAATTTCCCTGTCATCTAAGCGCAACGGCGCGCCGAATCCTATTGTGGCCCCAGTCTGGGCATGACTGTCCAATGCTGTCAATGTTAATTTCCGAACCGTCTTTAACCGTGCCGCCCGGACTCTTCCACCTGTTTTGAATGTTTTGGTCCTGCTTTTCGGCATAGATTTCACCGATAAGCCAGAATTGCAAAACGAAAAGGATCATGGCGGCGGGCATTTTTACATGGACAGTAGTGTCCAATGTGGGCCACAAATAAAGGACAGTAGTGTCCAATGCGAGGGCTGTGACTCACGCAATCGGAAGACACAGCGTAAATCAGGGAGAAATCCAATGCAGTCACATTACCGTGCCGTGGTGATCGGAGGGGGCGTTGTCGGCGCTTCGGTATTGTATCACCTAGCAAAATTTGGCTGGAAAGACGTCTGCCTGATCGAGCGCAACGTCCTGACCGCAGGTTCGAGCTGGCACGCGGCGGGTGGGTTTCATGCACTGAACGCAGACCCCAATATCGCATCGCTTCAGGCCTACACGATTGACCTTCTTTCAGAGATCGAAAAGGAATCAGGCCAGTCGGTCGGCATGCATATGACGGGAGGCATGACGCTTGCCGGCACGCCGGATCGGTGGGAATGGCTGCAATCGGCGTACCGCACCTTCCAATCCATCGGCATCGACGACGTGCGCCTGATCAGTCCGAAAGAAGCCGGAGAACTGAACCCGCTGGTGTCCACCCATGGCATTCTGGGCGGGATGTATGCCGAACGTGAGGGGTATGTCGATACCACGGGCACCGTGCACGCCTATGCCGGCGCCGCCAAGAAATACGGCGCCGAAGTGGTTGAACATAACCGGGTGCTGGAGTTGATCCAGACCAGTGATGGCTGGGATGTCGTGACCGAAAAAGGCACGATACATGCCGAACATGTGGTCAATGCCGGGGGGCTCTGGGCCAAGCAGGTCGGCCGCATGGCGGGAATCGAACTGCCGGTGTCACCGCTCAATCACCACTACCTGATCTCGGACACGATTCCCGAAGTTGCTGCGCTTGACAAAGAAATGCCGCTGACGGTGGACCTCGAAGGCTTTACCTATATGCGGCAGGATCAGCAGGGCATGCTGCTGGGCATCTACGAAATCGACCACGAGCACTGGATGATGGACGGTGCGCCGTGGGAATATGGATTTGAACTGCAACAGGAAGACACCGACCGGATTGAAAAGGAACTCACGCTCGGCTTTGAACGCTATCCGGCGTTGCAGAAGGTCGGCGTGAAAACCTGGGTCAATGGCGCCTTTACCTTTGCCCCTGACGGCAATCCGCTGGTTGGTCCCGTACGGGGCAAGCCCGGCTATTGGTGCGCCTGCGGCGTGATGGCAGGGTTCCTTCAGGGCGGCGGCATCGGAAAATCGCTGGCCGAATGGATGATCCACGGCGAACCTGAGGCCGATGTCTTTGGCATGGATGTGGCGCGGTTCGGCCCCTATGCCGCGAACAAGGAATACATCAAGCAGACGACCGGACAATTCTACACCCGCCGGTTCGTGATGACCTACCCCAACGAACAGCTGCCTGCTGGTCGCCCACTCAAGAAAGCCCCCGCCTATTCCGGCATGACGGCGGCAGGCTGCCGCTGGGGCGCCAGCTGGGGGCTGGAGGTGCCGCTTTACTTTGCACCCACAGCTGATTTCACCGAAGCGCCGACTCTCAAACGCTCAAACGCGCATGAGATCGTCGCGGAGGAATGCAAGGCCGTGCGGGAAGCCGCCGGCCTGCTGGACATCTCGGGGTTCTCGCGCTTTGAAGTTTCGGGCGCCGGAGCAGCAGCATGGCTCGACAAGATCATGGCCTCGAAACTGCCGGCCCCCGGTCGCGCCCGCCTTGCCCTGATGCTGTCAACCGAGGGCAAGTTGAAAGGCGACCTGACCGTGTTCAACTGGGGCGATGGCACCTGGTGGATCATGGGCAGCTATTACCTGCGCGAATGGCACATGCGCTGGTTTACCGACCATATGGGCGAAAACGTGATCCTTCGCGACATCGCCGATGCAACAGTCGGCTTCAGCCTGTCGGGCCCCAACAGCCTGAAGGTCCTGGAAAAGCTGACGGATGGCCCGATTGGCGACTTGCCGTTCATGGGCTGCGGCACCTTTGATGTCGGCCTGATCCGCGCCAAGGTCGGGCGGCTCTCGGTTTCGGGCGAATTGGGCTACGAGATCCACTGCTCGGCAGCGGAACACATCACCCTGCGCGAGACCCTGCTTGCAGCAGGTGCAGACCTTGGCATGCGCGAGGTCGGCTTCAACGCGCTGCTCAGTCTGCGGCTGGAAAAGAGTTTCGGCATCTGGGGTGCGGAATTCACCCAAGGCTATACGGCGGCGCAGACCGGCATGGATCGCTGGATCGACTGGAGCAAACCCGATTTCATCGGGCGGGATGCGGCTTTGAAAGAACGCGATGGCAATGGCCCGGAGCAGATCGTCGTGATGCTGGAAATCGACGCATCGGACGCCGATGCCAGCGGCTATGAGCCCGTCTGGAAAGACGGCGCATTGGTGGGCTTTGTCACCTCCGGCGGCTATGGTCATACGGTGGGCAAATCGCTGGCCATGGCCATGATCGACCGAGCGGCCAGCGCCGAGGGCACCGAATTGGCCGTGCATATCGTCGGCGCCGAACGTCCGGCGCGGGTGATTGCGGCCTCTCCTTATGACGCTGAAGGCAAAGGAATGCGAGGCGCAGGATGACACCCGAAACCCCGGCAGAGCCACGGGTAAGGAGGCGGCGCGGGCGCGGAGATGGCAAGCCGCCCTCCTCTAAACGCACGGTCAACTACAGCAAGCTGCGCAACCCTTTTCCCACGATGAACGTGTTCTCCGGCGACGAGATCGGGAACATGCATCAAACCGCCCTGCGCATTCTTCAGGAGCTGGGCGTCAAGGTGCTATTGCCCGAAGCGCGCAAAATTTATGCGCAGGGCGGCGCGCGCGTCGATGAAGACAACCAGATGGTTTATATCGGGCAAGATATGGTTGAGGCGGCTCTTGCCTCGGCTCCAAAGTCCATCAACTGCATGGCCGGGGCGCGGGCGCGCGACATCACCATGGAGTTGGGCTGTCTGACCTTCCAACCCGGCGCGGGCTGCCCCAACGCAACCGATCTCGAGCGCGGACGCCGGCCCGGCAGCGGCAGCGACTTTCGTGAATTGATTCAGCTCACCCACCATTTTGACGTGTTCCAAATGGTTTCGCCGCTGGTCGAACCGCAGGATATCCCGACCAACCTGCGCCACTATTTCACGGTCGAGGCGCAGCTGACCCTCACCGACAAATTCCCATTCTTCTTTTCGCGCGGCACGCCACAAGTCAGGGACAGCTTTGAAATGCTGCAAGACTTCCGCGGCCTGTCAGACGACGCGTTTCTAGCCAACCCTCACTGCTACACCATCATCAATACCAACAGCCCCCGTACGCTGGACATTCCCATGGCCCAGGGGCTGATCGACTTTGCGCGCTATGGCCAGATGCCGATCGTCACGCCGTTTACCCTGATGGGGGCCATGGCCCCGATCACCGTGGCCGGGGCCATCACGCTCAGCCATGCCGAAGTGCTGGCCGCGATCACTCTGAACCAGCTTGTCCGTCCCGGCGCACCGATCTGCTACGGCACCTTCACATCCAACGTAGACATGAAATCGGGTGCGCCCGCGCTTGGAACCCCCACCCATTTTCAGGCCAGTTTGGCGGCAGGGCAGCTTGCCCGTCTTACCGGCCTGCCATGGCGGTCGGCGGCCGGGTCCGCCTCCAATATCAACGACGTGCAGGCGGCGAATGAAAACCAGATGGGACTTTGGGGCTGTCTCATGGCGGGCGCGTCCGTGATCATCCACTCCGCTGGCTGGCTCGAAAGCGGGCTGACGGTGTCTTACGAAAAGCTTGTCACCGACGTCGAGGTTTTGAACATGATCGCCGAGCTTTGCGCGGGCAACACCGCCAGCGCTGACGAAATCGGTTTCGAGGCGGCGATCAGCGAAGTGGACCCTAGCGGGCATTTCTTTGCCACCAGCCAGACGATGGCGCGGTATGACACGGCGTTCTACGAACCCGTCGTGCATGATTACGCCAATTTCGGGACCTGGACGGAACGCGGCGCAGCTGACGCCAACACCCGCGCCACGGCGGTGTGGAAGGGCATTCTTGCCGCCGACAAGCGCCCTGATATCGACGGCGCGAAGGCCGAAGCTTTAACTGCGTTCATAGAAAAGCGCACCGCTGAGGGCGGTGCACCTCCGGAGAGCTGATATGCCGGCACGAAATACACCGCTTTTACATCGGGATGACCCGGACAAGGACCCGCTTGTCGGCCACGTAAAGGTCACACGCGAAGACTGGCTGAACGTGGCGCGCGACGTTCTCGTCAGCGAAGGCGTTGCCGAGGTCAAGGTCTTGGCGCTTGGCACCCGCCTTGAGGTGTCCCGCTCCAGTTTTTATGGCTATTTCAAAAGCCGCAAACACCTGCTCGAAGATTTGCTGGACGACTGGGAAAACCGCAACACAAGAACGATTGCCGAAAGCGTCGAGGCACCTGCCGGCTCCATAGCTGAGGCCGTTTGCAACTTCTTTCGCTGCTTTCTCGATCCTGAATTGTTTGATCACGGACTGGACTTTGCGGTCAGGGAATGGTCGCGCCGGGACGGTGCGGTGCGCCAACGCATCGACGCCGCCGATGCGGCACGTCTCAAGGCCCTCAGCGCCATGTTCGAAGGCTTCGGATACTCTGAATACGATGCCGATACCCGCGCACGCATCCTCTATTTCATGCAGCTTGGCTATCATGCGCTGGAACTGCGCGAACCAATGTCGGAACGGATCGCAAGGCTCGAAGGCTACCTGCGCGGCTTCACAGGTGTTGACCCTGATCCAAAGGCGATCGCCGATCTGCGTGATTTCGTTATCGACCTGAACAGCCGATGACACGTTATTCAGCTTTCAACCTGCTGCGCGAGGGTCTGCGCGGCCACACCGGGTGGGGCAAGGCTTGGCGGTCGGCTGCCCCCAAATCCTCTTATGATGCGGTGATTATTGGTGCCGGCGGCCACGGGTTGGCGACCGCATGCTACCTTGCCAAGACCCAAGCATTTCCCCATATGACCCTGCAAGAGTCGTGTTTTGACGATACACCCTGCGGATCGCCCGGGTCAGTTTCACTGGCGATCTCAGCTGCGAACTCTCCATTCGCCGCACCAAGGCACCCGCACTCTGGGACGCGGTGATCCGATCCGGCAGGGCACAGGGGCCGCACCGATCGGGATCGAGGCGCTTTCAATCCTGCGCGCCGAAAAGGGCTATATCATGGTCGGCAAGGACACCGATGGTGAAACCATGCCCCATGATCTGGGCTTTGGCATCCCGCGCCTGAAAAAATCCGCGGCCTTTATCGGCGACCGCAGCCTGCACTGCGACAAGGCCAATGCATTGAACCGCAAGACACTGGTCGGGCTCAGGGGTCCCCACGGGCGACACTCCTTTGCCCACCGGCGCCCATTTCGTCGAAGGCACTCCGCCCCGCTCGCTGGGCTATGTCACCTCCAGTTACGACAGTCCGACACTTGGCCATCCCCTTGCCCTCGGGCTGGTCGAAAGCGGGACGGCACGGATCGGCGAAACCATCTCGGTCTGGCATTTGGGCGAAGTTCGAAAGGCCACGATTTGCGCCCCTTGCGCTTTCGATCCCGACGGAGGACGCCTTCATGCGTGACGACAGCGAAAATTGGGACGCCCTTCAACCCTCCGGCTAGGTCCATCAGGCAAACGGCATAACTCTTGCTCCCGCCACCTTGACGCGGCAAACGCTGCTATCCGGTCCGCGTGTTCTGGCGCAGACAGAGCAGCCAATCGCCAGCTGGCCAGACATCGTGACCGCTCAGAGCTATGCATTGCCCATCCGCCGGGACCGCGTTTTGCTGGTCAACGGCTCCGCCGTGCCGGAAGGCTGGCAGGATGACATCTGTCAGGCTGTCTCAGACGCCAGCGACGCGTATTCAGTGTTCGACATCAGTGGGAAAAACGCACTGGAGGTACTGAGACGCGGCGCCGAACTGAACTTGGGTATACCCTCCAGGTCCGTCGCTCGGAGACTCTTTGAGTTTGAGGTGTTTCTCTACAGATATGAGACGGAAAACAGTTTTCGTATTCATGTTGCAAGCGGTCAATCCGAAGCATTGCTCAAATTCTTGACGGTCGCGATCGCCGCATCTTGAAGGGAGATGTCACGTTGAACAGCTGGTTCATTTCGCTTTGCATCCGGCGCTTGTCAGCGAAGGGGTCCAATGGGCTTTGATGCACAAATCGGCTGAGGCCCGTACTTTCCCTTACCCGAGACGGGCTTATCCTACGGCCCTTGCGACGGGTAAGCCACGAGCGGTGTAGAGACTGAGCGCGGCGATGCGGGTTTGCGGGTGTCATAAGCCCCGTCTGCCGTGACACTGCCGAGGTCTTGATCGGGCGGGATCTGGTCAAGCAACCCGGGCAGCATGTGCGCATTGCCAACATTGCTGCCGGTAATTTCCACCGCCCGGACTTCCAGCGTTTCTGTGTCGATCCCGATGTGTATCTTGCGCTTGATACGGCGCTTTGGGCCACCATGCTTGCGGGTTTGTCGGGAAAACAGTCCCCCGGACTGTTTTCTGATCCTCCTCACTCCACTCGCCTTCGCCTTTGGCTTTGGTGCCGGTGCTATCAATCAGGAGGTTGAGCGGGCCGGTGCCACCACGATACGGCAGGCTGACGTTCAACGTTTGTTGGCGGCGGCACAAGGTACTGAACCCCGGCACAGCCCAGTCCAACCTGATCAGCGGCAAGAGGCTCTCGACGAGCCCGGCCGTCTGCCGAAGCGGCATGCCAAACTGCACCTTCATCGTCAGGCATGTGTGGATCGCGGCATCGCTGAAGCGCTGCTGCCTACCGCGCTTGCCGCTTGGTCAGGGCGTTCAGACCATCTTAGGATCAAACCAGATCGACAGCGATCCGCGTGGTTTCACAACGTCATTGTAATCCGGCAAGTGCGTGGTCTTGTACTTCGAAGCGGCACAGCTGCTCATATCCTACAGCTATCATTCTGGATTCGTGAGGTGAATCATTGAACAGTAATTTTTGCATCAAAGCCGGCGCGGATCAGACCGCTGTCGACCGGGTGCAAATAGGTTGGCAATGCCGCTGGCACTGGTGGCCGAGGCGCCGCACGGTGAAATTGTCAGCCGGAAGCCCGCCGGGACCCCGCGGGAGACCAAGCTGCCTGCATCCAGTATACGCGGCCCTGACGGCCAGACTGATCGGCTCATACAGGATTCAATAAAAACGATTCTGACGCTGAAGTGCTGCAGGCTACGGCACCTTTGCCGCAGCCTCAGCATCCAGACGCCAGTGATGGCAACGCAGAGAAACGCAGTGATCTTGCCGCCGTTCTGCGGGCCTGCCCTGAAGTGCAAACAGACTACGCCGGCAAGCTGCGGAATTGGCAGGACGCTGACCGGATTGCCGCGACGCTGTTGCCGATGATGGGGATCGGGATGCCTGTCCGCAGCGTTGCCCGGGCCGCCATGGGCCGCGCGCCCATTTTATGACTAGACATAATAACCTAAATGAGTAGTTTAATATTGAAACAGCAGCAAAGAGAATCGGGGGAAGTCCGTGACAGGGGATTTTGTTCTGACCGGCGCACAGCTGGCGACGATGGCCAGCACAGACACGCCATATGGGCTGATTGAAGACGGTGCGGTTGCGGTTTCGGACGGCACCATCGTCTGGGCCGGGCCAAGGCAGAAATTGTCAGCTGACAATTCTGCTTGGGAGCAGCGGGATCTTGGCGGCCGGCTGGTGACGCCGGGGCTGATCGATTGCCACACCCATATCGTTTTTGGCGGCAACCGCGCGATGGAGTTCGAGATGCGTCTGAACGGCGCGTCTTATGAAGAGGTCGCACGGGCAGGGGGCGGCATCGTCTCCACCGTGAGCGCAACCCGCACCGCGTCGCTGGACGATCTGGTGCAGGACGCGCTGCCCCGTCTGGATGCGCTGATCGCCGAAGGCGCCACCGTGGTCGAGGTGAAATCCGGCTACGGGCTGGACCGCGATACCGAACTGAACATGCTGCGCGCCGCCCGCCGCCTGGGCGAGTTGCGCCCGGTGACGGTGAAAACCACCTTCCTTGGTGCCCATGCGGCGCCGGCCGAGTACAAGGGCCGCGACGACGCCTATATAGACGAGGTCTGCATTCCCGCCCTGCGCGCCGCCCATGCCGAAGGGCTGGTCGATGCGGTGGATGGATTCTGCGAGAACATCGCCTTTGCGCCGGCGCAGATCGAACGGGTGTTCAAGGCGGCGCAGGAGCTGGGCCTGCCGGTGAAACTGCACGCCGAACAGCTGAGCCATCAGGGCGGCACCGCGCTGGCGGCGCAATATGGCGCGCTGTCCGTCGATCACGTCGAATACGCAAATGAGGATGACGCCAGGGCGATGGCCGCCAGCGGCTCGGTTGCGGTGATCCTGCCGGGCGCGTTCTATACCATCCGCGAAACCCAGATGCCGCCGATCGGCCATTTCCGCACCCACGGCGTACCGATGGCGCTGGCGACCGACTGCAACCCGGGCTCTTCGCCGCTGACTTCCTTGCTGCTGACGATGAACATGGGCTGCACCCTGTTCCGGATGACCCCGGAGGAGGCGCTGGCCGGCGTCACCCGCAACGCGGCCCGGGCGCTTGGGCTCAAGGACCGCGGAACCATTTCCGCCGGTATGCGGGCCGATCTGGCGGTCTGGGACGTGGAAACGCCCGGCGAGCTTGCCTACCGCATCGGCTTCAACCCGCTTCACACCCGTATCTATGAGGGCAAACGATGATCGAAATGATCCCCGGCACAGTGAACCTGTCGACGCTGGAAGATATCTACCGCAACCTGACCCCGGCCCGGCTGGATGCCTCCGCGCGTGAGCCGGTGGAAGCCGCCGCGCAGATGGTGGCGGATGCCGCTGCCGGAGAAGATGCCGTCTATGGCATTAACACCGGTTTCGGCAAGCTGGCCTCAACCAAGATCGCGCCCGCCGACACTGCCACCCTGCAGCGCAACCTGATCCTGTCGCATTGCTGCGGCGTCGGTGAGGCGCTGCCGGAGGACAAGACCCGGCTGATGATGACGCTGAAGCTGCTGTCGATGGGGCGCGGTGCGTCCGGCGTGCGCTGGCTGGTGATTGATCAGATCGAACAGATGCTGGAACGCGGCGTGGTGCCGGTGATCCCGTCGCAGGGCTCGGTCGGCGCATCGGGCGATCTGGCACCGCTGGCGCATATGGCGGCGGCGATGATCGGAGCCGGGGAGGCCACATACGAGGGCACCCGCATGTCCAGTGCCGAAGCGCTGAAAAAGGCCGGTTTAGAGCCGATTGTGCTGGGCCCCAAGGAAGGCCTGGGACTGATCAACGGGACGCAGTTTTCGACGGCCTGCGCGCTGGCCGGTCTGTTTGACGCCTGGCGCATGGCCGAAGCGTCGATGGCGATTGCCGCGCTCAGCACCGATGCCATCATGGGCTCCACCGCGCCGCTGATCGCCGATATCCACACCCTGCGCGGCCATGCCGGGCAAATCGACGTGGCGCAGCAGATGCGCGACATCATGGCGGGCAGTGAAATCCGCGAAAGCCACCGCGAGGGCGACACCCGCGTGCAGGACCCCTACTGCATCCGCTGCCAGCCGCAGGTGGTGGGCGCCGCGCTGGACGTGTTGCGGATGGCGGCCAGGACGCTGGAGATTGAGGCCAACGCCGTTACCGACAACCCGCTGGTTCTGGTGAACGAAGGGCGCATCGTCTCGGGCGGCAACTTCCACGCCGAGTATGTGGGCTTTGCCGCCGATCAGATTGCGCTGGCCGTGGCCGAAATCGGCGCCATCGCGCAGCGCCGGGTGGCGCTGATGGTCGATCCGACCCTCAGCCACGACCTGCCGCCGTTCCTGACCCCCGATCCGGGGCTGAACTCGGGCTTCATGATTGCCGAAGTGACCACCGCGGCGCTGATGAGCGAGAACAAGCATCTGGCCAACCCCTGCGTGACCGACTCGACCCCGACCTCGGCCAACCAGGAGGACCATGTGTCGATGGCCGCCCACGGCGCGCTGCGGCTTTCAAAGATGAACGCCAACCTGTCGGTGATCCTGGGCGTTGAAATGCTTTGCGCTGCGCAAGGGGTTGAGGCCCGTGCGCCGCTGAAAACTTCCGAACGCTTGCAGGATGTGTTGGCAATGCTGCGCGGGGAGATCCCGTCGCTGGCCGAAGACCGCTATCTGGCGCCCGATATCGAGACTGCAAGTGCCATGATCCGTGCAGGCCGTGCGGCCGATGCGGCCGGGGTGAAGGTGGCCGCATGATCGAGGTTACTCAAGGATCATCACCGCTGGTGCTGGGGCTGCCCCACACCGGCACCGATGTGCCGCCGGAGATTTGGGACTGCCTCAATGAAACCGGCCGGGCGCTGGCGGATACCGACTGGCACATCCACGATCTCTATGCGGGGCTGGCCGGAGACGTCACCACCGTCCGCACCCCTATCCACCGCTATGTGATCGACGTGAACCGCGATCCCGCCGGGGTCAGCCTGTACCCCGGGCAAAACACCACCACGCTGGTGCCGCTGACCGATTTTGACGGGCAGGGGATCTGGCGCGAGGGCATGGAACCGGACGCGGCGGAAACCGGTCGCCGCCGCGACGCCTATCACGCGCCCTATCATGCTGCCCTGGCGGCGGAACTGGAGCGGGTGAAGGCGGTCCACGGCTTTGCGATCCTCTATGACTGCCATTCGATCCGGGGCGACATCCCGTTTTTGTTCGAGGGCCGGCTTCCGGATTTCAGCATCGGCACCAATCTGGGCGCGACCTGCGATGCGTCGATCGAGGCGCTGACCGCCGCCCGCTGCGACGCGGCCGAAGGCTATACCTCGGTGCTGAACGGCCGTTTCAAGGGCGGCTGGACCACGCGGCATTACGGGCGGCCCGGCGACGGGCTGCACGCGATCCAGATGGAACTGGCGCAGGCGACCTACTGCCAGGAGGCGGCGCCCTGGACCTATCTGCCGGAGCGTGCAGACCGCCTGCGCGCCCATCTCACCAAAATTCTGACTGATCTCAAAACCTGGAGGCCCTCGGCATGAGCGATCCCCGCAAGAACACCCGCGATATTTTTCCGCCCACCGGCACGGAGCTGACCGCCAAGTCCTGGATGACCGAAGCGCCGCTGCGGATGATGATGAACAACCTGCACCCCGACGTGGCGGAAAACCCGCATGAGCTGGTGGTGTACGGCGGCATCGGCCGCGCCGCGCGCACCTGGAAGGATTTCGACATGATTGTCGAGAGCCTGAAAAACCTGGAGGAAGACCAGACCCTGATGGTGCAGTCCGGCAAGCCCGTCGGCGTTTTCCAGACCCACAAGGACGCGCCCCGCGTGCTGATTGCCAACTCCAACCTTGTGCCGCATTGGGCCAACTGGGATCACTTCAACGAGCTCGATAAAAAGGGCCTGATGATGTACGGCCAGATGACGGCCGGCTCCTGGATCTACATCGGCACCCAAGGCATCGTGCAGGGCACCTATGAGACCTTTGCCGAAGCAGGCCGTCAGCATTACGGCGGCGATCTCAAAGGCAAATGGATCCTGACAGGCGGCCTTGGCGGCATGGGCGGCGCGCAGCCGCTGGCGGCTGTCTTTGCCGGTGCCTGCTGTCTGGCAGTCGAGTGCAACCCCGACAGCATCGATTTCCGCCTGCGCACCAAATACCTGGACGAGAAGGCTGAAACCCTGGACGAGGCGCTGGAGATGATCGCGCGCTGGACCGCAGCGGGCGAGGCGAAATCCGTGGGCCTTCTGGGCAACGCGGCCGATGTCTTTGCCGAGCTGGTGGAGCGCGCCAAGGCGGGCGGCATCCGGCCTGATATCGTGACGGACCAGACCTCGGCCCATGACCCGGTGAACGGATATCTGCCGCAGGGCTGGACCATGGCCGAGTGGAAGGAAAAGCGCGAGACCGACAAGAAAACGGTTGAGAAAGCCGCCCGTGCCTCGATGAAGGTGCAGGTCAAGGCGATGTGCGATTTCCACGCGATGGGCGTGCCCACGGTGGATTACGGCAACAACATCCGCCAGATGGCGCTGGAGGAAGGGCTGGAGAACGCGTTTGACTTCCCTGGTTTTGTGCCCGCCTATATCCGGCCGCTGTTCTGCCGCGGCATCGGCCCGTTCCGCTGGGCCGCCCTGTCGGGCGATCCGGAGGACATCAAGAAAACCGACGCCAAGATGAAGGAACTGTTCCCCGACAACGAAGGCCTGCACCGCTGGCTGGACATGGCGCAGGAGCGGATTGCCTTCCAGGGCCTGCCTGCGCGGATCTGCTGGATTGGCCTGGGCGACCGCCACAAGGCCGGCCTTGCGTTCAACGAGATGGTCAAGAACGGCGAGCTGAAAGCACCGGTGGTGATTGGCCGCGATCACCTGGACTCCGGTTCGGTGGCCTCGCCCAACCGGGAAACTGAATCGATGATGGACGGTTCGGACGCAGTCTCCGACTGGCCGCTGCTGAACGCGCTGCTGAACACCGCCTCGGGTGCCACCTGGGTGTCGCTGCACCACGGCGGCGGCGTCGGCATGGGCTTTTCGCAGCACTCCGGCGTGGTGATCTGCTGCGACGGCAGCGAGGACGCCGCGCGCCGCATCGGCCGGGTGCTGTGGAACGACCCGGCGACCGGCGTGATGCGCCACGCGGATGCGGGCTATGACATCGCCAAGGATTGCGCACGGGAACACGGGCTGAACCTGCCCGGCATCCTGGGGTAACCTGAAAAAGGCTGAAATCCAGAGCGGATTTCAGCCCCCGAGAATTAATGTTTCAGGGCCGTTCTTCCCGCAGAAGAGCGGCCCTTTTCAATCGCTGCGCCAATGCAGCCCGCGGGTTTGCAGCAGGCGCTGCACCCGGCCCGGATAGTCGGAACAGATCGCGTCGACGCCCAGATCGATCATCCGCTCAATGTCTTCGGGCGCGTTGGCGGTCCAGACAATCGTCACCAGCCCCAGGTCGCGGGCACGGGCCAATGATTGCGGTGTGATGTCCAGGTAGCAGGGGCACCAGAACCGCCCCCGGGCTGCGGCAACGCGATCCGGCAGGTCCAGCACTGTGCAGTCCGCCACCGGGTTCACCGCCTTGGAGGACTCCTCGCCCGCCTCATCGGTGTTCTCCTGCAGCTGGGTCAGGAAGGAGGCGGGCATTTCCGGGGCAATCCGCTGGCAGTCGGCCAGCAGATCCCAGTCGAAACTGTGCAGCACCGTGCGCGGTTGCATACGGGCGGCGCGGACCACGGAAACGACCGCTTCGACCAATGCCTGGCGCGCGGCGGTGTCGGCCAGAAGGTCCGGGTCGGATTTGATCTCCAGAAGCAGATGCACGCGCTGATGCTGCGGCTGCTGCAGCAGCGCCAGCAGATCCGCAAGGCGGGGAATGCGCAGGCCGGTCAGGAAAGCTTGATCCGGAAACTGCCGCCCATAGGCGCTGGCGCCATCCAGCCCGCCCACATCATAGGCCTGCAACTCGGCATAGCTGAGGGCCGAGATCTTGGGTTCGGCGCCTTGCAGCCAGTTGCCATTGGCATCGCGGACCATCGACCGTGTCAGATGGTGGTTGTGGGTGATCACCACCACCCCGTCGCGGGTGGCGGTGACGTCCAGTTCCAGCAGCTCCACCCCGGTGTTCAGGGCAAATTCGAAACCTTCCAGGGTGTTTTCCGGCAGCACGCCCCGGGCGCCGCGGTGGCCGACCAGCCGGATCACGCCCGGCGCGCCTGCAAAGGCAGGGATCTGGGGGAAGGCCATCAGTCTGCCAGACGTTTGCCGGAGGCGGCGTCGAACAGGTGGGTGAGTTCAGGCGTGGCCGAAAAACGGCGGATGCTGCCGATGCCGTCATCGGCATGGCCCTGAATGCTGGCGGTGAGGGCGTGCTCGGTGCCCTGCAGGCGTCCGTGGATCAATGTGTTGGCACCCAATTGCTCCAGCAGGTCCACCTGCAGCGCGATGGGACCGTTTTCGTCCGCCGTCAGGTGTTCGGGGCGCAGGCCCAGGGTTGCCGCGCCGGAATGGGCCGAGGCAACCGGCAGCACCGTGCCGCCGGGCAGGGTGGCCTGGCCGGGGTTCAGGTCAGCCGGGAAAAAGTTCATTGCCGGGCTGCCGATGAAACCGGCGACAAATACCGAGGCCGGGCGGTCATACAGCTCAATCGGGGTGCCGAACTGCTCGACATAGCCGCCGTTCAGCACCATCAGCCGGTCGCCCAGCGTCATTGCCTCGACCTGATCATGGGTCACATAGATTGAGGTCACTCCCAGCCGCTGCTGCAGCTTGCGGATCTCCAGCCGCATCTGCACCCGCAGCTTGGCGTCGAGGTTCGACAGCGGCTCGTCAAACAGGAACACCTGCGGATCGCGCACGATGGCGCGGCCCATGGCAACCCGCTGACGCTGGCCGCCCGACAGCTGCCGCGGCTTGCGGTCGAGGTATTGCCTGATCTCCAGGATCTCGGCGGCCTCCTCGACGCGTCGGTTGATCTCGTCTTTCGGCAGTTTGCGGATCTTCAGGCCGTAAGCCATGTTCTGGCGCACCGACATATGCGGGTACAGCGCGTAGTTCTGGAACACCATGGCGATGTCGCGCGCCGAAGGCTCCAGCTCGTTCACCCGGCGGCCGCCGATTGATATTTCGCCGGAGGTCACGCTTTCCAGCCCCGCCACCATCCGCAGCAGCGTGGACTTGCCGCAGCCCGAAGGGCCGACGATGACGATGAATTCGCCATCCTTGATGCCGCCTTCGACATGGTGCAGCACCTGGGTCGGGCCGTAGGATTTCACCAGATCTGTGAGTTGAATATCAGCCATTTCGGGGCGCCTTACTTATCGGTTTCCGTCAAGCCCTGCACAAAGAGCTTTTGCATTGCGATGACCACGAACACCGGCGGGATCATCGCCAGCAGGGCGGTGGTCATGATGATGTTCCACTGCGGGCTTTGCTCCGCGGCCTCCAGCATCTGCTTGATCGACATCACGATGGTGGTCATCGATGTGTCGGTGGTGACCAGCAGCGGCCAGAGGTACTGGTTCCAGCCGAAGATAAACAGGATCACGAACAGCGCCGCGATATTGGTGCGCGACAGCGGCAGCAGGATGTCGAAGAAGAACCGCAGCGGCCCGGCGCCGTCGATGCGGGCGCTCTCCAGCAGCTCATCCGGCACCGTCAGGAACACCTGGCGGAACATGAAGGTCGCGGTGGCCGAAGCGATCAGCGGGATCGACAGGCCCCAATAGCTGTTCAGCATCCCCAGATTGGCGACCACCTCGAAGGTGGGCAGGATGCGGACCTCGACCGGCAGCATCAGGGTGATGAAGATCATCCAGAAGAACCCCATGCGGAACGGGAACTTGAAATAGACGATGGCAAAGGCCGACAGCAGCGAAATGGCGATCTTGCCGGTTGAAATCATCAGCGCCATCGCCAATGAGTTCAGCAGCATCAGCCAGACCGGTGCGCCTTCGGTGCCGCTGAGGCCGGAGCCGAACAGGGTCTGCTTCATGTTTTCCAGAAAGTGGTCGCCGGGCCACAGCGGCAGCGGCGCCTGGTTCATCCGCAGCTGGTCATGGGTGGCGGCAACAAAGGTGATCCACACCGGCAGCGCGATGGCAATGACGCCAAGGATCAGCACCAGATGGGTGAGGAAGGCGGTCAGGGGGCGGTTTTCGACCATCAGTATGCCACCTTTCTTTCAACAAAGCGGAACTGGACCACGGTCATCGCGATGACCAGCACCATCAGCACAACCGACTGCGCCGCCGAGCCGCCGAGGTCGAGACCGACAAAGCCGTCGTTGAACACCTTGTAGACCAGAATGGTGGTGGAGGTGCCGGGGCCGCCCTGGGTGACGGCGTGGATGATGCCGAAGGTCTCGAAAAAGGCGTAGACCATGTTGATCACCAGCAGGAAAAACGTGGTGGGCGAAATCAGCGGGAAGATGATGGTCCAGAACCGCCGCGCCGGGCCTGCGCCGTCGATGGCGGCGGCCTCGATCACCGAATTGGGGATCGATTGCATGGCGGCGAGGTAGAACAGGAAGTTATAGGCGACCTGCTTCCACGCCGCGGCCAGGATCACCAGCGCCATCGCTTGGGAGCCGTTCAGGTAATGGTTCCAGGTGATGCCTGCGAATTCCAGGAAATAGGGGAAGATGCCTAGGGTGGGATTGAACATGAAGACCCACAGGGCACCGGCCAGAACGGGGGCGACCGCATAGGGCCAGATCAGCAGGGTCCGGTAGAACATCGCGCCGCGCACCACCCGCTGGGCAAAGCCCGCGAGGATCAGCGCTGTGCCCATCGACAGACCCGCCACCAAGAGGGAGAACACCGCGGTGCGCTGGAAACTGGCAAGGTAATGGCTGTCGGTCAGCAGCTGCTCAAAATTCTCGAACCAGACAAATTCGGTGCCAAGGCCAAAGGCGTCCTCGATCAGGAACGACTGGTACATCGCCTGGCTTGCGGGCCAGATGAAGAACACCAAAGTGATGATGATTTGCGGCGCCACCAGCAGGTAGGGCAGCAGGGAAGAAGGGAAATGCACCCGTTTGAGCATGAAGCCCCCAATCAGGAAAAGACCCAGCCGCCCATTGCAAAGGGCGGCTGGGCCGGGTCGTCAGGATGGGTTATTTGGCCGAGCGCTCAAAGCGGCGCAGCAGGTCGTTGCCGCGTTCCACGGCTGCATCCAGGGCTTCCTGTGCGGACTTCTCGCCGCCCCACAGCGCTTCCAGCTCTTCGTTGATCACATCACGGATCTGAACAAAATTGCCATAGCGGATGCCGCGGCTGTTGGCGGTAGGCGTGTTCAGGCTCAGCTGTTTGATCGCGGTGTCGGTGCCGGGGTTCTTTTCATAGAAACCCTGTTCCTTGGACAGCTCATAAGCGGCGGTGGTGATCGGCACATAGCCGGTCTCCTGGTGCCACCAGGCCTGCACTTCGGGCGAGGACAGATAGGTCATGAACTTGGCGGTGCCTTTGTACTCTTCCTCTTCATGGCCGGCCAGGACCCACAGGGTAGCGCCGCCAATGATCGAGTTCTGCGGTGCGTCAGCCACGTTGGTGTCCAGCGGCAGCATGGTCTGGCCGAATTCGAAACCGGCCTGCTCGGCGATCGAACCGTAATAGGCCGAGGAGTTCATCCACATGCCGCAGTCGCCGTTGGTGAACATCGGCAGGCTGTCGCCGCGGCGGCCGCCGTAGACAAACAGGCCTTCCTTGCCCATTTCGGCAATATCGTCCAGCCGCGCCACGACCTTGTCATTGTTGAAGGTCAGTTCGGTGTCGAAGCCGGCAAAGCCGTTTTCCTTGGTGCCGGAGGGCAGGTTGTGCCAGGCTGAGTAGTTTTCGATCATCACCCAGGACTGGTAGCCAAAGGAGACGCCGCATTTCATGCCGTTGCCGACCAGCTTCTGCGAGGCGGTGCGCACTTCGTCCCAGGTGGTGGGAACGTCGGCACCAGCGGCGTCCAGCGCGTCCTTGTTGTACCACAGAACCGGGGAGGAGCTGTTGAAGGGCATCGACAGCAGTTCCCCTTCTGGGGTCTGGTAGTAAGACACAACCGCGGGCAGGTAATCGTCGCCGTTGAAGGGTTCGCCCGCGTCCTTCATCAGTTTTTCAACCGGATAGATCGCGCCTTTGGCGGCCATCATGGTGGCGGTGCCGACCTCGAAGACCTGCACAATCTGCGGGTGTTCCTTGGCGCGGAAGGCGGCAATCGCTGCCGTCATCGTCTCGGTGTAGTTGCCCTTGTAGACGGGCACCACTTTGTAGTCGTCCTGCGTGGCGTTGAAATCTTCGGCGATCTTGTTGACGCGTTCACCGTTGGTGCCGCCCATGGCGTGCCACCACTGAATTTCGGTTTCTGCAAATGCGGTGCTGCCAGCAACGGCCAGAACGGCCGAGGCACAGAGCAAAGATTTGATCGGCATGAGCTTCTCTCCAAAGGTTGGCTATGGCGACAGCATTTGTCCGGGGGGTAAAATAATTCAAGCAAAAGTTTTTTGACAAAAATCATAACATAATGTTATGAGGCGGCGCGTTACTCTTCTCTTGAAAGCGGCTAACCCCTTGAAATTCAAACTTCGACAGCTTGAGGCCTTTCAGGCCGTTGCCCGTACCGGCTCGGTCACCCGCGCCGCTGAAAGCTTGGGGATTTCCCAGCCTGCGGCCAGCCGGCTGCTGTCTGATTTTTCAAAAACAGTGGCGGTGGATCTGTTCACCCGCAAGGACGGGCTGCTGATTCCCACCTCCGAGGCGCGCTATCTGCTGTCCGAGGTGGGCCGGGTATTCGACAGTCTGAACCATCTGGAGGAACTCAACCGGGACTTGACCGAGCGCACCGCCGGCCATCTGCGCATCGCCTGCCTGCCGGGGTTCGCAACAGCGCTGCTGCCGAAACTGCTGGCCGGGTTTCTGGAGCACCGCCCCGGCGTGCGGCTGACGCTGGAGCCGGACCGGCCCGAGAGGATCCTGGAGTGGATCATCGGCGAGCAGTATGACTGCGGCATCACCGACGGGTTTGCCGCCCATCCGGCGGTGGAAAACATCGACCTGCCCATCCGCACCGTCTGTGTGCTGCCGCAGGAAGACCCGCTGGCAGAACAGGATGTTATCACGCCCCGCGACCTGCAGCACCGCAAGATCATCCACACAAGGCGCGACAGCCCGTTTTTCCGCAAGCTGCACAAATCATTTTCCGAAGCCGGGGTGGAATTGAACAGCTGGATCGAGGTGCGCCAGTTCTCCACCGCCTGCATAATGGTCGGCCAGGGGCAGGGCGCGTCCGTTGTCAGCGCATTGGATGCCGAACAATTTCGCGGCCAGGGCATTGCCATCGTGCCCTTCGCCCCGGAACTGCCTCACCGGCTGTCGATCCTGCGCCCGGTGTCGGGCAGCCGGTCGCTGCTGGCGCTGGATTTTCTGGACGCTTTCACCGACAGCCTGGCGCCGTTCCGCGCCGACCTGGATCCGCCGCCGCGGATATGAGCCCCGCCCGCCGCCGCGACCATGCGGACCGCAAGCTGACATCCGGCGCGGATCTCAGCCATGAACAGTGATTTTCGAGGCAGTTTTTTCCCAGAAGACCGGCTATTCTTGCTGCAGCAGCCGTTGCGCGGTGCGTTTGGCGTCTTCAAGGTGCCGCTCAATCGCGGTCCGCGCAGCCTTTGCATCCCCTGACACAATGGCCCCGCAGATCTCCTGCATATGGGCGGGGCCGGGTTTCTGACGCTCTTCGGTGGACAAGGTCACCGCCCGCAACCGGCTGATGCGGCCATTCAGACGCTGGGCGATTTCCCAGGCGACGCTGTGGCCTGCGCCCTCGAATATGATCCGGTAGAATTCGGTGGTGGCCCGCAGCATCGGACCGGGAATACCAGCGGCAACCGCTTCCTGCAGCACCTTCAAAGCATCCTGCAGCGCCCCGGAAAGGCCGGGCGTCATGTTCCGGGCGCAGGCTGTGGCGGCGGCGGTCTCCAGCATCTGCCGGATGTCGTAGATCTGCCGCGCGTCCTCCCAGCTGAGCTGTGCCACAATCGGGCCTTTGCCGGGCAGGATCTCGACCAGCCCCTCGGCTTCCAGATAGCGGATGGTCTCGCGCACCACGGTGCGGCTGACACCAAGCTGGTCGCATAAGGGGCGCTCCACCAGCCGCTCTCCCGGGGCGAACTGGCCAGCGATGATCGCCTCGCGCATCCGCTCCTGAACGATGTCGCGCAGGGTCTGCGGCGGCTGGTCTATTCTGCTCATCACGGGACGGTTCACGGGGCTGTTCATGGGTCCCCGATAGCAGCCGGGGCGGGGCGGAACAAGTCTGCATTGACATACTGTCTTATGGTATACCATATTACGACAACTGGAATCAGATACGAGAGACCCGCCCATGCCCGCTGAAATCCGCAAGACACTGCTGCATGCCGAAGAGACCCTGATCGAGGGCGGCAAGGCAGCAGAGACGCCGCTGAGGATGTTTGCCGCGGTGGCGGTGATCAAAAACCCCTGGGCGGGACAGGGGTTTGTCGAGGATTTGCGCCCGGCGATCCACGACTGCGCGCCGGGTCTGGGGGAAAAGCTGACAGCGATGATTCTGAAGGCCGCAGGCGGCGGCGATAAGGTTGAGGGTTACGGCAAATCCGCCATCGTCGGGGTGAACGGCGAGGTCGAGCACGCCTCGGCCCTCATTCACACTCTGCGCTTCGGCAATCATTTCCGCGAGGCGGTGGGCGCGAAGTCTTATCTGGCGTTCACCAACACCCGCGGCCCGGCCAATGCGCCGCTGCAGATCCCGCTGATGGACAAGAACGACGGCGGGCGGCGCAGCCATTACCTGACCATCCAGCTGTCGGTGGCCGATGCGCCGGGCCCGGATGAGATTGTGATCGCGCTGGGTGCCTCGATCGGCGGCCGCCCGCATCACCGCATCGGCGACCGCTATCAGGATCTGAAGGAACTGGGCCATGACGCCGACAACCCTGCCGCTGTCTGAGCCTTACGGCACCGTCACCTGCCAACGGGCGGGCCAGGGGGATGGGCTGCGGGCGCCGGTGGTGCTGATCCACGGGGTTGGCATGCAATCGGCAGCCTGGGCACCGCAGATCGAGGCGCTGTCCCTGACCCACAAGGTGATTGCCCTGGATATGCCCGGCCACGGTGGCAGCGCGCCCTTGCCTGAGGGCGCGGAGCTGCCGGATTATGTGGACTGGCTGCACGCCGTGCTGCAGGCGCTTGATCTGGGGCCGGTGTCGCTGGCCGGCCATTCCATGGGGGCGCTGATTGCCGGCGGCTATGCGGTCTGCCATGCTGAGAACGTGGCGCGGGTGGCGCTGCTGAATGGGGTGTTCCGGCGTTTGCCTGAGGCGCGGCAAGCCGTAGAAGCTCGCGCTGCCGAAATCCGCGCAGGCAGCTTTGATCTGGAAACGCCGCTCACCCGCTGGTTCGGCGAAAGTGCGGCGGACCAGGCGGCGCGGGCACAGGTCGCGGAATGGCTGTCGGCTGTGAACCTTGCAGGCTACGCTGCGGCCTACACCGCCTTTGCCCGCGGCGACAGCACCTATGCGGACGGGTTCGGCGGCATCGCTTGCCCGCTGCTGGCGCTGACCGGCGATGGCGATCCCAACTCAACGCCGGACATGGCGCAGAGGATGGCCGATGCCGCGCCGCAAGGCCGCGCGGTTGTCATCGAAGGCCACCGGCATATGGTCAACCTGACTGCCCCCGCCGAGGTCAACGCGGCGCTGCGGAACTGGTTGAACGCATCAGCGGAAAAGGAGCCGTCATGAGCGAGATCGACCCGCGCGCCCTGCGCAATGCCTTTGGCACTTTCATGACCGGTGTCACCGTGGTGACGGCACAGGATGCGGATGGCCATCCCATCGGATTTACCGCCAACTCTTTTACTTCGGTGTCGCTGGATCCGCCCTTGGTGCTGGTCTGCCTGGCCAATTCCTCCAGCAATTACGCCGCTTTCGAGCAGGCGGAGGGCTTTGCCGTCAATGTGCTGGCAGAAGATCAGAAGGATGTCTCCAACAGCTTTGCCCGGCCTGTCGAGGACCGCTTTGCCGCCGTCGAATGGCGCAAGGGGCCAGCGGGCAGCCCGGTGTTCGAGGGTGTTTCCGCCTGGTTCGACTGCTCCATGCACAAAAGGGTCGAGGCCGGTGATCACCTGATCCTGATCGGCCGGGTGGAGGCGTTTGAAACCTCCCCTGCGCCGGGGCTGGGATACGCCCGCGGCGCCTATGTGACGGCTGCGGCGGAGGCCGAGGCGCTCAGCCAGGGCGCCAAGCTGATCGTCTCGGCCCTGATTGAGCATGAGGGCAAGGTGCTGCTGATGGGCAAGGATCAGGGCAAGCTCACCCTGCCGGAAACCCGCGTCGGCAAGGAAGGCGCCTCCGCCGCGCTGGCCCGGCTGATTGCCGGGACCGGCGTCGCGGCGGAGCCGGGGTTCATCTACTCGGTCTTTGAAGACGAAGCGCGCGAACATCAGCACATTTCGTTTCTGTGCCAATCCGCCGGGGGCACAGCGGCCAAGGGCGCTTTCACCCAGCTGACCCAATCCACGCTGATGGACATCGCCGATGCGGCGGTCTGCACTATGCTGGAACGGTTCGCCAGTGAAAGCCGGATGGGCAATTTCGGAGTGTATTATGGAAACCAAACCCGCGGGCAGGTCCGCGCGGTCGGGACAGGGGGCAAGGGCTCATGAAGTTTTCGCTTTTTGCGCATATGGAGCGGATTTCGGACGATCAGGATCAACAGCAGCTTTATGACGAGTTCATACAGCTGTGCAAAATCGCCGATGACGGCGGCATGCATGCGGTCTGGACCGGCGAGCATCATGGGATGAATTTCACTATCGCGCCGAACCCGTTCCTGAACCTGATCGACGTGGCGCGGCACACCAAGAATGTGCGCCTGGGCACCGGCACGGTGATTGCGCCGTTCTGGCATCCGGTCCGGCTGGCGGGTGAGGCGGCGATGACCGACATCATCACCGAGGGCCGCCTGGATCTGGGCATCGCGCGCGGCGCCTATTCCTATGAGTATGAGCGCATGCGGCCGGGCATGGATGCCTGGGAGGCAGGCCAGCGGATGCGCGAGCTGATCCCGGCGGTGCAGGGATTGTGGCAGGGCGATTACGCGCAGGACGGAGAGTTTCATTCCTTCCCGAAAACCACCTCCTCGCCGAAGCCGCTGCAGGACGGCGGCCCGCCGATCTGGGTGGCGGCACGCGACCCCAACAGCCATCAATTTGCGGTGGCGAATGGCTGCAACGTGCAGGTGACGCCGCTGTGGCAAGGCGACGGCGAGATTGAAGATCTGATGGGCAAGTTCAACGCCGCCTGCGAGAAACACGCGGACGTGCCGCGGCCGAAGATCATGCTGCTGCAGCACACCTATGTGGCGGACAGCGCCGAGGATGTGAAACGCGGGGCGGAGGAGCTGAACCGCTTCTACAACTACTTTGGCGCCTGGTTCATGAACAAGCGGGACGTCACTCAGGGACTGATTGATCCGCTGTCAGACGAGGAAATCGCCGCGCATCCGTTCTACTCGCCTGAGGCGATGGCGCGCGACCTGGTGATCGGCGAACCGGCAGCTGTGGTCGAGCGGCTGAAGAAATACGAGGCCCTGGGCTATGATGAATACTCGTTCTGGATCGACTCCAGTATGAGCTTTGAGCGCAAAAGAGCCTCGCTAGAGCGGTTCATCACGGACGTGATGCCCGCCTTCCAGTAACCCGGCCTTCCAGTAAAGGAGCCTGCCAATGCAGACCTTCCAGCAGTATATCGGCGGCGCGTTTGAGGACGCAGGCGGCACCTTCGAAAGCTTCGATCCAGCCACTGGCACGCCCTGGGCGCAGATGCCCGCGGCGTCCGCCGCGGATGCGGACCGGGCGGTCAGGGCTGCTGAGGCTGCGTTTTTCTCATCTGAGTGGGCGGGGACGACACCAACCCAGCGCGGCAAGCTGTTGCTGCGGCTCGCCGATCTGGTGGCGGAGAATGCCCCGCGGCTGGCGGAACTGGAGACCCGCGACACCGGCAAAATCATCCGCGAGACCTCGGCGCAGATCGCTTATGTGGCGGAATACTACCGTTATTACGCCGGGCTGGCGGACAAGATCGAGGGCGCGCATCTGCCGATCGACAAGCCCGATATGGAGGTCTGGCTGCGGCGTGAGCCAGTCGGCGTGGTGGCCGCCATCGTGCCGTGGAATTCGCAGCTGTTCCTGTCCGCTGTCAAAATCGGCCCGGCGCTGGCGGCGGGCTGCACCGTGGTGCTGAAAGCCTCGGAGGAAGGCCCGGCGCCGATGTTGGAATTTGCCCGCATCTTTGATCAGGCGGGCTTTCCACCCGGTGTGCTGAACGTGATCACCGGCGGGCCGGAGGCGGGGGCGGCGCTGACCAGCCATGCAAAGGTCGCCCATGTGGCGTTCACCGGCGGGCCGGAGACCGCGCGCCATATCGTGCGCAACTCGGCGGAAAATCTGGCCTCCACCTCGCTGGAGCTGGGCGGCAAGTCGCCCTTCATCGTGTTTGACGACGCCGATCTGGAAAGCGCAGTGAACGCGCAGGTTTCAGGGATCTTTGCGGCGACAGGGCAAAGCTGCGTTGCCGGTTCGCGGCTGGTGATCCAGAAGGGGATCAAGGATGCCTTTCTGGCCCGGCTCAAGAAAAAGGCCGAGGCCGTGGTGATCGGCGCGCCGCAGGACATGGCCACCGAAGTCGGCCCCTTGTGCACCCTGAAACAGCGCGACCATGCGCTGCGGCTGATCGAGACCTCAGTGACGGCGGGCGCCAAGCTGGTTACCGGCGGTGCGGCGGTGGAGGGGGAGGGCTTCTATTTCCCGCCCACCATTCTGGACTGCTCGGAGGCGCCGGAGGCCCCCTGCCTCAGCAGAGAGTTCTTTGGCCCGGTCCTGTCGGTGGTCAGCTTCGAGACTGAGGCCGAGGCATTGGAGATTGCCAATAACACCGCCTTTGGGCTTGCCTCGGGGGTGTTCACCCGGAACCTGACCCGCGCACACCGGATGATCCGCGGCATCCGGGCGGGCATCGTCTGGGTCAACACCTACCGTGCGGTCAGCCCGATTGCGCCCTTTGGCGGTCACGGGCTGTCGGGCCACGGGCGCGAGGGCGGGCTGCAGGCGGCGCTGGATTACACCAAGGTCAAGGCCGTGTGGCTGCGCACCAGCGACGATCCGATTCCAGACCCCTTCGTGATGCGCTGACCTTCGCCGCGCAGGTTATCAAAACAAGCCGCGCCTCCAGCCGCTCTGCCGCACACGCGGCGGGGCGGTTTCTATTGCCTGCTGTTGTCCGGCAAGGCACTGTAAAAAATCGGAAATTCCCTGATTAGCCGCACGCGAAGCAGAGGTAAGCCATAGGTTTCTTTTTCCGGGCCCGGGAATGTGGAACTTCTGATGGGGAAGACCGGCAAGGGCAGCCCTTGCCGCAGTGTCAGGAGAGGGTTTCGGGATGGCGATTGAAAAGATAGACACGCTGGTAGTCGGTGCGGGTCAGGCGGGCGTTGCCATGAGCGAGCATCTGACCAGCCATGGCGTGCCGCATCTGGTGCTGGAAAAGAACCGCATCGCCGAGGCCTGGCGCACCGGGCGCTGGGATTCGCTGGTGGCAAACGGCCCGGCCTGGCATGACCGCTTTCCCAATCTCGAATTCACCGGCACCGATCCGGAGGCCTTTGCCGGCAAGGAGCGGGTGGCGGATTACTTTGCCGAATATGCCGAACGGATCAAGGCCCCCGTCCGCACCGGGGTTGAGGTGACCAGCGCCACCCGGATCGAAGGGCAGGGCGGTTTTCGGGTCGAAACCTCGGGCGGGGTGATCGAGACGCAGCGGATTGTGGCTGCAACCGGCGCCTTTCAGCACCCGGTGATCCCGCCGCTGGTGCCGGAAAGTGCCGAGGTGAATCAGCTGCATTCCTTCCATTACCGCAACCCTGAGCAGCTGCCCGAAGGCGCCGTGCTGGTGGTCGGTGCCGGCTCTTCCGGCGCACAGATCGCCGATGAGCTGAACCGGGCGGGCCGCAAGGTGTATCTGTCGGTCGGCCCGCACGACCGCCCGCCGCGGATGTACCGGGGCCGCGATTTTGTCTGGTGGCTGGGGGTCTTGGGCCTGTGGGACCAGGCGGCGATGGAGCCGGGCAAGGAGCATGTGACGATCTCGGTCAGCGGCGCCTACGGCGGCCGGACTATGGATTTCCGCCGCTTGGCCGGCGAGGGCGTGACCCTTCTGGGGCTGACGGAATCCTATGAGGCCGGGGTGCTGAATTTTGCCGGCGACCTGCAGGACAACATCGCCAGCGGCGACGCCGATTACCTGAAGTTGCTGGACCTGGCCGACGCCTATGTGGCCCGCACCGGGATTGATCTGCCGGAGGAACCGGACGCGCGCCGGGCGTTCCCGGACCCCGCAAGCCTGACCGATCCGGTCCGGGCGCTGGATCTGGCAAAGGAAGGCATCAGCACGATCCTTTGGGCCACCGGTTTCCGCCAGGATTTCAGCTGGATGCAGGTCGATGCCTTTGACGCCGAAGGCCGTCCGCAGCATCAGCGCGGCGTGTCGGCCGAGCCGGGGATCTATTTCCTGGGGCTGCCCTGGCAGACGCGGCGCGGCTCGACCTTTATCTGGGGGGTCTGGCATGATGCCAAGCATGTGGCCGACCAGATCGCCATCCAGCGCCACTATGAGGGCTACAGCCGTTCCGGCGAGCCCCGCGCGGACGCTGTCTGACCCCTGCCGCCGGGCGATGCCCCGGCGGCGCCGATATCCCGCCACGCCAGGAGGACACCATGGCCCATATCCGTATCCGAAAATTCAACACCTCTGACACCTATCCGGAACAGAACCTGGACAACGATCTGTGCCAGGCGGTGGTGACCAGCGGCGGCAAGACCGTCTACCTGCGCGGCCAGTGCCCGCAGAACCTGGAGGATGCAAAGAACATCGACAGCCACGATCCGGCCGAGCAGACCCATAAGGTGATGCAGAACATCCAGCAGCTGATCGAGGAGGCAGGCGGCTCGATGGAGCATCTGGTGAAGGTGGTGGTCTATATCACCGACGTGCGCCACCGCGAGGCGGTCTACCGCACCATGGGCGAATACATCAAGGGCGTGCATCCGGTTTCGACCGGGCTGGTGGTGCAGGCGCTGGCGCGGCCCGACTGGCTGGTGGAGATCGACGGCACGGCGGTGATTCCGGAGTAAGGGCGGAAACGAGGGGGCTGCCTGCCCGCTCGCACTCCCCCGGGAGAATTTTTAACCAGAAAGAAGCAGCAGGGAGTTCGGCAATGACCTTTTCGCTTGTGGCGCGCTGTGCGCAGACTGGCATGTTCGGGGTGGCGGTTTCGTCCTCTTCGCCGGCGGTGGCGGCGCGCTGTGCCTTTGCCCGCGCCGGCGTTGGCGCGGTGGCGAGCCAGAATGTGACCGATCCCAGCCTCGGCCCGCTGGCGCTGGATCTGATGGAGCAGGGCATGACCGCCGCGGCGGCGGTGGCCAAGGTGCGCGAGATCGGCCGGTTCATCGACTACCGGCAGGTGCTGGCGGTGGACAGCATCGGCGGCACCGCCATTCATTCGGGGCCGAATTCCCTGGGGATCTGGACCCAGGCGGAAGGCAAGGACGCGGCCTCGGGCGGCAATCTTTTGGCCAATGACGGGGTGTGCCAGGCGGTTGTGGACGGGTTTCAGTCGGCTGAAGGGCATCTGGGCGACCGGCTGATTGCCGCGATGCGCGCCGGGCTGGCGGCGGGCGGCGAAGCCGGGCCGGTGCATTCGGCAGGCATGAAACTCGTCGACAAGGTGAGCTGGCCGGTGGCGGATCTGCGCTGCGACTGGACCGGGGACTGCCCCATCGAGAACATTGCCGCCGCCTGGGAGATCTACAAGCCGCAGCTGGACGCCTATGTGCAGCGTGCGCTCGACCCGCGGGAGGCGCCGTCCTACGGCGTGCCCGGCGACGAATGACTGTGGCGGATCAGGGAGGGAAAGAGATGCTGGACTACAGCTATGACGACTGGAAAAGCCGCGCGGCGGCGCTGTCTTTCCGCGGGCAGGCTTTCATTGATGGCAAATTCACGGATGCCGCGTCGGGGAAAACCTTTGCCAGCGTGAACCCGGCGACGGGCGAGGTTCTGGCGCAGGTGGCCGAATGCGGCGGCGAGGATGTGGACCGCGCGGTGGCCGCCGGGCGCCGCGCGTTCGAGGACGGGCGCTGGTCGCGGATGGCGCCGGGGGATCGCAAGGCGGTGCTGCTGCGGTTGGCCGACCTGATCCGCGCCAATCTGGAGGAGATGGCGCTGCTGGATTCGCTCGACATGGGCAAGCTGGTGACCGATGCGGCGACGGTGGATGCGCCCGGCTCGGCGCATTTCTTCCAGTGGCACGCCGAGGCCATCGATAAGATTTATGACGAGGTGGCGCCGACCGGGCCGGGCGATTTGGCGCTGGTCTCCCGCGTGCCTTTGGGGGTGGTGGGGGCGGTGACGCCCTGGAACTTCCCGCTGGACATGGCGACCTGGAAGGCGGCGGCGGCGCTGGCGGCGGGCAATTCGGTTGTGCTGAAGCCGGCGGAGCAATCGCCGCTGAGCGCGCTGCGGCTGGCGGAGCTGGCGGCGGAAGCCGGAGTTCCGCACGGGGTCTTCAACGTGGTGCCGGGTTATGGCGCCACCGCGGGCAAGGCGCTGGGGCTGCATATGGATGTGGATTGCCTTGCCTTTACCGGATCGACTGCCATCGGCAAGATGTTCATGCAGTATTCCGGCCAGTCGAACCTGAAACAGGTCTGGCCCGAGACCGGCGGCAAGAGCCCCAATCTGGTGTTTGCCGATTGCGGGGATCTGGAGGCGGCGGCGGATATGGCGGCCTTCGGGATTTTCTTCAACCAGGGCGAAGTCTGCTCTGCCAACTCGCGGCTGTATGTGGAACGTTCGATTCAGCAGGAATTTGTCGAGAAGCTGATTGCCCGCGCCGAAGCCACCCAGCCGGGCGATCCGCTGGATCCGGCGTCGAAAATGGGGGCCATCGTGGATGAGAAACAGACCGAGGGCATCCTGCGTTTTGTCGAGGCGGGCAAGGCATCAGCCAATCTGGTGGCGGGCGGCGAACGGATCACCGTGGATGGCAAGGGATGTTTCGTGCAGCCGACGATTTTTGATGACGTCAGCCACGGCGACCCGCTGGCGCGGGATGAGATTTTTGGCCCTGTGCTGTCGGTTATTCCCTTTGACCGCGAGGATGAGGCCGTCGCAATGGCCAATGACTCGGTCTATGGGCTGGCGGCATCGGTCTGGACCGATAACCTCAGCCGCGCCTGCCGGGTGGCGGACCGCCTGCAGGTGGGCACGGTGTCGGTTAACACGGTGGACGCGCTGTCGGCGCAGACGCCGTTCGGGGGCATGAAACAGTCCGGTTTCGGGCGGGACCTGTCCTTGCACTCGCTGGAGAAGTACACTGCGCTGAAGACCACCTGGATCAAGTACAAGACCTGATCCGCCAAGCCCCGGGAGAGCCTGCCCTTGCCAGTCAGATACACGCTGCGCCAGTTGGAGTATTTCGTTGCGGTCGGGGAGGCGGGCTCAATCGCGCTGGCCTCGGAGAAAGTGAACGTGTCGTCGCCGTCGATCTCGGCGGCGATTGCGCAGCTTGAACAGGAATTCGGGCTGCCGCTGTTTGTGCGCCAGCACGCGCAAGGGCTGGCGCTGACCCAGGCGGGGCGGGTGATGCTGGAGCAGGCCCGCAGCGTCCTGCACGAGGCGGACCGGCTGATGGATATTGCCGGCGATATCTCCGGCCAGGTGCGGGGGCCGCTGGCGATCGGCTGCCTGCTGACCTTTGCCCAGGTGGTGCTGCCCTCGGTGCGGCGCGGGTTCGAGGACCGCTACAAGGACGTGCATGTGCGCCAGATCGAGCTGGATCAGGCGGCAATTTTCAGCGGCATCCGGCGGGCGGAGCTGGACATTGCGCTGACCTACAATCTGGATATTCCGGCGGATCTGCGGTTCATCACCCTGGCGGAGCTGCCGCCCTATGCGCTGGTCGGCGAGGGGCATCCGCTGGCGGATCTGCCGGAGGTCACGGTGAAGGAACTGCGCGAGCATCCGATGGTGCTGCTGGACCTGCCGTTCAGCGCCGAGTACTTCCTGTCGTTTTTCCATGAGGCCGGGATCAAGCCCAACGTGGCCGAACGCACCCGCGACATCGCGGTGATGCGCAGTCTGGTAGCCAATGGATACGGCTATTCGATTGCCAATATCCGTCCCATCAATGACCAGTCCCCCGACGGCAAGACGCTGAAGTTCATCCCGCTGAAGGGCGATTTGCGGCCGATGCGGATGGGGCTGCTGATGGCACCGGACTCGGAAAACTCAATCACCATCCGCTCCTTTGTCGAGCATTGCACGGACTTGGTGAAGGCCGGCGCCTTGCCCGGTTTGAACGCCGTACCGCAGGGGTAGGCCAGCGGCTTAGCGGCAGGCTAATCAATGCTTCCGCAAGCTGACCTTTCGCGCCCCGCCCAGTCCTGTACCCTTTGAGTGCTCTTGCACCAAAGGAGATGGAAATTGCGCGATCCCCGCTATGACATTCTTTTCGAGCCGATGAAGATCGGCCCGCTTACCGCCAAGAACCGGTTTTACCAGGTGCCGCATTGCAACGGCGGCGGTTACCGCGATCCGTCGGCGGCGGCAGCGATGCGCGGCATCAAGGCCGAAGGCGGCTGGGGGGTGATTTTCACCGAACAATGCGAGATGCACCACACCAGCGAGATCACCCCCTTTATCGAACTGCGCCTGTGGGAGGACAAGGATATCCCGCAGCTCAGGAAGATGTCGGAGCGGATGAAGACGCACGGCGCGCTGGCCGGCATTCAGCTGGCCTATTCCGGGATCAACGGGCCGAACCTTTATTCCAAGGAAGTGCCGCTGGCGCCCTCGGCGCTGCCGATCCGCACCTTTACCAATGACCCGGTGCAGGCGCGCGCGCTGGACAAGCAGGACATCAGGGATCTGCGCCGCTGGTTCGTGAATGCGGCGAAACGGTCCAAGGACGCTGGCTTCGACCTGATCTGCCTTTATGGCGCGCATGGGTTCGGCATTTTCCAGCACTTCCTGAGCCGGGCGACCAACCAGCGTTCTGATGAGTACGGCGGCAGCCTGGAGAACCGCGCGCGGTTCAGCCAGGAAGTCATCGCGGACATGCGCGATGCGGTGGGCGACAGCATGGCGATCACGCTGCGGGTCAGCCTGGACGAAACCATCGGCGAGCTGGGTTTTTCCAACGCCGAGCTGCGCGACTATATCGAGATGAACAAGGACCTGCCGGATCTGTGGGACCTGGCGCAGGGGACGTGGGAGGATTGTTCCGGCCCCAGCCGTTTCAAGGAAGAGGCCGCGCAGGAACAGCTGGTGCGCGGCATTCATGAGCTGACGGAGAAACCCATCGTCGGTGTCGGCCGCTTCACCAGCCCCGACGTGATGGCCAGGATGGTGAAATCCGGCACGCTCGACTTCATCGGCTGCGCGCGGCCGTCGATTGCCGATCCCTTCCTGCCGAAGAAGATCGAGGAAGGCCGCATCGAGGACATCCGCGAATGCATCGGCTGCAACATCTGCATCACCGGCGACATGACCATGTCGATCAGCCGTTGCACCCAGAACCCGACCTTTATGGAGGAATGGCGCAAGGGCTGGCATCCGGAAAAGATGAACACCAAGGGCGGCAGCGATAACGTGCTGGTGGTCGGCTCCGGCCCGGCTGGTCTGGAGGCCGCCTGGGCGCTGTGCCGCCGCGGCTATGACGTGGCGGTGGCCGAGGCCAAGGATGTGATCGGCGGCCGGGTAACGCGCGAACGCATGCTGCCGGGCCTCAACGCCTGGGGCCGGGTGGTGGATTACCGCGACTACCAGCTGAGCCAGCGCCCGAATGTGGAGATCTACCGCGAAAGCCCGTTGGATGCGGACAGCATTCTGGAATTCGGCTTTGAAAACATCTGCATCGCAACCGGAGCGACATGGCGCGCCGACGGGGTCGCGCGCCAGCACGTGGTGCCGATGCCGATTGCCGCAGGCGCAAGGATCTATACCCCCGATGACCTGATGGACGGCACCATCCCCGAAGGCCGTGTGGTGGTTTATGATGATGACCATTATTACATGGGCGGGGTGCTGGCCGAGCTGCTGGCGTCAAAAGGCGCGCAGGTGACGCTGGTGACACCCTCGGCCTATGTCAGCGACTGGACCAACAACACTCTGGAGCAGGTGGCGATCCATCCGCGGCTGGTCGACGCCGGGGTGGAAATCGTTCTCAATCAGGGCATTAGTGAAATCCACGCCGGTTATGTGGTCTCCAACTGCACCTATACGGACCGCACCTGGAATATCGAGGCGGACGCGGTTGTGATGGTCGCTTCGCGCATTGGTAACGATGGGCTTTATGAAAATCTCCTCTCCCGCGAGGCGGAATGGCTGGACGCAGGCATCAAATCGGTCAAACTGATCGGCGATGCGAACGCGCCGGGGCCGATTGCGTGGGCTACTTACGCAGGCCACCGTTATGCGCGGGAGCTGGATGAGCCGGATATCGGCGATGCGCTGCCATTCCGCCGCGAGATCACCGAGCTGGCTGCAGAGTGAGGAGAAAAGTGATGAGTGACTCAATTTACAAGACGGTCGATGTGGTGGGCAGCTCCGCCAGCAGCATCGAGGATGCGGTAAGCGGCGCGATTGCCAAAGCGTCCAAGACCATCGACCACATCAGCTGGTTCGAGGTCGGCGAGATCCGCGGCCATGTCGAGAACGCCAAGGTCGCGCACTACCAGGTCGCGCTCAAAATCGGGTTCCGGCTTGACTGACACGTCACGGACGCTGGAGATCCTGGAGCGGCTGATCGCGTTTGACACGGTCAGCCGCAACTCCAATCTGGACCTGGCCGCCTATGCCGGGGCCTTTCTGGTGGAGCGCGGCTTTGCGGTGACGCGGCTGCCGTCGCCGGATGGCACCAAAACGGGGCTTTATGCCGAAAAAGGCCTGGCAGGGCCGGGGGTTCTGCTGTCGGCGCATACTGATGTGGTGCCGGTGGACGGCCAGGAGTGGACCCGCGACCCTTTCCGACTGACCCGCGAGGGCGAGCGCATCTATGGCCGCGGTACCACCGATATGAAGGGATATGCGGCCAGTGTTCTGGCGCTGGCGGACCGGGCGGCATCAGTAAATTTGAACGAGCCGTTGAAAATTGTGCTGTCTTATGACGAAGAAGTCGGCTGCGTCGGCATTCAACAAATGCTGGAGCGGCTGGCACCGCTGATCGGCAGCCCGCGGGCCTGTATCGTGGGAGAGCCAACGGAAATGCAGGTGGCCATCGGCCACAAGGGCAAGGCTGCCCTGCGAGCTGTGTGCCACGGCCAAAGCGGCCATTCCGCCCTGGCGCCGGATTTTACCAACGCGCTGCACCTGGCGGCGGACTTGCTGGCCGAACTGCGCGCGCTGCAGGCTGATTTCGCAGCCAATGGCCCGCAGGACGCAGCCTATGACGTGCCCTATTCCACTGTCCACGCGGGGAAAATGTCCGGCGGCACCGCGCTCAATATCGTGCCGGACCGGGCTGAGCTGACTTTTGAATACCGCCATCTGGCGGCTGACCGGGGCGCGGACATACTGGCGCGCATCCGGGACGCGGCAGACCGGGTTTCCGGCCGCTATCCGGCAAAGGACGCCCGCATCGAGGTGGAGCAATACAACGCCTACCCCGGTCTGGATGTGCCAGCGGACAGTGCGGTCGCCGATTATGCCCGGACGCTCGCCCGGAGCAGCCGCACCACAAAAGTTGCCTTTGGCACCGAGGCCGGGTTTTTCCATCAGCTGGGCGTGCCGACCGTTGTCTGCGGTCCCGGCTCGATGGCGGGGCAGGGGCACAAGCCCGACGAATATCTGGAGCTGCGCCAGCTGACGGCCTGCGATGCGATGATGGACCGCATCCTCGGCGGCCTGACACAGTAGCGGCAGGGGCGGCGCAGGATGCTGCGGCTTTGTTCTGATGGCGGATTTGGCTTTGAGTTCCAGCGGAATTGTCAGCTGACAATTTTCCCGTTTCCCCCGGCGCCGTGCGGATGCGGTCCCCCGGGCGCATCCCGGTTTCCCTGCGGAGCGCTGCAGTTCCCCGCCCGGAAAGTCTCGCCATGAAAATGCTAATCTATTGACGCTGAACAACTTTAAAAGATTAGGCGCAGACTAACATTTGCTGAGGAAGTCAATTCTTAGCCACACCCCCGCCGCTGCCTATGCTGGATCAAACGACATGCGGCAGAGGGGGAAGCGCAAGTGCCCGGCAATACGACAAACGCAATTGATGTGCGCAATGCGGTCAAGCGCTATGGCGATTTCACAGCCCTCAAGCGGATCTCGCTGACCATCGAGGACAATGAGTTCTTCACCCTGCTGGGGCCGTCTGGCTGCGGCAAGACCACGCTTTTGCGGATGATCGCCGGGTTCGAGGATGTGACCGAAGGAGAGATCCTGCTGTTTGGCGAGGAGATTGCCAAACTTCCCCCGCACCAGCGGCCGGTGAACACGGTGTTTCAGAACTATGCGCTGTTTCCGCATATGACGAACCTGGACAACGTCGCCTTTGGCCTGGAAATGCGCGGCAAGTCCAAGGCTGAGGCTCGCACCCGCGCAGGCGAAATGCTGGAGCTGGTGCAGCTGTCGCAGTTCGCTGCCCGCAAACCGTCCCAGCTCTCCGGTGGCCAGCAGCAGCGTGTGGCGCTGGCGCGTGCGCTGGCGCCGCAGCCCAAAGTCCTGCTTCTGGATGAGCCGCTGTCGGCGCTGGACCTGAAACTGCGCAAGCAGATGCAGCTGGAACTGAAGCACCTGCAGCGGGAAACCGGGATCACATTCATCTTTGTGACCCATGATCAGGAAGAGGCGCTGACCATGTCCGACCGCATCGCGGTGATGTCGGCAGGCGAGTTGCAGCAGCTGGGCACCCCGACCGAGATCTATGAGCAGCCGCGCAATATGTTTGTGGCGGATTTCATCGGCGAGACCAATCTTTTGGAGGTGTCGGTGGATCAGGTCATGAACGGCCGAGCGACCTGCCATCTGGGCGGCGGCCAGGCGCTGTCCTGCAATTCGGTCGAGGGCATAGGGACCGGCGCCAAGGTGCATATGTCGGTGCGGCCCGAGCGGCTGTTCATGTCCGACGCGCCGGTGGAGGCCGAAAGCCTGAGGGGGCGGGTCGCCGAGAACATCTTTGTCGGCACCGACATCAGCACTCTGGTCGATCTGGCCGAAGGGCCGCAGTTCATCGTGCGGACCTCCAATTCCGACCGCGGAAACAAGCGGATCTTCGAGCCGGGCAGCGAAATTTTCGTCAACATGGAGCTGGGGGCCGGGCGCCTCCTGATGGACTGATGGCAGCAGGCGCAGCAACCGGCGGCTCGGCCCGCGCAGACACCTACAAGGACGCCCGCGGCTGGCTGCTGCTGCCGTCCTGGGCGGTGCTTGGCATTTTTGTGCTGGGTCCTGTCTGCATGATGCTGGTCTATTCTTTCCTGACCAAGGAATTCCGCGGCGGGGTGATCTGGGAATTCAGCCTTTCGGCCTATGATCAGTTCTTCTTTGACCGCGGGCTGTTCGGGGATGAGCCGCCGGCGATCGAATGGACCTATATCACCATCTTCTGGCGCTCGATCTGGCAGGCCGGGGCGGCAACGCTGCTGAGCCTGGTGATCGGCTTCCCGACCGCCTATTTCATCGCCACCCGGCCGGAACATGCGCGGCCGATGTGGGTGTTCCTGATCACCATTCCCTATTGGGTGAACCTGCTGATCCGCACCGTTTCGATGAAGTTCCTGCTGCGGGACCAGGGCCCGCTGAATGACTTCCTGATCGGCACCGGGCTGATCGATAGCCCGATCCATATCGTCAACACCAACTTTGCGGTGCAGCTGGGGCTGTTCTACTCCTATCTGCCGTTCATGGTGCTGCCGGTCTATGCGGCGGTGGAACGCTACAACTTCTCGCTGTCCGAGGCGGCGGCGGATCTTTACGCCAGCAAATGGACCACCCTGCGCCGGATCGTGCTGCCGGCGGTGAAACCGGGCGTGGTGGCGGGCTGCATCCTGGTGTTCGTGCCCTCGATGGGGTCGTTCCTGGCGCCCGATCTTCTGGGTGGAGCCAAGAACTTCATGATCGGCTCGCTGATCGAGGAACAGTTCAAGGGCAATGCCGGCAATTGGCCGTTCGGCGCTGCTGCATCAATGGTGCTGCTGAGTATGGTGCTGGTCATCCTGATGTTCTCGGCCCGCCAGCAGGCCAAAGCAGACAAGGCAGGGGGCTGAGCCATGGCGCATGTAAACAACGACATAAAGACTTACACAGGCTTCCGCGCGATCACCCTGTTGTGCCTGGTGGTGCTTTATGCCCCTTTGGTGATCGTCACCATCTACAGCTTCAATGCTTCCCAATCGATCACCAACTGGGAGGGCATCTCGCTGCGCTGGTACGCCGATGTGTTCACCGGACCGGAAAGCGGCAAGTTCAAGGCCGCCGCGATCAACAGCTTTACGATTGCCATCATCGCGGCGACTGCTAGCACCGCAATTGCCACGCTGGCGGCCACGGCGATGGTGCGCGGCGGCACTTTCAAACTGCGCACGGTGTCGTTTGGCCTGATCAGCCTGCCGCTGATGGTGCCGGAGATCGTCACCGCGGTGGCAACGCTGATCTTCTTTAACGCCATCGGCTTCACCCGCGGCTACATGACTATTCTGGTGGCCCATATCGCCTTTTGCATCCCCTTTGCCTACCTACCGATCTCGGCCCGGATGCAGGGAATCGAGGACAGCTTTGAACAGGCGGCGATGGATCTTTACGCCACCCGGCGGCAGGCCTTTACCAGAATTCTGATGCCGCTGATGGCGCCGGGCATCATCTCGGGGTTTCTGCTCGCCTTCATTGTTTCGCTGGACGACTTCATCATCACCAATTTCGTCAAGGGCGCGGGGGTTGAGACCCTGCCGACGGCGATTTTCGGCTCGGTCAAACAGGGCATCAAGCCCAACATCATGGCGATCTCGACGATGCTGCTGAGCGTCTCGGTGGTGATGGTCACCATCAGCTACTTCGTCAGCAAATCCGACACCACAAAATAATCCAACCTGGGAGTAACATCATGAAAACCCTGCTGAAATCCAGCGCCGCGGCGTTTGCGCTGAGCCTGGCCGCCAATGCCGCCGCCGCCGAGGGCAAGCTGGTGCTGTACCACTGGTTCGAATACATGCCGCAGGAGCTCTTGGTAAAATTCACCGCGGAGACCGGCATCGAGGTGACAATGGACACCTATGACTCCAATGAATCAATGCTGGCGACACTGAAGGCCGGCGGTATGGGCACCTATGACCTGGCGGTGCCGGGTGATTACATGGTCAGCATCATGGCGGGCGAGGGTCTGCTGGACACCATCGCCGACGGCGAGCTGGAGAACAAAGGCAATATCGCGCCGGTATGGGCCGATCCAGGCTTTGACCCGGGCCGCGCGTCCTCGATCCCCTATCAATGGGGCTCTACCTCATTTGCAGTGAACCGGGATGCCTATGACGGGGATATCCAGACCACCGCCATTCTGTTTGAGCCGCCGGCGGAATTGTCGGGCAAGATTAACATGCTGGACAGCCAGGGCGAGGTGATGGCGATGGCCTCGCTGCATATGGGGATCCCGCAGTGCTCCACCGACCGCGAACAGCTGAAGGCGCTGAATGCGATGCTGCAACAGGCCAAGCAGCACTGGGCGTCCTTCAACTCTGACACCGCCAAGGAAGTTCTGGTGTCGGGGGATGCCGCCGTGGGGCAGATCTATGATGGCTTTGCGGCCAAGGCGCGCGAGGAAGGCGCCAATGTGGAATATGCCTATCCGACCCAGGGCTATATCGCCTGGATGGATAACGTCGTTCTGCTGAAGGGCGCGCCCAACCGGGACAATGCGCTGAAATTCATGGATTTCCTGCTGGAGCCGGGAAACATCGCCGTGGTCACCAATTATGCGCAGTACAATGCCGGTGTGACCGGGGTAAGCGCGTTCCTGGACCCGGCGCTGGCCGCCCAGCCGGAAAAGAACCCCCATGCAGACGCGGGCGAGGGCGTGTTTATTGAAGTCTGCGATCAGCAGACCCAGGCAGTCTACGACCAGATCTGGACCAACCTCAAGAAATGAGCAGGCAAGCGAGGGGGCTGTCTGCCCCTTGCGCTCCCCCGAGCGGGGTGCCGCCGGGACCGCAAACCCGATAGCGGGGCAGCCGGATTGGCCGCAACTGGCCCGCACGGGCTGCCGCGCTATGTGGTGGCTGGCCGAGGGTTGTTTCCGTCCGGTGCATTTCGCGCCTGGGGCGGTCGCTGCGCATGGCAGGACCCTGCGTTGCCGGCCCGTTGTACCCGGCCTGATGAGGAGCGCGTGCCCATGACCACCAGTGCCCGGAATGTGATTGTACTTGGCGGCACAGGGTTTCTCGGCCGGCGGGTGGTGCAACGGCTGCAGGAGCACGGCTGCCGGGTCAGCATCGGCACACGGTTCCCGGAGGCTGCGGCAGCGCAGGGCGGCTCCGCCAGCACCGGCATCCGCCTGGTCAAGACGGATCTGTCAGACCCGGACGGATTGGCACAGGCCCTGGCGGGTTTTGGCGCTGTGATCAATTGCATCGGCTGTTACACCGAAAGCCGCCACCAGAGCTTCAAGGACGTTCACGTCGATGGGGCCCAAAGAATTGCCCGGCTGGTGCGCCTGGACGACGGTCAGCGCCTGATCCACATTTCCGGAATCGGCGCCAGCCTGCATTCTGTCTCGGCCTATGTCCGCGCCCGCGCCGAAGGCGAGGCCGCAATCCGCAGTCTCTGCCCCGGCGCCATCGTATTGCGCCCCAGCGTGATGTTCAGCCGCTCCGGCGCCTTTTTCGGCGATCTGCAAAAACTCGTTGACCGCCTGCCGGTCATCCCGCTGTTCGGCACCGGGCGCACGCGCTTGCAGCCGGTCTGGGCAGGCGATGTGGCCGAGGCCGTCTGCCGGTTGCTTGATGGTCCGCGGGCGCGCAGAAAAGTGTTTGAGCTGGGCGGGCCGGATATTTTCACCTATCGCGGCATCCTGCAGCGCCTGGCGGTCCGTTCCGGCCGCCGCCGGTTGCTGCTGCCGGTGCCTTTTGCAATGTGGCGGGCGGCGGCGGCTGTGCTTTGGCTGATGCGCAATCCGCCGCTGACCCAGGCGCAGGTCGTCCTGATGCAGCAGGACAATACCGCCGGTGAGGCGATGGCGGGCTTTGCCGATCTCGGGATCGAACCGCACTCCGCCATCGCCATGGGACTGGTCTGAGCACCGCTGCCGGCTGCTGTGTCCTAGCGGTCCTTGGCGTTATGGCCGGAAGCCACCCAAGGCCGTTCCTGAGCCCGCGCCTCGCGGAGGGTGCGGCCGTAGAGCCCGCTGTACGACCGCCCCAGCGAGGAAGCGGAAGAAAACCCGCAGCGCAGCGCGATCTGCTCCAGACTCAGGTGGGTTTCCTCGGACAGGTAACGGGCGTGCTGAAGCCGCAGCATCTTGTAGTATTTGCCCGGCGTCATCCCCAAATCGCGCTGAAACGCCCGCGCCAGAGTGCGCTCCGACAGCGATACCCGCCTTGCCAGGTCAGCGCTGTTCAGTGGCGCCTCGATTGTCTCTGCCATCAGGTTTGCGGCTTTCAGCACCTTGGGCGAGCCCTTCTGCTCCAGCCGGGCAGCGCCGCGGTTCAGTTCCGACTGGCGCGATGGGTCATAGACAAACATGGTCGAGGCGCCAAAGGCCGCAGCCGAGCCATAGAGATCCTGGATGAGGTTCAGCATCAAATCCAGCGCGGTGCTGGCCCCGCCGCACGTCATGAACGGGCCCGAGCGCACAAACCGCGCGGTGGAAACCCCGGTCTTGGGAAAGGCCTCGGCAAAGGCGTCCAGTTCCTGCCAGTGGATCGTTGCGGCATGGCCATCCAGCACCCCTGCGGCGGCCAGCAGCCAGGCGGCGGTGTCCAGTGCCAGAACCAGCTTGGCCTGACGGGTGGCGGTCCTGAGTTTTGCAAGCAGCGCCGGGCTGAGCTGTTCACGCACGCGGTAGCCTGCAACCAGCACCAGCGTGCGGTTGCCGGCGCCTGCGTCAAACGCGCCGTCCGGAGTAATCTGCAGACCGCTGGAACTGCGGACCGGCGCCCCGTCCAACGTAGCGACCCGCCAGCCCGCCGTTTCCTGGCCTGCGTTCATCCGCACATCGCGGAGGGGTTCCATGGCGCTGGCCAGCACCATGTTCGAAAATCCGTCGAACAGCAGAAATTCAAAGATTGGCGGCGGGTTTGGCGGCATTTGTGTGTTATTTGACCGGAACTGTATAAGCGTGGCGGCATTTCCTGCGCTATTGACGCGGAAAGTCAAGCTTCTTGACGATCCGCCGATGCTGAACCGACGACTGCTCTCTAATTATAGATAGTCCCATGACAACTGCTCCCCTTCTTTGGCAGCCGGATCTTTCGGCGCGCCGCAAACCTTTGCTGTGTGATTTCATGGCGCAAGCCGCTGCCGCTGCCGGCACGGCGCTGGATAGGTTCGCGGATCTGCACGCCTGGTCGGTTGCGCGGCCGCAGGCGTTCTGGCCGCTGGCCTGGGAGTTTTGCGGACTGGCGGGGGACCAGGGCGGGGTGCCTCTGCTGCCGGATGCCGACCCGATGCAGGTGCGGTTCTTCCCCGAGGCGCGGCTGAACGTCGTGGACACCTTCCTGAAGAACGCCGATGGGCGCGAGGCCATTGTGTTCAGTGGCGAGGACGGCCGCCGCATGGTCTGGACCCGCGCGGAGTTGAAACGCGAGGTCGAGCAGCTGGCCGCCGCGCTGCGGGAGGCCGGAATCGGCGCTGGCGATCATGTGGCCGGTTACGTTCCGAACATGCCGCAGACCGTGGCGGCGATGCTGGCCACGGCGTCCTTGGGGGCGGTCTGGTCCTCTTGCGCGCCGGAAAGCGGGCCGGATGTGGTGGTGGATCGTTTGGGTCAGATCGAACCCAAGCTGATGTTCGCCGCCGACGGTTATTTCTATAACGGCAAGACCTTTGACACCCGTGCAGCGATTGCCGAGGTCGCCGGCCGGGTGCCGTCGATCGAACGCATCGTGGTCTGGCCCTATGCCGGGGAGGCTGCGGATCTGCCGGAGGGCATGGAGGCCTATGAAGCGTTCAAACAGGATGACGCCCCGGCGCTGGACTGCCGCCCGATGGGGTTCCGCGACCCGCTTTATGTGATGTTCTCCTCTGGCACCACCGGCAAGCCCAAGTGCATCGAGCATTCCGGCGGCGGCACCCTGCTGCGGATGCTGGTGGAGCAGCAGCTGCACTGCGACCTGCGCCCGGGCGACCGGATGTTTTATTACACCACCTGCAACTGGATGATGTGGAACTGGCAGGTGGCGGCGCTGGCCTCCGAGGCCGTGATCGTGCTGTTCGACGGCAACCCGATGCATCCCGGTATCCGCCGCCTGTTCGATCTGGCCGAGACGGAGAAAGTCACCCATTTTGGTATTTCCGCCAAATACATAGACGCCTCTCTCAAGCGCCGGAACCGGCCCGCGGACAGCCATGACCTGGCTGCGCTGCGGGTGGTTCTGTCCACCGGTTCGCCGCTGTCGCCGGAGGGGTTTGCCCATGTCTATGCTGATTGGAAGGCGGATGTGCAGCTGGCCTCGATCTGCGGCGGCACCGATATTCTGGGCTGTTTCATCGGCGGCTGCCCGGTTTTGCCGGTGCATCAGGGCGAGATCCAGGCGCCGATGCTGGGGCTGGATGCGGCCACCCTGAACGATCAGGGCGAATCTGTGGAGGGCTTGGCGGGCGAGCTGGTCTGCCGCAATGCGCACCCGTCGATGCCGGTGCGGTTTCTGAACGATCCGGGCAACGCGCGCTACCGCGCCAGCTACTTCGAGGCCTATCCCAACATCTGGCGGCAGGGTGATTTCACCATCCGAACCGGGCACGGCGGCTTTGTCGTGCTGGGCCGCTCGGACGCAACCCTGAACCCCGGCGGTGTGCGGATCGGCACCGCGGAGATTTACCGCCAGCTCGACAAGATCGAGGAGGTGTCGGACGCGGTGGTTGTCGGCCAAAATTCCGACAACGACGTGCGGGTGGTGCTGTTTGTGGTCATGGCCGAAAGCGTCGCACTGGACGATGAGTTATCCCTCCGTATCAAAACTGAAATCCGCAAGAACGCCTCACCGCGGCATGTGCCTGCAAAGATCATCGCCGTCGCTGACATCCCGCGCACCAAATCCGGCAAGACCGCCGAGCTGGCGGTGCGCGACGTGGTGAACAAACACCCGGTCCGCAACCTCTCCGGCCTCGCCAACCCGCAGGCGCTGGCGCTGTTTGCGGATCACCCTGAATTGCAAGCTTAACCCCAAAGGAGCGAAACCATGCCCCTGACCATGAACCGAGACGTCTTTATCACCTGTGCCGTGACCGGCTCGGGCGGCACTCAGGACAAATCCCCCCATGTGCCGCGCAGCCCCAAGCAAATCGCCGAGTCCGCGATTGAGGCGGCCAAGGCTGGCGCCGCCGTTGTTCATTGCCATGTGCGCGACCCTGAGACCGGCGCGCCGTCCCGGAAACTTGAGCTTTACCGGGAGCTTACCGACCGAATCCGCGACTCTGAAGTGGATGTGGTGCTGAATCTCACTGCCGGCATGGGCGGCGATATTGTCTTTGGCGGAGTCGAGAGCCCGTTCCCGGTCAATGAGACAGCCACCGACATGATCGGCGCCACCGAGCGGATGGCCCATATTGCCGAATGCCTGCCTGAAATCTGCACCCTGGACTGCGGCACCATGAACTTTGCCGAGGCTGATTACGTGATGACCAACACGCCGGGGATGCTGCGGGCGATGGGGCAAATGATGACCGGTCTGGGCGTGAAGCCGGAGATCGAGGCCTTTGACACCGGCCATCTGTGGTTTGCCAAGCAGTTGGTAAAAGAGGGAATTCTGGAGCAGAACGCGTTGGTGCAGCTGTGCATGGGGGTGCCGTGGGGGGCGCCGAACGACCTCAACACCTTTATGGCGATGGTCAACAATGTGCCGGCGGATTGGACCTGGTCGGCGTTCTCGCTTGGCCGGGACCAGATGCCCTATGCGGCGCAATCGGTGCTGGCAGGCGGCAATGTGCGGGTCGGCCTGGAGGACAACCTGTTCCTGGAGAAGGGCGTGCTGGCCACCAATGCGCAGCTGGTGGAACGCGCGGCGGGCGTGATCGAGGGCATGGGCGCCAAGATCATCGGCCCCGACGCGGTCCGCGAGAAGCTGGGCCTGACCAAGCGCGCGCCGGTGGCGAAATAGGCCGAAATCCGGGGGTGCCATGCGTGCACCCCCTGTACACCCCCTGTGCACCGGCTGGAGGCAGGGAGGGCGATCAGAGGACAGATCATGAAAACAGCAGCAATCATCGGCGGTGGGGTTATCGGCGGCGGCTGGGCCGCGCGGTTCCTCCTGAACGGCTGGAACGTGCGGGTGTTCGACCCGGACCCGGAAGCGGAGCGCAAGATCAATGAGGTGCTGGCCAACGCCCGCCGCTCCTTGCCCTCGCTTTATGACAAGGCGCTGCCTGCGGAAGGGGAACTGACGTTCCACGCGGACATGGCTGAGGCCGTGGCGGAGGCATCCTGGATCCAGGAAAGCGTGCCGGAGCGGCTGGACCTCAAACACAAGATCCATGCGCAGATCGTGGAGCATGCGCCGGCAGCTGCGGTGATCGGCTCGTCCACCTCCGGCTTCAAGCCGTCGGAGCTGAATGCCGAGGGCGCCCGCGCCGTGGTGGCGCATCCGTTCAACCCGGTCTACCTGCTGCCGCTGGTCGAGCTGGTGGGCGATGCGGACACCTGCGCGCAAGCTTCGGACCTGTTGCGCGAAGTGGGCATGTACCCGCTGACCGTACGCAAGGAGATCGACGCCCATATCGCCGACCGGCTGCTGGAAGCGGTCTGGCGCGAAGGGCTGTGGCTGATCAAGGACGGCATCTGCACCACCGAAGAGCTGGATGAGTCGATCCGCATGGGCTTTGGCCTCCGCTGGGCGCAGATGGGCCTGTTCGAGACCTACCGGATTGCCGGCGGCGAAGCGGGCATGAAGCATTTCATGGCGCAGTTCGGCCCGGCGCTGGAATGGCCCTGGACCAAGCTGATGGACGTGCCGGAGTTCACCGACGAGCTGGTCGACCTGATCGCCGGCCAGTCGGATGCGCAGTCGGGCCATATGCCGATCCGCGAGCTGGAGCGGCTGCGGGACGACAACCTGGTCGGCATGATGCGGGCGCTGAAGAAATCCGGCAGCGGCGCTGGCGGTGTGGTCAACTCCCATGAGGCAGCGCTGCCCACGCCGGAGGCGGCGGATCTGCCGGTGACCGTCAGCCGTCCGGTGCCGCAGAGCTGGACCGACTACAACGGGCACATGAACGAGGCGCATTATACCGAGGCCTCGGCCCAGGCGACCGACCGGTTTATGGAGCTGATCGGCTGCGATGCGGACTATATCGCTGCGGGCGGCAGCTATTTCACTGTCGAGAACCACGTGCGCTTCCTGGATGAGCTGCATGAGGGCGATGCGCTGACCGTCACCACCCAGGTGCTGACGGGCGAGGGCAAGAAGATGCATCTGTTCCACCGCCTGTCCGGCCCCGAGGGGCAGCTGGCGGCGACCGTGGAAACGCTGCTGCTGCATATGGACCTGAACGCGCGCGGTACTTCGCTGCCGTCCGATGCGGTGGCGGACAAGTTGGCAAGTTTTGCCGCCGCGCACGCGGGGCTGCCGCTGCCCGAAGGCGCCGGGCGCCACGTCGGCCAGCGCGGCTGAGGGGCTGAGATGGGGACCGGTAGCCTTCAGGCTGTTCAGCCGCACAGCATGGCGGAACAGTGTTTCGCGCCTGCCAGGCAGCCGGAATCCCCGCTTTGCGGGCCGGACACCCTCCCCGCTCCGGCCCGCAGCCAAAGCCTCCTGCCGCGGGAAAGGTCCGCACGGCGGGCGGCCCCTTGCGGCGCACGGCAGGACACGATGAACACATTTCTGCCCGGCGGGCCGGGCAGCCCCCCGAGGCGGCCAGCGCCGGGGGGCAAATCTTATAGGGTCAAAGGGAGGACCAAATGTCTGAGAGCAATTCCAACAGCCACCTGGTGGCGAAGTCCGGCTTTTTTACCGGTCTTCATCCGGGGATGGGGCTGGCGGCGATCGGGATGATCGCCGCATTTGTGATCTTCACGGCGCTGAATGTCGAGCTGGCAAACGGCCTGTACAAATCCGTCCGCGGCTGGATCGAAAGCTGGTTCAGCTGGTACTACATCGCAGTGCTGATTGCCGGCATGTTCTTCTGCTTTGGCCTGATGTTTTCGCGGTTTGGCAAGCTGCGGCTGGGCGACGACGACTCGCGCCCGGAATTCGGCAACTTCAGCTGGTTCGCGATGCTGTTCTCGGCCGGCATCGGCGTCGGCATCCTGTTCTTCGGGGTGGCGGAGCCGATCTTCTATTTCGACAATTCCGGCGCCTTTGGCTATCCGAACAACCCCCATGCCGACATGGCGGGCCATCTGGACATGAACATGCAGCGGGCGCAGGACGCGATGCGGGTGACCTTTTTCCACTGGGGTTTCCACGGCTGGGCGCTTTATGTGCTGGTCGGGCTTTGCCTGGCCTATTTCGGGTTCCGCAAGAAGCTGCCGCTGACCATGCGCTCAACCCTGTATCCGATCCTGGGCGAGCGGATCTATGGCCCATGGGGGCATGCGGTCGATCTGCTGGCGGTGTTCGGATCGGTGTTCGGCATTGCCACCTCGCTGGGGCTGGGGTCCACCCAGATTGCCACCGGGCTGAACGTGCTGTTCGGCCTGGAGGTGACGCTGACCCTGAAAATCGTGCTGATCGTCATCGTGTCCGTCATCGCCACCGCATCGACCGTGTCCGGCGTTGCCCGCGGCATCCGGCTGATCTCGGAATGGAACATCTGGCTGTCTGTCGCGCTGCTGGCCGCCTTTGTGGTGATCGGCCCGGGCAAGTGGCTGATGGGTTTCTACATCACCTCTGTCGGGGACTACCTGTGGAACTTCATCCCGATGGGCTTCTGGACCGCCACCGAAGAGGCGGACATCGCCTGGCAGGGCGGCTGGACCATCTTCTATTGGGGCTGGTGGATCGCCTGGGCGCCGCTGGTGGGCATTTTCATCGCCCGCATCTCCTATGGCCGCACCATCCGCGAGTTCATGGTCGGGGTGCTGTGCGTGCCGACCGCCGCGGTGTTCTTCTGGCTGTGCATCTTTGGCGGCACTGCGATCTGGCAGGAGATGCACATGGGCGCCGGCCCGGCGTCCGACGGCGGCGCAGGGGTGATTGCCACCGTGCGCAACTGGGAACTGCCGGCGGCGCTGTATGGCACCATCGGCAATCTCGGGGCGACCTCCTGGATGGGCGATCTGAGCTGGACCGCCTGGCCGCTGTCGCTGCTCGCAACCCTGCTGCTGGTCAGCTGGTTTGTGACCTCGGCGGATTCCGGCACCCTGGTGATCACCACCATGCTATCGATGGGCGATGAAAACCCGCCGAACAAGTTCCGCATCATCTGGGGCGCGGGGATCGGCGCAACCGCCATCGTGCTGCTGATGTCGGGTGGTTTGAACGCGCTGCAGACGGCCCTGATCGCGACCGCCTTCCCGATTTCATTCCTGATCATCGCGATGGTCTGGGGGCTGTATAAATCGCTGCGGGATGATCCCTCGGCGGAGCCGATCCAGGTGCGTGCCAGCGGACCGGAGGACACCGGGATCACCGGGGATCTGCCTGCCTGATCCGGATTACAGGGATGAAACCAAAAGCGCCGGGCCTCAAGGAGGCCCGGCGCAGTGCATTAGCCGGACGGCAACCGGATCAGTCGCAGGCGGCGGTGACGATAATTTCGACTTTCAGGATCTCGCGGGCCAGCTTGGCTTCGCCGCAGGCGCGGGCCGGGGCGTGGCCTTCGGGCACCCAGGCGTTCCAGACCTCGTTCAGCTCGGCGAAATAGCTCATGTCCGACAGCCAGATCACGGTTTGCAGCAGCCGGGTCTTGTCGCTGCCGGCCTCGGCCAGCAGGGCGTCGACCTTGGCGAGGATTTCGCGGGTCTGTTCGGCGGCGGTATCGGCCTCGGAGACCTGGCCGCTGAGGTAGACAACGCCGTTGTGCTTGACGATCTTGCTGGAGCGGGCGGTGGTGCCGGAACGGGTGATGGTCATGGTCGATGCCTTTCCTGTCTTGGGATGCTGCCGGCATAGCGGCGGAACCCGCAGGCGGAAAGGGCGAAAGCGGGCGGGCTGGATAATTGCCGGGCGCAGGCCGCGCCCGGCGCGGTCAGAGCTTGATTACCGCCATCTTGTTCTGGGTCATGTCATGCATGGTGTAGCCGATGCCGCCGGTGTTGTAGCCGGACTGGCGGCGGCCTGCGAAGGGCATCCAGTCGACGCGGAAGGCGGTGTGGTCGTTGACCATAACCGCGGTGGCATCAAGCTGCCGCACCGCCTGCATCGCGGTGTCCAGGCTTTGGGTGAAAACCGCGGCCTGGAAGGCAAAGGGCAGGCTGTTGGCGGTCTCAATTGCCTTTGGGATGCTGTCCGCGCTGTAGACGCAGATCACCGGGCCGAAGATTTCCTGCCTTGAGACGCGGGCGTCCGCGGGCGGGTCCAGCAGCACGGTGGGGGCATAGGTGGTCTCACCCAGGCGCTTGCCGCCCGTCAGCAGCTTGGCACCGCCGTCGAGCGCCTCCTGCACCCATTCCTCCACCCGGTCGACCTCGGCAGGGCGGATCAGCGGGCCGCAATCTGTGCTGGGGTCGGTGGCGTCGCCAACCTTCAGCGCCTTGGCGGCTTCGGCCAGCTTCTGCGCGATCTCTTCGGCCTTGGCGGCGGGAGCAAACACCCGCTGCACCGAGACGCAGACCTGGCCGGAGTGGTAGAAGCCGCCTTTGGCCAGCGCCGGGATCATCGCGTCGATATCCGCGTCCCCGGCCACGATCACCGGCGCGGCGCCGCCGTGTTCCAGTGCGCAGCGGGTGCCGGGGGCGAGTTTGGAGCGCAGCATCCAGCCGACGCGGGCGGAGCCGATGAAAGAGAAGAAGCCGACCCGCGCATCGGTGATCATCATTTCCGCCACTGCGTTGGAGCAGACCACCTCGCGGCACCAGTCCGGCGGCAGCCCGGCCTCGTGCAGCATCGCGACAAAGGCCTGGCAGGACAGCGGCGTGTCCTGCGCCGGTTTGACGATCACCGGGCAGCCGGTGGCCACCGCGGGCGCCACCTGATGCACGATCAGGTTCAGAGGGTGGTTGAAGGCACTGGCGGCGACGACCACGCCGATCGGCTCGCGCTGGGTAAAGGCAATCCGGCCCGATCCGGCCTCGGTCAAGCCCATCGGGATTTCCTTGCCCGTCATCTGGCCGATCTCATGCACGCACAGCTCCACCCCGTCGATGGCGCGTTTGACCTCTACCTTGGCATCCACCAGCGGCTTGCCGCCCTCGCTGGCGATCAGCAGCGCCAGCTCGTCGAACCGCGCTTCCATCAGCCGGGCGGTTTTCTTAAGGATGTCTATCCGCTGATAGGCCGGCAGCCAGCTATCCCGCTGGCGGAACAGCCCATGCGCGGTGGTGAGCATCGCGTCGATCCGGTCCCAGTCTGAGGTCTCGACCGTGCCGATGCGCTCCAGGCTGAAGGGGTTCACGACTTTTACGGTTCCGGTCATATCAGGCACACTTTTTCAGCCAGTTCATCAATCAGCACGCGCTGGTTTTCGCTGTAGTCCACCGGCACGTCAATCAGATGCACGCCGCCCGCGTCAAAGGCGTTCTCAAACGTAGGCACCAAGTCTTCTGTGCGCTCGATCCGGTGGCCGGTGGCGCCGTAACTGTTGGCGTACTGGACAAAATCCGGGTTGCCGAATTCCAGCCCCCAGTCGGCAAAGCCTGCGTGCGACTGCTTCCAGCGGATCATGCCGTAAGAGCTGTCGTTGAGCACCGTCACCACCAGGTTGAGGCCGAGGCGGACGGCAGTTTCCAGCTCTTGGCTGTTCATCATAAAGCCGCCGTCGCCGCAGATCGCCATCACCCGGCGGTCCGGGTTCAGCTTGGCCGCCATCATCGCCGATGGCAGGCCCGCGCCCATCGTCGCCAGCGCATTGTCCAGCAGAACGGTGTTGGAGTGGTAAGCCTTGTAATTGCGGGCGTACCAGATTTTGTAGATACCATTGTCCAGCGCGATGATATCGCAGTCGCCCATCACTTTGCGGGTGTCCGCCACCAGCCGCTGCGGGATCACCGGAAAACGCGCATCGCCGGCGCGGTCGGAGAGGTGTTTCTCGGTTTCCTGCTTGATGCGCTGGAAATAGCTGCGGTCAAAGTCCAGCGGGCCGCCCAGGATATTGCCCAGCCGGGTGATCGATTGCGCCAGGTCGCCGACCACCTCCAGCTGCGGGAAATAGACCTGGTCGACCTGCGCTGCCTTGTAGTTCACATGAATCACCTTGGTGCCGCCGTCCTCCATGAAGAAGGGCGGTTTTTCAACCACGTCGTGGCCCACGTTTATGATCAGGTCGGCGCGTTCGATGGCGCAGTGCAAATAATCGCCGTCCGACAGCGCGGCGGTGCCCAGAAACAGGTCCGAGCGTTCATCGACCACGCCCTTGCCCATCTGGGTGTTGAAGAAGGGGATCTGGATCAGGCCGGTAAAATCACACAGGGCAGAGCGCGCCTTGCGGCGGTTGGCGCCGGCCCCAAGCAGCAGCAGCGGCATCTTAGCGCCCCGGATCATTTCCGCGGCCTCGGTCAGCACCTCGTCCCCCGCCACCGCGTAATGGCGCGGGTGGGGCGGGATGACGGAGGCATCGGTTTCCTCTGCCGCGATGTCCTCCGGCAGTTCCAACAGGACGGCGCCGGGGCGTTCCTCCTCGGCGGTGCGGAATGCCTCGCGGATCAGCGCCGGGATGGTATTGCCGTGCACGATCTGTTTGGACATCTTGCAGATCGGCTCGAACAGACCCACCACGTCGATGATCTGGAACCGGCCCTGTTTCGATTTCTTGATCGGCTTCTGGCCGGTGATCATGATCAGCGGCATGCCGCCCAGATGGGCATAGGCGGCGGGGGTGGCGAAATTGGTGGCGCCGGGGCCCAGTGTCGCCATGCAGACGCCCGCCTTGCCGGTCAGGCGGCCATAGGTGGCGGCCATGAAGGCGGCGCCCTGTTCATGGCGGGTCAGCACCAGCTCAATCTTCGAGGTGCGCAGGGATTCCAGCAGGTCGAGGTTTTCCTCGCCCGGGACGGCAAAGACGTATTCGACGCCTTCGGCCTCCAGCGCGTCGACCAGCAGGTCAGAAGCTTTGGCGGGGGAATGGGGCACAGAGCGGGTCTCGGGCATGGGGGCTCCTGTTGATTGAGAGTGCAGGGGAGGGCGGCTTATTGCGCGGCGTGCTGCTGTGCCGGCACCGGAAACAGTTCATCCATCGAGACGGAACGGCCGTTATCCAGCACGATGCGCGCGTGGTAACGCTGCAGCAGCCGCGGTTCCGCGACGCCGCAGCTGTGGGCGATGATTTCGGCCTCCTTTTTCATGTTCTTGGCGTAATAGGCGACGCGTTCGGATTTGCTGGCGGGGTCGAGTCCGAATTGCAGCTTGGGGTCATGGGTGGTGATGCCGGTGGGACAGGTGTTCCTGTTGCACTGCAGGGCCTGGATGCAGCCGAGCGCAAACATGAAGCCGCGGGCGGAGTTGACAAAATCGGCGCCGGCGCAAAAGGCCCATGCAACTTCGGACGGGTTGATCAGCTTGCCGCTGGCGCAGACCTTGATCCGCTCGCGCAGCCCATAGCGGGTCAGGATATCGACGGTCAGCGGCAGGCTTTCGCGCAGCGGCATGCCCATGTTGTCAATCAGGCTCATCGGGGCGGCGCCGGTGCCGCCGTCGGCGCTGTCGATGGTGATGAAATCCGGCGCGCTTTCGACGCCGCGGGAGAGGATCTCCTGGCACAGGCCCTCGATAAAGCCATAGGCGCCCAGCACCGCCTTGAAGCCCGCCGGCTTGCCGGTCACCTCGCGGATATAGGCGATCATGTCCAGAAGGTCGCTTACCGTACTGACCTCCGGGTGGCGGTTGGGGCTGATGGCGTCCTCGCCGGGGATCAAGCCGCGGATGGCGGCAATTTCCGGTGTCACCTTGGCGCCGGGCAGAATGCCGCCCTTGCCGGGCTTGGCGCCCTGGCTGAGCTTCAGCTCGAACATGCGGACAGAGTCATGCGCAGCGACCGCGCGCAGCTTGTCCTCGTCAAAGCCGCCTTCGGGCTTGCGCACGCCGAACTTGCCGGTGCCGATCTGGAACACGATGTCAGCGCCGCCCTCCAGATGATAGGGCGACAGCCCGCCCTCGCCGGTGTTGAGCCAGATGCCGGCCTTTCTGGCGCCATGCGACAGCGCGCGGACCGCGGGCACGGAGATGGCGCCAAAGCTCATGCCGGAGATATTGAAGATCGAATCCGTGGTGTAGGGGTGGCGCGCGTAAGGGCCGATGGTGACGGAGGCGGCGGGCGTTGCGTCCTGCGCCAGCGCCGGGAAGGGGCAATTGGCGAAATAGACTGTTCCGGCCGGGCGCAGATCCCGGGTGGAGCCGAAGGCAATGGTGGAGTCCACATTCTTGGCGGCCCGGTAAACCCAGGAGCGTTCCGCCCGGTTGAACGGCATTTCCTCGCGGTCCAGGGCAAAGAAATACTGCCGGAAGAATTCGCCCATATGTTCAAAGAAATAGCGGAAGCGGGCCACCACCGGGTAATTGCGGCGCAGGGTGCTGTCGGTCTGGGTTTTGTCGCGGATGTAGATCACTACCAGCCATAAAACGCCGGCGCCGAAGACAAAGATGAACGCATATGACAGGAATTCAAGCAGCGCCAGGACGGTGCTGGATATCTGGGACATGTTTTCCGTCGCTCCTTTGGGGGCTTGGCGGCGCGGCTGGTTCCGCGGGCCTGGTTTTCGCCTATAGAGAATGCGCCTTTGTACCGGGCATTGCATTCACGGTGTGGTCACTTCCTTTGGAGCCGCAGGGGCGGGCAAGTTGCTGTCCCCAAGGAGAACCTGCGGCCGTGCGCAATGGTTCCGCACCGCGGGCCAATACCCGGATACTGCGGCACCGGGTGGAACCTTGTCCAGCCTGCGGGTGCGAGGGACCGGCCCCGCGCCCGTTCCGCTGCAGCAAGGGCTGCGCTGTCAGCGCTCCAGTGCCCCTTCGGCGAACTCCCGGTCCGGGTGATTTGCGCCTCGGTGTTGGAATTGTGGCGCAGGTGCGACGGCACAGCCTGCGGCGCTACCCGCTGGGAGATCATGTGCAAAACGTCACCGTGGTGGGTGAGCTTTCAGTATTCGGGATAATTTTGCGCTGAGCCCATCCGCCGTCCGCGTTTCAAACCGGTGGCATAAGGTGCACCGGGCAGCTGCTCGTTCGGGCCGGTCATTCCGAAGTGCCGGGTGATCGAGGGCAGAGGCGCCGGCAACGCCGCCGCCGGTGGCAATGGCACGATGGTGCGGCTTCACGGAGCGAGTCCGGGTCACAAATCCAGTTCGATTGTGTCTGACGCAGGGACGGCGCAGCAGATCAGTGTTTCCCCTCGCGCAGGCGCAGCCGATGGCGCGCGGCGGTAGGACACTTTGCCTGCGCCAAGCCGGGTGCTGCAGCTGCCGCAATTACCGGCGCGGCAGCTGAATTCCGGTGTCAGCCCATGGGTTTCTGCCAGCTCAAGCAGGGTTCCGTCTGCGGGGGTCCACGGCTGTTCAAATCCGGATCTGGTGAAGCGGACAATGGCGGTTGCGGCTTCTGGCACTGTATCCTTCAGGCGCGCGGCATCTGCGGCGCGCGCCAATGCGGATGGCCCGAAGGCCTCGGCGTGGATGTCAGCGTCGCGGACACCAAGGCTGAGAAGGCTGTCATAGACGGCCTGCATGAACCCGCCAGGTCCGCAGAGGTAGACATCAGCCCTTTGCTGCGGCAGCAGCCGCTGCAGGATTCCGGTATCGATGCGGCCTGTCAGATCGAAATCCCTGCCTGCCACCTCATCCGCGGCAGGTTTGCTGATCAGCGAAACATACCGGATCATGCCGCCGGCGGCCTGCTCAAGCCTGCGCAGTTCACTGGCAAAGGCGCGGTCCCGGACGCTGCGCGCAGCGTGCAAAAGAATAAGCGGGCGCTGATGGCGGGTGCGCAGCCCTTCGCGCAAGCTGTGGCGCGCCATGGCAATCATGGGCGTGATCCCCACGCCGCCGGCGATCAGCACCGCTGGACGCATTTGCGACGGGTCCAGAAAGAAAGCGCCGCGCGGGGCCTTGACCTCAATCATCATGCCGGGCTGCAGGGTGTCATGCAGCAGCCGGGACAGGGTGCCGTTCTCCTCGCGTTTGACCGAGATGCGGTAGTGGCCTTCCCCAGGGGCTGAGGAGACCGTGTAAGTCCGCACCAGCGGCCTTTCTGTGCCGGGCGGCGCGGCGCGGAGGGTCAGGAACTGGCCGGCCTCAAATGGCAGCAGCGGGCCGCCGTCCTCCGGCTGCAGATAAAAGGAGCGGATCGCGGTGCTTTCCTGTTCGGCCCGCGCAACCTGAAAGCGGCGCCACGCGCTGCGTTGTGCTTCCAGGGTTTCGCGGGCCTCTGACTCAGACCAAGTATCCGTCATCAATGTGTTGGGTGAAAAATCACCGCGTTCGGCGTGGAAGGGCAGAACGCCCTCCAGCCAGATGCCTTGGTGCAGGGTAAACCGCCAGCCGCGCTCAGCGCCCTGAAAGGTGGTGACATCAGGGTGGTTTTCGCCCAGCAGCTCAACCGTACCGGTCAGCAGCAGCAGGCTGCCTGTTTCGAAATCCGCAAACGCCAGGCCCGCGCGCGGGTTCAGCAGGAAATTTCCCAAGGTGTTGAAATGGTTGTTGCCGGGGAAATCGGGGATGGCAAGGGTGTTGCCGTCGACGCGGACAAAACCGGGCCGCCCGCCCCGGTGCGAGACATCGACGCCTTCGCGTTCGGGGTGCGCCGCCGCAGGCACATGGCTTGCGACAAAGAACATGTCGGCATCGGAAATCAGTGCGGTGCGGGCGCTGTCTAAGCTGACAAAGCGCTGCGGCTTGGCAGCTACCCGTGGTTCTGCAGGTTTCAAATCCCGCAGCCGGATGTATTGCGGGCAGTTGCCAAAAGACTGATCGACACGCAGGGTAAACCCGTGCCGCGCGGCGGCAATGATGCGCCCGTTGACCCGGTTGCGGCGGCGGCTGTGCAGTTCGATCCCCAAAATCCCCAATGGCGCGCCCTTGCGGATGGCAACATGGACGGGATCCTCGGTGCTGCCGCTCAGTGATACATGCATATGCCGCGCATCCGGGGTGGCAGCAAATCCGGGCGGGCCGCTCAGCAGGGTTGCCCAGGGCCAGCCCTGATGGTCCACCGCGCCTACCGCCAGAAACGGCAGCTGCGCAAAGAACGCGCGGTGCTGATCCGGCATGAAGGGGCGGATCAGCCGGCGGGCGAAGGCTTCCATTGCATCACGCTTGCCCGCGCGGCGCTGCATTTCCTGCTCGCCTTCATGAAAGGGCGAGGGGCTGTCTGCATCAAAGGGAGTCACGGAAACCTCCTGTTGTCTGAAGGAGAGAGGCGACGGCCGTCAGAGCAGCCGCCGCGCAAGGGGTCAGGCCGCCAGGCCAGCCTTGGTGGCGGGCATCGGCTTGAAGCCCTCCAGGCCTTCGATGCGGGCCAGAAGGGCACGCACATTCGGGTAGGGCTCCAACGGGATTCCGCCCTCGGGCGCGTGGGCCAGATAGGAGTAGACCGCCACATCGGCGATTGTGGGGGTGTCGCCGGCCAGGAAGCCGCGGCCCTCCATATGGGCATCGATCCTGCCCAGCACACGCGCGGCGACGGTGGCGCAGAACTCCGCGTCCAGCGGCGCGTTGAAGACGGTGATCAGCCGCGCGGCTGCCGGGCCAAAGGCAATGTCGCCCGCCGCCAGGGTCAGGAACTTCTGCACTTCCGCTTCCAGAACCGGATCGGATGGCAGCCAGGACGGCGCGTATTTGCGGGCGAGATAGACCAGAATGGCGTTGGAATCGGACAAGACGGTTTCGCCATCCTCGATCACCGGAACCTGGCCTGCGGGATTCAACACCAGAAACGCGGGCTGTTTGTGTTCACCGCCTGCAAGGTCGACGTTGATCACCTCATGGGCGATGCCGGCAAGGCTGGCGAACAGCTCTACCCGATGGGAGTGACCGGAGAGGGGGAAGCTGTGAATGCGGATGGAATGCGGCATGACTGGGATCCTTCTGTGCGGCATGTGCCGTGGGTTATTGATAACACGGGCAAGATAGCGGCGGCGCCCAAGGGCGATAATATTCCTTTTCGGCGATTGATTGTGTATGCAGTGTTCATAAATAAAGGCGCCGGGAGAGACGCGATGGACAAATTGGCCTGCATGCGCACCTTTGCGGCCGTTGCGGCGCAAAGCTCCTTTACCAGCGGTGCCTTGCAGCTGGGTATCAGCACCAAACTGGCCAGCAAATATGTGGCCCGGCTGGAGGAACAGCTGGGTGCGCAGCTGTTGAACCGCACCACCCGCAAGGTAACGCTGACCGACACGGGCCGCGCCTATCTGGAGCGCTGCCTGCCGCTGCTGGATCAGTTCGACGAGCTGGAGGACGTGGTGCAGCTGCGCCAGCAGGAGCTGGGCGGCCCGGTCCGGATCACTGCGCCTACCGGCTTCGGCAGCCGGGAGCTGGTCGAAGCCTTGCAGCCGTTCCAGCAGATGCATCCTCAGGTGGCGGTTGAACTGCTGCTGTCCGACCGCCACCTGCCTATCCTGGAGGAGGGCGTGGATCTGGCGGTCCGTTTCGGAGCTCTCAAGGATTCGACGCTGATCGCGCGCAAGCTCTGTGCCATGCGGCTGGTGGTGGTGGCGTCGCCGGCCTATCTGGCGGCGCAGGGAACCCCTGGCGAACCCGAGGCGCTGGCTGCCCGCAACTGCCTGCTGCAGATGACCTCGCCGCAGCCGGATGCCTGGACCTTCGGCCGCAAGGACCGGCAGCGGACAGTCATTGTCGGCGGCACTTTTCGTGCCAATTCACCGCGTGCTGTGGCCCATATGGCTGCCAGCGGCCTCGGGATTGCCCGCTGCCCGCATTACACCGCGCTGCCGTTTCTGCAGGATGGCAGGTTGCAAGTGCTATTCGAAACACAGGAAACCGATCCGATCACGCTCTACGCGGTTTATCCGTCCAGCCGCCATCTCACAGCGCGGATCCGCGCTTTGATCGACCATCTGGCAGAGTATTTCGGACCGCGCTGATTGGTCCGCTCTGCACCGCCCGCGCCCGTTTGGGAGGGGGCTTCGTTCTGGGTGAAAATACTCCGGGGAGCACGAGGGGCCGGCACCACAGGCAGGGTCACCGGTGCCATCGCCCCCATCAGGGTGGAAGGCGTCACCTTCACCGGCTGGCCGTATTCCTCAATCGCAATCAGCCCGTCGCCCACCGCATCGTCAAACAGCCGCGGCGAGTTCACCGGGTTGATGGTGATGACGCCGGGATCCTCCTTGATCTGGTCCGGCGTCCGCCGCCGGGTCTGTCGCGTGCCATATCGTTCGCCTTTCAGGTTGGCTTGCTGGCTAAATGTTCAGGCGCGTCGTAGATCAGACGGCCGAGATCGGAGAATTTGCTGTCTCCGCTGGTGAACCCCAGCACTGCATCACGGATTTCGCCGGCACGCGTTTCCCCCAGCGAAGGCGCCGCGAACTCCATGAATTTGCGAACCACGTCTTCCTTAGAGAATGGCGCCTCGGGGCCGCCGCGCGCATGCACATCGCCGGAGTCGATCACCCGGCCGTCGGTCAGCGTCACCACCACATCAGCCACCCGGCAGGCGGGAAAGCGCACCGAATGGCGCGCCGCCTCGGCAACTGAGATCCGCTTGTGGATCGAGGCCACCAGCGGGTCGGCCAGACCCTCGCCCGAGATATGTTCGACCCCGATGCGGCCATAGGCGGCCTGCACCGCCACCGCAAAGCCAAGTGAATACTGCGCCTGGCTGGTGGTCGAAGGCATGCCGGGGTAGAGGCAGGCGCTTTCGTGGAAGGTGTTGATGCGGATCCTGGCAAGTTTTTCGTGGCTCAGATCGTGTTGCAGCATCACCTGCCGAAGCGCGTCGATCGGCGCATGGGCCCAGCGGCAGATCGGGTAGGGTTTCACATACTGATGCTCCATCTGCCAGAAACTACCGAGGTCGTCCCAGTGTTCCGCCACCCGGTCTTCCTCAAGGGTGATCGCCGGGGCCCCGGTGAAACCTTTCTCTGCCAAGACCGCCGACGACATCCCAACCATCGCACCCCAGCCGGAGCCGTCATGCAGCATCGAGGGGTTGGCAATCTCGCGCATCATCTGGCTGCGAGGGCCGTGGAATTCGGCAATCCCCAGCGCCTCGCGCAATTGCGCCCGGCTGAGGCCGCGCATCCGGGCCGCCATCGCCGCCACCCCCAGCGCGTTCCAGGCGCCGGAGGTGTGGTAATCACTAACGGTGGCGTGCAGCGACAGGGCGGCGCGGCCCGCCAGCTCATAGCCCAGCGTGGTAATGGTCAGCGCTTCCGGCCCCGAAAAATCCGGCACGGTTTCCGCCAGTGCGGCAATTGCCGGGATCACCACCACGCCGATATGGCCCTTGGTCGGATAATAGCCGTCATGGCCGTCCAGATTGTCGGTCGCGGTGGCGGCGGCATAGGCGGCACCTGCCACGCTTACCTTGCGGCCGTCGAACAGCATCCGCGCAGCGAAGCCTTCCTCACCGCAGCCATAGAGCGCCGCCGCGGTTTCGCGGGCGATACGGCCAGCCATCATCGGGGTGGCGCCGATGGTGATCCCCAGGGTGTCGAGAAACATCAGCGCCGCGGCCTGGCGGGTGGTTTCCGGCAGGCCGCCGGGGGTAAGGCCGAAGATGAAATCGGCGGCGCGGTCGAATGTGGCGGCCATGGCGGTTCTCTCCCAGGGCGGTTTCCGCAACAGGCTAGGCTCGATGGCGGCAGGTGACACACAAATTAAAGGGGGTCAAAGCCGCGGAATATTTCGTGAATACTGCGTCAGGCGTCGTTTTCCGGCCTCTCTGTGGCGCTAACTTCTGGGAATTGCAGCCCATTCCAAAGCATGGGATCATGGCCCCGAAACCGCCAGCGGACTGTCCCATGAAAAACCTGCCTCATCTGACATTCCTGCGCTCGTTCGAGGCCGCGGCGCGCTACCTCAGCTTCACCTCGGCGGCGGATGAGCTGAACTGCACCCAGTCGGCGGTATCGAACCATGTGCGCAGCCTGGAGGAATTCATCGGCCGGCCGCTGTTTGTGCGCCACCCGCGGTCGCTGTCGCTGACGGATGTGGGCGAGGCCTATCTGCCCTCGGTGCGGCACGCGCTGCAGGAGATCGACAGTGCCACCCAGCTATTGATCTCGCAAAGCCACAAGCGGGAAGTGGTGATTTCCTGCCCGGTCAGCCTGGCGGAGAAATGGCTGATCGACGTGATCGAGGATTTCACCAAGGCACACCCGGATATCGATCTGACCATTCACAGCACCATCTGGGTCGATGTTGAGACCAACGTTTCGGACATTTCGATCACAATCAACCATGTCGACGATGTGATGGGGCCGGCGGTCAAGCTGTGGGATGAAAAGCTGGCGCTTGTCTGCTCGCCGGAGTTCCGGGCAGCCGGCAAGCCGCTGAGCAGACCGGAACAGCTGGCGGAGGCCAAGCTGATCCACATCCTGGGCCGCCCGGTCTATTGGGAAAAGACCGCCAAGCATTTCGGGCTGTCCGGGATCGAGCTGAAGGGCGGCTTGCAGACCAATTCGTCCAACATGGGGCTGGAATTCGCGGTCAATGCGCTTGGCTGTGTGGTGCTGCCGAAATCGCTGGTGCGTTCGCATGTGGAGGCCGGGCGGCTGGTGGAGCCGTTCGACTTTGATCTCGACTGCCCCTGGACCTATTTCGCCACCTTCAAGGACAAGGCGGCGACGCCCTCGGTCAAGTATTTCAAGACCTGGCTGCTGCAGGCGGCGGCGGAGATGTAGTTGTAAGGACAGGCGGAAACGGCGGGCCGCATTGATTTCCCATTCGTCCGCGCGTATATACATGCATATATACGGAAGGCGCATCCATGATTGAAACCAAGATCAGAAAAGTCGGGAACTCTGCTGTCATCACCCTGACGACAGAGATGCTCACCATGCTGGACGCCAAGGAAGGCGACACGCTGTTTGTGGTGCGCGGCGATGACGGCAGCCTCAGGGTGGTGGCGCATGACCCCTCGGTGGCCGAGGCGCTGGCCGCGGCTGAGATCGTGATGGATGAGAATCGCGATCTGCTGCAGGCGCTTGCGTGAGCAAGTACATTTGGGTGCCGCTGACAGCGGTTATCATCATTCATGACCGGCAGATTGCCCGCCACGGCGGCGCGGCAGGCATGCGCGACAAGGCGCTCTTGGAGATGGGCTGTGCGCGGGCGATGAACCTTGCGGCCTATTCCGATGCAGAGGTGGCGGAAGTCGCCGCGGCTTATGCGTTTGGCATTGCCAAGGCGCATGCCTTTGTCGATGGCAACAAGCGCACGGCCTTTGTGACGGCTGTCACCTTCCTGAGGTTGAACGGCTACCAGTTCCGTCCAGACCCGGTTGAGGGCGTACGGATGATGGAAAACCTCGCCACCGGCGATGTGGATGAAGTGGCATTTGCAGCTTGGCTGACGGCCGGGATGGCGCCCATTTAATTTTTCCGCCGTGTGTGCTGCGACACAATGCAGGCTGGTCCCTCCCGTCTGCGGGCGCTGCCCTTCGCGTTTCAATTCGGGCCACCAAGAAATGGTGACCCGGTTTATTGCCGGAATGCCTTAAGCCCGCAGACGCGCACCCGAGGGGTCGAAGGCGGCCGCTTCCAGGATTCGCGCCTTGTGCGGCTTGCCGAGGATGTAGACTTCGACCTCATCGCCGGGCTTGCCAACCGCCGGGTTGGCATATCCCAGCGCCAGCGATTTGCCGACCGAATAGCCATAGGCGCCCGAGGTGACCCGGCCCACCGGCTGGCCGTCCGGTGTGAATATAGGCTCGCCGCCCGAGGCATCGGCATCGTTGACCGCGTCGATCTCAAACGCCGACAGCACTTCGCGCGGGGCGTTGTCCTTGACCTTGAGATACGCATCCTTGTTAAGGAAGTCCTTGTCCAGCTTGATGAGCCCGGCCAGGCCAACCTCTTGCGGCCAGTATTCCTGGCTGTATTCGCGGCCCCAGGAGCCATAGCCCTTTTCGATCCGCAAGCTGGCGAGCGCACGGCCGCCCACAGGGCCGCCATCGAACTCCTTCGCCGCCTCCAAGAGGGCGGCGTAGAGCTTGACCTGATCCTTCTCGGCGCAATGCAGTTCCCAGCCCAGATCGCCGGTGAACGACACCCGGACCGCCAGGCATTCCACGCCTGCCACGTCGATGGTGCGCGAGCGCATGAAGCGGAAACCCTCGTTCGATAGATCCGCATTAGTCATCCGCTGCAGCATGCCGCGCGATTTTGGACCGGCCACGTTGAATCCCGCAATGCGGTTGGTGGCGACCTCAAACGTGGTGCCTTCCGGCAGCTCCACCATGTTGAAGAACCGCTGGTGGTAGCGTTCCGCCATGCCGGAGCCGACCATCATGTACTCGTCATCGGCCACTTTGGTGATGGTGAAGTCGCCAGCCACGCCGCCGCGCACCGAGATCAGCGGGGTCAGGCAGGAGCGGCCGACCTCAGTGGGCACCTTGTTGGCGACCAGCTTGTCCAGCCAGTCAAAGGCGCCCGGCCCCTTGATCACGTAGTTGGCGAAGTTGGAGATGTCGATAACGCCGACATTTTCCCGCAGCATGTTGACCTCGCGGCCCACCGGCTCCCACCAGTTCTGGCGGGTGAAGCTGTTGGTGTCCTGGGTGCCGGGGGTGCCGGAGAACCACAGGGGATGTTCCCAGCCGCAGTTCAGGCCGAATACGCAGCCCAGTTCCTTTTGCAGCTCGTATACAGGGCGCACCCGGGCCGGGCGGCCGGCGCTGCGTTCCTCGTTCGGGAAGTGGATGGCGAAACGGTGCGCGTATTGGTCCTCGACCCGGGCCTTGGTGAAGGCCTTGTCGGCCCAGTCGCCAAAGCGCGCCAGATCCCAGGCGAACATGTCGTACTGCGGCTCGCCCTCGATCATCCACTGGGCTGCCAGCAGGCCGAGGCCGCCGGACTGCGAGAAGCCGGGGATGATGCCAGTGCAGCAGAAGTAGTTCTTAAGCTCGGGCACCGGGCCCCAGATGGCGTTCGAATCCGGCGACCAGATCATCGGGCCGTTGATAACCCGTTTGACGCCTGCGGTCTCGGCGCAAGGCACCCGCTCGGTGGCGCGGATCACGTTCTCCATGATCCGGTCCAGATCGTCGGGGAACAGCTCATGTGCAAAGTCCAGCGGGGTGCCGTTTTCTGCCCAGAATCGCATGTCCTTTTCATAGGCGCCGATCAGGAAGCCGTTGCCCTCTTGGCGGAAATAGTATTCGCCGTCACGGTCGGCGATCGAGGGCAGGCGGCGGCCCATGTTTGCCACTTCGTCAATGCTCTCGGTCACAAAATACTGGTGCTCGGTGGGCTGCAAGGGCAGGGTGAGTCCCGCCATGGCCGCCACTTCGCGGCCCCAGAGACCGCCGGCGTTCACCACCCATTGTGTATGGATGTCGCCCTTTTCGGTCTTCACGATCCAAGTGCCATCGGGCTGCTGCTCGGTGCCGATCACCGGGCAGAACCGTTCGATCTGCGCCCCCATGGCGCGCGCGCCGGCCGCATAGGCCATGGTGACGCCGGAGGGGTCCACATTGCCGCCATCGGGTTCAAACATGATGCAGCGGATGTCGTCGAACTGCGCCAGCGGGTGCAGCTCCTTGGCCTGCTCGCGGCTGACCTCGTGGAAGTTCAGCCCGTAGTATTTCGCCTTGGCCTCCTGCAGGCGCAGCTGATGCTCGCGCTGTTCGGTTTTGGCAAGATACAGCGAACCCGGCTGGAACACGCCGCAGCCCTGGCCGGTTTCCTTCTCCAGCTCCTTATACAGGTTCATCGTGTAGTGCTGGACGCGGGTCACGTTGTTGTTGTCGTGCAGCCCGTGGATGTTGGCCGCCGCGTGCCAGGTGGAGCCGGCGGTCAGCTCGTCGCGCTCCAGCAGCACCACGTCTTTCCAGCCGAGTTTGGCCAGGTGGTAGAGGATCGAGCAGCCGACCAGGCCCCCGCCGATGACAACTGCCTGTGCATGGGTTTTCATGCCTGTGTTTCCCTTACCTGCGCCTCTGGCACGGCCCGCCCCGCAGGCTGGGGAGAGCCGCCAATTCTGTCGTCGCGACCCTAGCTGCGAGGGGATGGGATGACCCGTGAAGAATTCAAACCCAATGGCCCCGGATTCGATGGGTCATCAGAGTGCGGGGCACTTCCTGCTGAAAGAGAAGCCCGGCTGCGCCTGGCCCTCCCCGGGAATGCGCTTTGCACTTTCCCAGGGTCGCGCGCTGCCCTCAGCAAATTTGGAAGACACTAACCTGCAATCTCTTTCATCACGGCGAGGAACTTTGCCACTTCGCCGATGCTGTTGTAGTGGCACATGGAGACGCGCACGCAAGCCTCCATGCCGAGCGGTGTCAGGATATTGCCCGAGTAGTGATCCGCCTTGCGCAGGTGGGTGCGGATGCCCTGCTCGTTCAGGCGCTTCACCACTTCCTCCGACGGCACAGTATCAACAGCAAGCGATACCAGCCCTTCGCGCGCCGGGTTATCTGCGCCGCCCAGAATGGTGACGCCCTCGATCTCCGCCAGGCCGGGCAGGTTGCCGGTGCCATGGATCATTGCATCGGTCAGTGCCTTTTCATGGGCATGGATTGCCTCCCCCGCAGCCACGAATTTTTTGCGCCGGTCCGTGGCACCGCTGACCTCGCCGCCGAGCCATTCCAGGTAATCGGCCACATCGGAGAGAGTTGCATAGCTGCCGGTGTCGCGGGTGCCCATTTCCCAATTGTCCTCCGGCCCGTCGATCAGCGAATTGTGCGGCAGCCCGGTCAGCCGGTCCGAGATCCAGGCCAGCCCATAGCCGTGGCGCGAGAACATCTTGTAGGGCGAGATCACATAGCCGTCGGCGCCGTAGGCGGTCAGGTCAATGCGGCCATGGGCGGCGTGCTGGATGCCGTCGACGATGATCAGACAGCCCGGCGCCACTTCGCGGATGGCGGCGGCGCAGGCGGCAAGGTCGACGCCCATTCCCGTCACGGGGGAGGTATGGACAATGGTCGCGACAACCGTATCCGGTGTGACCGCCCGGGCGTAGGCCTCTGCAGTGACGGTGCCGGTGGCGTTGTCATGCGGGATCAGCACATGGTTCTGCCGCGCCACGCCGGCCCAGCGGGCACAGGCGGAGCGAGTCGCCGGATGCTCCAGCGTAGAGCCCAGAACGGTGCCGCCCTCAGGCGAGCCGAGACAGGCGTTCATGATCAGGCGGAACAACAGCTCGGTGCCGCTTTCACCGGCAAAGAACTGGCCGCCGGGGGCGTTCATGAAAACGCGCATATCGTCCTTGGCCTTGGTGATCACCCGCACCAGCTCGTGGCTGCCGGGGTTGTTGCGGCCCTGGTTGTCAGGGATTGCGGCATAGCGGGCGGAGGTTTCCACCACCGCGTTCAGCGTCAGCGCGCCGCCGGCGTTTTCAAAAAAGATGCGGCTGCCCTGTTGGGAGCAGGTGTCAACTTGGGCAAAGCGGGTGCGGATTTTGTCCAACAGGGCGTCGGTGATCTGAGTCATGGCAAGTCCAACCGGGCAAGAGGTCTATTTGCCGGCACAGTAGAGCGGTTGCGAGGCGGGAGCATGCAAAAAATTCCGAGGATGAGAGGCGGAAACGTCTGTGGCTGCCCGCCGGCGCCGCCGGGCGGTTCAGTCTTTCGCCGGATTATAAATTCTCAGGTTATGAACCCCGAAAATGGCACGGCAATGCAGCCCGGTGTGCCATCTCCGCCAGTGTTATGATATCGAAACCGGCCGTTTCAGCTTGGCCTCCAGCCGTTTGGCGGCGCCGATCAGCCGCTCCTTCATTGCGCCGGCCGGGTTGGCCAGCAATGCCGGCACGGTGATCCCATCCAGCCTATCATAAAGCGTGGTGAGGCCGAGGCTCGATGGGTTCTTGATATGGCCAGGGGGGTGGGAAAATAGCTTTCCAGCGCCACCAGGCCAAACAGCACAAAGTGGAACACCATGGTGGAGACCACCCACAGCGTCACGCCGAACCCGGCCGTTCACAGGTGATACAGGGCAAAGGCAATGCCGGCGCAAGTGATGAACCCCGTCAGCCTGGGTCCGTTGCTGCGCATGTTCTGAGCGGAGTCATACTGTTTCTCCAGCTCTTCCAGCGCTTTAGTGTCAAAGTGAGTGTTCAGGGATATCGGGTTTCCAATCTAACAGGCCCCGTCGGAAGGTTTCTTCGTAGAACCACGCTAAGTGAGAACAATTAGCGAACCCGATCGCGAGCTTTCGTCTCGGTTTGGCCTGATGTTTAACGGTCGTGCAATTTTGCGCTCAGCGGCTCCGGAATGCCAGTCGAAGTCGCCGGACAGGATGATGTGCTCCCATCCGAGCGGCGATGTATGCGGCAGGAGGGCTGGATCGAATAAGGGGCTGGTCTTCGCGAGATGGCCGGCGGCTTTATCCATGTAGATCGTGTTCCAGAACGTGATGGCGGCGATGACGAGGTTGAGCGCCATGGCGCGTTTCTGTTGGGCCGCGTCAGAGCGATCATGGATACGCCCTTGTGAATGCGCAAATACGGCCCTGGCCAGCGAGTGGCGCGCTTCGCCCTTGTTGAGACCTGCGTGGCATTCCATGCGCAGATCGGCATTCTCGATCCAGTCGAGCATGAAGAGCGTGCGTTCGATCCGGCCGATTTCACCGAGGGCAAGATACAGCCGGTTCTGTTGCCGGTACGCCCCAAGCTTGCGCAGGATTTCGGACGGTTTCAGAGACTTGTCCTGAATGCTGGCCGCGAGCCGCATGATGTCGCCCCAATGCTGCCGGATCACCTCTTCGTTGATCGGCTTGCCGATGATGGGCGACAAGGTTGCCCACGCCTTCGCGCTTCCGAAGCAGGCCAACCGCCGATCGGGGAAGTCGCGCAAACGCGGCGCGAAGGTCATCCCCAACAGGTGGAATAGAGCAAAGACGTGGTCCGACACGCCGCCGGTATCTGTGTAATGGACGAGGGGGTCAAAGCTGGCTGGATTTCCCAGGAGACCATCGAGCACAAAGGGCGCCTCGCCTGCCGTCGCTCCGATCACACTGGAATGGAACGATCCGTATTGGCCTGACAGGAAGGAGTAGATCTTCAGCCCGGGGTCTGGCCCGTATTTGGCGTTGATGACGCCGCTGCCCCGGTTCGCGGAGAAGAATTGGCCGTCCGACGAGCTGTGGCCCGCCGCGCCCCAGTGCTGCGCAAAGGAAAGGCCATGATGAGCGCCTACAATGCGGCCCAAGGCATCGGCGAACGTCTCTGGCCGCAGGTACCATGTCTGCGCCCAGGTCAGCTGCGCATGACTAACACGCGATGAGGCATAGGCCATCCTCTCAAGGCCGAGATTGGTCGCCCCGGCCAGAATCGTGGCAAAGACGGCAGCGGGCTCATCGTGATGCTTGCCAGACCGCAGATCGGTGAAGGCGTCGAGGAACCCCGTCTGCGCATTCACCTCCCAAAGCAACTCCGTGATGCGGATACGTGGCATCACGGCGTCAATCGCCCGCTCCAGACGCACCGCAGCGGGAGGTGTCACCGCGTCATGTGGCGTGATCTTCAGTCGCCCGCGCTCAATCCGGACACCAGGGAAAGCATTGCGTTTCAAGGCGTGGTCCACTTGGTCAAGGCGTTTCGCCAGCGTGGCCCGGCGATCAGCCAGCCAAGCCTCCGGATTGGTCTCGAAGCCAGCGTCCCGCATAGCGGCTTCGGCATTGTCTCGGGGCATGAGATAGCTGTCGAACCGGCGATACTCACGGCTGCCATCGACCCAGACATCCCCGGCGCGCAAACGGTCTCGTAAGGTGGAGACAACGGCGGTTTCGTAAACGCGTCGTTTCGGTTGACCGTCCTGAACGATCAGCGACCGCCAATGCTTGGCGGCAAACGGCATGGGCGGATCATCCGGCAACTTGCGCTTGCCGGTCTGGTTCTGGTCGCGCAACAAGGCAATCGCGTCCTTGAGCTCATCCCCCGCATCGGTGGCATTGAACTGGAAGGCTTCAAGAAAGGCAGGAGCGAACTTACGCATATAGGCATAGCGCTCAGCCGCCAGGGAAAGCGGGTCACTGGTGGCCAGTTCCCCGAAGCCGGCAATTTCAGCACGAGTGCCCAAGAGCTTGTCCCAACCGATTTCTACATCGAGCGCAGCAAAGGGATCCTGCCCCAATTCTTGCGCGCGGGCCATGGCGTCAATGGACTCGCCGAAGAGCTGCATCAGCTTGCCGACCCGTGCCTTGCCCATACGCCAAACCTCCTCCTGGCGGTTGCGGGATCTTGAGAACAGCTGGCCGGTCAGCCGCTCGAACATGGCGATGGTCGCGTCGGTGATCGTGATGGATAAATCCGTCATCTGTGCTGCCAGCGTTGCGATCCGCCGCCGCTCACCAAAATCGTTCAGCAAACTCACGGGTGCCACGGCGCCTTCGCGCGCGAACTTGAGCAGCCGGTCCGGGTGCAAGCCCTGCCCAAGGTCTGGCGGCAAGTCCAATGATCGCAGATATTTCAGACGGTCCAGAAGCGCGGTCATGCTGGCGGGGCTCGTCGAATGCGGAAAGCCGCGCAACCAGGTGAGCCGCGTTTGCCCAACGGATGGGTCGTTCACCAGAAGCCTCTGCAGCCTGCCGCGCTGCTCTGGTGATAGGGCGTCGAACAGCGCAGCGGCAGCCTCCCGCCGCGCGCGTGCGCGGCCCTTCAAAGCGAGGCGCTCGATTGTGCCGACGCTCGGCAACGCCAGACGGTGCCTTCGCAGTGCCGCAATGAGCGTCTCGACAATATTGACGCCGTGATCCGTCGCGAATGCGGCCCTCGTGGCAATATCCTCTGCCTGCTGCACATGCTCCGGCCCGAAGGAAGACAGCCCCAAATGATGCATCGCGAGGGCATGGTGTTCGTGCCGGGTATTTCGCCTGACGGCATAGTTGTCGAGAGAACAAGCATCGGCCTGAAGTTGCTCTGCAAGCCAGGTGATCAATTCAGCGGGCGGCATAAGGTCTTCGCCCCACCCCAGGCCAGGGTGGCGCAGCAAGGAAATATGCACCGCAAGCCCAAGGTGGTTTTCGGCGCGGCGTCGGGTACGGATCAGGTCAATGTCATCTCCGCTCAGCAGATAGTGACGGATCAAGGCTTCGGAATCTGTCGGCACCCCGAAGAGTTCCGCATACGCGCGGGAGGAAAGAAGTCTGCGGGCCATAAGGTGTCCTCAAAACGCTGTTGCAAGTTTGAAGACGCTCAATATTATAGAGACTGATAAAAAGACAGATTTACCGTCCTAACCCAAGATTAGAGCGGCCACAGGAAGTCAGGCCCTAAAACGGTCGTTTTGGAGACACTATGCCACGCACAGGCGACATTCTCGGATATGCAAGGGTCTCAACCGCTGATCAGGATCTGTCTGGCCAGAAAGACCGACTGCTGCAGCACGGCGCGGTACGCGTGTTCGAGGACGTGATCTCAGGCAAGACGTTCAACCGACCCGGTCTGGCCGCCTTACTCGATCAGGCCCGCCCCAACGATACGCTTGCTGTCATCCGGCTCGATCGTCTGGGTCGGTCGCTCAAGGAACTCCTCAAAACGGTCGATGACCTCAAGGCCAGAGAAATCAATCTGATCAGCCTGGAGGAGCGCATCGACACAACGTCCGCTGCAGGTGAACTGGTGTTCCATGTCTTCGGCGCCATTGCACATTTCGAGCGCCGCCTGATCTCGGAGCGCACCAAAGACGGACTGATCAACGCCCGAAAGCATGGTCGCGCCCCTGGGCGACCGCCATTGCCGCCCGAAACAATCTCAGCTCTCCAAGACCTCGTCAGCGCAGGAAAATCCGTCTCACAAGCCGCCAAACACCTCGGCATAGGCAGGTCAACAGCTTACAAGGTGATCAGAAACGCCACACAGTAACCCGTGTTCAGGCTCCGTTCTCCCTTAGCGTGGTTTTACGAAGAAACCTTCCGATGGGGCCTAACAGCCGGCGGCCAGCTTTGCCGAGGGATGGCAGCAATATGGCACTGATATTCTGGCAGAAACCGCCAAATAGCCGGATCTGGGGTAACCCGGCATCCCGACTGAACGAGGTCTGATAAGTCAACGGCTGGCGGCGCGTGGAAGTTTAGTCTTCACATCTGTCTGCAAAATTGTATACAGCTTGGAGCACAGACCCGGATATCAGCTCCGGACAGTTTTCACGACGGCTTGCAGGGGGCACTTATGAACAACACGATGAACGGCGCCGAGGCGATGGTACGCTCTTTGGAGGCGCATGGCGTCACCCATATCTTCGGCCTCTGCGGCGATACCACGCTGCCATTCTATGATGCGATGAACCGGTTGGAGCACGGCATCACCCACGTTCTTACGCGCGATGAACGCAGCGCGGCCTATATGGCCGACGGGTTTTCCCGGGTAACCGGCCGGGTGGGTGTGTGCGAGGGTCCGTCCGGCGGCGGCGCCACCTACATCCTGCCCGGGCTGATCGAGGCCAACGAAAGCTCTTATGCGGTGCTGGCGATCACCACTGACATTTCGGTGGGGTCCTACGGGAAATATCCGCTGACCGAGGTGGATCAGGACGCGCTGATGCGGCCGCTGACCAAGTTCAACACGGTGATCAAGCGCGCCGACCACATCCCGCGCATGGTGCGCCAGGCGTTCCGCGCGATGACCACCGGGCGGTCCGGCTCGGCGCATCTGGGGCTGCCCTATGACATCCAGTATGACGACGTTCCCGCCGATGATATCTGGGGCGATCCAAAACATCACAGCTACCCTGCCTACCGCGCAGCACCTGAACCGGGTGCTGCAGAGGCTGCGGTGGAGGCCATCCTCAGCGCCAAATCACCGCTGATCGTCTGCGGCGGCGGCGTGGTGATCGCGCGCGCGATGGAGGAGCTGGGCAAGCTTGCCAGCCGACTCGACATTGCCGTGGGCACCTCGATCTCCGGAAAGGGATCGCTTGCCGATACCCATCCGCAATCGCTGGGCGTGGTTGGTTCCAACGGCGGCACCGGCGAGACCTGGGAGATGATGGAGAGCGCCGATCTGGTGGTCTTCATGGGCTGCCGGGCGGGGTCCACCACCACTTCGCGCTGGGAAGCACCGAAGCCCGGCCAGCGCATCGTGCATTTCGACAACGACCCGATGGTCATCGGCGCCAATTACCCGACCGAAGCGGGTGTGGTGGCCGACCTGAAACTGGCGCTGCAGGCGGTGAATACCTATCTGGACAACCGCGAGGCCGATCTGCCGTCCTTTGGCGGTGCTGCGAGAGTCGCCGACATCAAGCAGCGCAAGTTCGCCAGGTTCGAGGAACTGGCAAACAGCAAGACCGAACAGGTCCTGCCCGAGCAGATCATCCACGCGCTGAACCGGAACCTGCCCGATGACGCCATCGTGGTTTCCGACCCCGGCACCAGCTGCCCCTACTACAATGCCTACTCGCAGCAGAAACATCCGGGCCGCCAATACATCACCAACCGGGCGCATGGTGCTTTGGGCTATTCCTTGTCGGCCTCGCTGGGCGCCTGGTTCGGGCGGCCGGCTTGTAAAGTCGTGGGGATGATGGGCGACGGTTCCTTCAATTTCACCTGCGGCGAGCTGGAAACTGTGGTGCGCTGCGCGGCCCCGATCACCTATGTAGTGTTCTCCAATGCCAACTTCGGCTGGATCAAGGCCAGTCAGCGCGATGATTGCGGCAAACGCTATTACAATGTCGACTTCAACCGCACCAACCACGCCGCCGTGGCCGAAGCCTTTGGCGTCAAGACATGGCGGGTTGAGCGGCCCGAGGACCTGGACCCGGCGATCAAGGAGGCCTTTGCCCATGACGGCCCGACCCTGATCGACGTGGTCTGCCAGGCGCTGGAAGACTCCGCCGCCCCGGTGCGCCGCTGGATGGGGTGAGATTTGGTGATCTGACACGGTCGCTTCTGCCCGTCGTCCCTTAATGGGCGGGCGCTGCCCTCTGTCTTTTCGTACAAACCTTTGAGTTCTACTGCTCCCGATTTTATTCTGCCCGCAAGCGGGTTATCAATCCTGAAGCCCGCATTCAGGAAAGGTGCCCCAATGGAAAACCCTACCGACTTCAAAGCCGGCGCCATGCTGCATCTGCGTGGCAACACGCTGTCCGAAGGCGATCCGGTGGCGCTGCCGCTGACGCAAAGCTCCATGTACCACCTGCCGGGCGACTGGACGGGCGGACCCAGCTATGGCCGGGTGGACAACGCCACCTGGGAGCATCTGGAACATGTGCTCGCCTATCTGGAAGACGCGCCAACTCTGGCCTTCCCCTCCGGCATGGCGGCGATTTCGGCAGCGTTGTTTGCCACCGTCAAAGCAGGGTCAAAACTGCTGATCCCCTCGGACGGCTATTACGTCACCCGGCGCCTGAGCGAGCGGTTTTTGCAAAACCTCGGGGTTGAGCTCGAACAGCGCCCAACCACCAGCTTCGCGGACGGCGGGTTTGAAGGCTTTGACGTTGTTTTTGCGGAAACACCGTCAAATCCCGGGCTGGATCTCTGCGATCTGCGCGCCATTGCAGATGCAGTTCATGCGGCGGGCGGGCAACTGATCGTCGACAACACCACCATGACACCGCTGGGCCAGCGCCCGCTCGAGCTGGGCGCGGATGTAGTCGCGGCCTCCGACACCAAAGCGCCGGGCGGGCATTCGGATGTGCTGATGGGGCATCTGGCCACCCGCAACGAAGAAATCCTGCAGGCGGCGCGCGAATGGCGACAGTTCGGCGGCGGCATTCCCGGCCCGCAAGAGGCCTGGCTGGCGCACCGCGGCTTGGAGACTTTGGAGATCCGCTTTGACCGGATGTGCCGCACGGCGGAGGTGCTGGCCGACCGGCTGGCGGCGCATCCGCGGGTGCAGGCGGTCCGTTTCCCCGGCCTGGCGTCAGACCCGTCGCACGCACTGGCGAAACAGCAGATGTCACGGTTCGGGTTCCTGATCTCGGTCACTCTCGACAGCGCTGAACAGGCGGACGCCTTTATCAACAACTGCCCGCTGATCCGTGCCGCGACATCGTTTGGCGGAGTCCATACATCGGCGGAACGCCGCGCCCGCTGGGGCGATGCGGTGGCGCCGGGGTTCGTGCGGATCTCGGTCGGGACCGAGCCGGCGGAGGAACTGTGGAACGCCATGGCGGCTTCGCTCGCGGCGCTTGACAGCTAAGCCGGGGCAGGGCGTCAAGTCAGCGTCTGATAAAGCGTTGCGATCCAGTTGCTGACGGCTTTCACCTCGTCGCGCTGACCAGCGCCGTCGTTGATCACCATGTAGTGCGAGCGGCGTTTCGGCAGAGTGTATGCAGTTGGCGCAAGAACCAGACCCTGCTCGATATATTGCCGGGCAAAGCTTTCCAGCACCATCGTCACCCCGCGGCCTGCGGACACCGTTTGCAGTGCCAGCAGCGAGGAATCGGCCTTGAGCCAGTCGGTGGTCACCTGCAGGGTCAGCCCGTGCAGATCGGCCAAGCGGCCCCAGTCGGTTTCCGAGCCGATGATCTGCACCACATCGGCGCGGGCGAGGTCTGCGATGGACGGGTTGCCGCCCAGGGCCGCGGCATAGGCGGGGCTGCAGACCGGAACGGCGTTTTCGTGGCCCAGATGCAGGATCTGGCTTTCCTGCCAATCGCCGGAACCATAGCGGATATCGATATCCAGCGCCTGCTCATCAAAGCGGCTGGCCCAAACGGTGGTCGACAGTTGCACGAAAATATCCGGGTGGTTTGCCTGGAACCGGGCCAGTTGCGGTGCGATCACCAATGCAGCGCAGGAAATAGTGGCGCGCAAATGCACCACCCGCTTGCGCTTCCTGCTGAACAGCCCGGTGGTGGCACGCTGCATGTCGTCAAAGGATTTACGGATCGGCTGGGCATAGGCCTGGCCGGTGTCGGTCAGTGCAACGCCGCGGGGCAGGCGTTTGAACAGCTGGCTGTTCAGATGCTTTTCCAGCAGCCGGATCTGCTGGCTGATGGCGGCGGGCGTCAGCCCCAGTTCCTCGGCGGCGGCAGAGAAACTGTTGAGCCGCGCGGCGGCCTCAAAAGCTTTCAGCCAGGTGACATGGGGCAGATCGGTCATGCATGCCTTTAAGCACAGCTGGGCCTTAGACGCAAAACCCATTGTTTGATTTATACCTAAGGCGCCGTGCAAGGTCGCGGGAAACAAGCGGACTTGGCACGTTATGGCGCAAACATTTGACTTCATTATCGTCGGGGCCGGATCGGCGGGTTGTGTGCTGGCCGACAGGCTGACTGCCAATGGCCGGTACAAGGTGCTGGTGATCGAGGCGGGCGGCACCGACCGGCGGTTCTGGATCAAAATCCCTGTGGGCTACGGCTTTACCTTCTCGGACCCGGCGGTCAATTGGCGCTACTCGGCGGCACCGGATCCGGAGCTGAAGGGGCGCGCGGCCTATTGGCCGCGGGGCAAGGTGCTGGGCGGGTCAAGCTCGATCAACGCGATGGCCTATGTGCGCGGGCTGCCGCATGATTTCGACGATTGGGAGGCTGCGGGCGCTGCGGGCTGGGGCTGGGACTGCGTCCGTCGCAGCTATGAGTCGCTGGAGAGCCATGACGAATGGCACGACGGCAGCCGCCGTCTGCGCGGGACAGGTCCTGTACGGGTCACGGACCTGAGCGCGCGGATGCACCCCTTTGCCAGCAACTTCCTGTCCGCGGGGCAAGAGATGGGCTGGCCGGTGCTGCCGGACATGAATGCGCCTGCCGATGCTGGCGCCAATACCCCGCCAAGCGAGGGCATAGGATTCGTGCGCAGCACCGTAAAGGACGGGCGGCGCTGGTCTTCGGCCGATGCGTTTCTTCGGCCCGCGATGAAGCGCGGCAATCTGACCGTGGTCAGCGGTGCGCTGGTGGAGAAGGTACTGACTGCCGGCGGGCGCGCCACTGGCGTGGCCTACCGGGTGAACGGCCGGCAGAAACAGGCGATGGCAGCGCGGGAGGTGATCCTGAGCGCGGGTGCGGTGAATTCGCCGCAACTGCTGCAATTGTCCGGCATCGGCCCGGCGGGGTTGCTGCAGCGGCACGGGATCAACGTGGCACAGGATCTGCCGCAGGTCGGGCAGGGGCTGCAAGACCATCTGGCAGTGTCGCATTTTTTCTGGGCCAATACCGCAACGCTGAACGACCGGCTGGGCAGCTTTGCCGGGCAGATGAAGGCCGGGCTGCAATATATGCTGACCCGCAAAGGGCCGCTGAGCGTTCCGGTCAATCAGTGCAGCGGCTTTGTCCGCACCAAGGGCGCGGCGCTGCCGGATGTGCAGGTCTATTGCAACCCGGCGTCTTATTCGACGCGTCCCAATGGCAAGCCGCAGATTGACCGGGACAATGGTTTCCTGCTGTGCGTGCAGCCCAGCCGGCCAACCAGCCGGGGGCAGATCAATATCCAGTCCGCGGACCCCGCGCAGGCGCCGCTGATTGAGCCGAATTCGCTGTCAACGGATGCGGACAAGGCAACAGCTGTGCGCGCAAGCCGCCTGTTGCAGGCGCTGGCGGCAATCCCGGCGATCAAGCGCATCACCCGCGAACGGCGGGCGCCGGATATCATCGGGATGGATGACAGCACTTTGCTGGAGAATTTCCGGGAACGCTCAGGCAGCGTGTTCCATGCCTCCTGCACCTGCCGGATGGGCAATGATGCCGCGGATTCGGTTCTGGATGCTCAGCTTCGGGTGCACGGGGTGGCGGGGCTGCGGGTGATCGACGCCTCTGCCTTTCCGAATGTGACCTCGGGCAACACCAATGCTCCAACCATGATGCTGGCGGCGCGCGGCGCCGAACTGGTGCTGGAAGACAATGAAAACAGGCCCTTGGCGGCTGAATGACAGGGAAACCCTTGATGAAACTCGACAAGATCGAAACCTTTGTGTTCGGCAATCCGCCGCCGCGCCACGGCGGGCGGTACTTCATCTTTGTGCGCCTGACCACTGCCTGCGGCATCACCGGGGCGGGGGAGATCTATAACGCCACCTTTGGCCCGGATCTGTGCTGCGCGATGGCCGAGGAAATGTTTGCCCGCCAGTTTGCTGGCTGCGATCCGCATCATATCGAGAAACTGTGGCGCAAATCCTATGGCGCGGGTTACACGCTGCGCCCTGATGTGACCGTTATGGGCGTGCTCAGCGGGCTGGAGATGGCCTGCTGGGACATCATCGGCAAGGCCGCGGGCAAACCGGTTTATGAGCTGATGGGCGGCCAGGTGCATGACCGTCTGCGCAGCTATACCTATCTCTATCCGCCGGAAGGGGACGTCTATCCGGACCCGGACATGCCGAATGTCTACAACGATCCGGACATTGCTGCCGAGGTTGCGCTGCAGCGGGTGGAGCAGGGCTTCACCGCGGTGAAATTCGACCCTGCCGGGCCTTATACGATCTATGACGGCCACCAGCCGCGGCTGGAGGATCTGGAGCGCAGCGAGCTGTTTGTGAAACGCATCCGCGAGGCGGTCGGCACCCGGGCGGACCTGTTGTTCGGCACCCATGGGCAATTCACCGTTTCCGGCGCCAAGCGGATGGCACGGCGGCTGGAGCCTTATGAGCCCTTGTGGTTCGAAGAACCCACAACGCCGGAGAACCCCGCCGATATGGCGGAGGTCGCACGGTTCACCTCGGTGCCGGTCTCGACGGGCGAGCGGCTTTGCACCAAGCACGAATTTGCGCGGGTGCTGGAGGCTGGTGCGGCCTCGATCCTGCAAATGGATCTGGGACGCGTCGGCGGCCTGCTGGAGGCCAAAAAGATCGCCAGCATGGCCGAAACCCGGCAGGCCCAGATCGCACCGCATCTGTATTGCGGGCCGGTGGTGGCTGCTGCGAACATCCAGATCGCCACCTGCAGCCCGAATTTTCTGATCCTTGAAAGCATCGGCACTTTTGAAGGGCCGTATATGTCCTGCCTCAAATCCTCGATCACCTGGGAGGAAGGCTATGTGATCCCCTCCGCCGAGCCGGGCCTGGGGGTGGAACTGGACGACGCGGCGATTGCTGCGAGCCCCTATACCGGCCGCGAACTGCATCTGGAACTGGCGCAGGAACCAGTGGTTCAATAGCGGCAGAGCTCGGCCCGGGTGCGCTGCCCCCATGTGCAGTGCCGGCGCCGGCAGGGCAGGCACCGGCACCGTCCGGGTTTCCACCCAATTGACCATCGCAGCCTGTTCCGGCTGCCGCAAAAGACTGCCCCGGCCGCAGCAGCCGGGGCGGTTGGCGGTTGAGCGCGAACAGCCGCCTCACCGCTGGCCGGAGGGTCCAGCGGCGTAGAGACAGAGCAGATCATTGGCGATGGTGGCCGCAGCGATGGCAGTGATCTCGGAGATGTCATAGGCCGGGGCGACCTCGACCACGTCCATGCCAACGACATCAATGCCCGCCAGTCCGCGGATGATCTCCTGCGCCTGATAGGGGCTGAGGCCGCCAATCACCGGCGTGCCGGTGCCAGGGGCAGAGGCAGGCTCCAGCGCGTCGATGTCGAAAGTGACATAGGTCTTGCGGCCGCCGGTGATGGTGCGGATTTTCTCTGCCACAGCCTCCGGCCCGGATTTCTGCACCTCTATGGCATCGATGATGTTCATCCCCATCGGATCGGGGTTATGGGTGCGAATGCCGACCTGGACCGAGCAGGACGGGTCCACCAGACCCTCCCGGATGGCGTGCCACAGCATGGTGCCGTGGTCGATGCGGCCTTCCTCGTCCGCCCAGGTGTCGGAATGGGCGTCGAACTGGATCAGGCTGAGGGGGCCGTGTTTCTCGGCATGCGCCTTCAGCAGCGGATAGGTGATGAAATGATCGCCGCCAATCGACAGCAGTGCCGTGCCGGTGGCCAGCACATCGCGGGCGGCCTGGGCGATCTGGCCCGGCACCATGTGCGGATAGCCATAGTCGAACTCGCAATCGCCATAGTCGACTACCCGCAGCGCCTCATAAGGATCCGCCTCCCAGGGCCAGGGTTTCGACCAGGCAATATGGCTGGACCCTGAGCGCACCGCGCGCGGCCCCAGACGGGTGCCGGAACGGCTGGAGACCGACAGGTCAAAGGGCACGCCCATCACCGCCACATCCGCGCCGCGCAGGTCGCGGGTATAGCGGCGGCGCATGAAGCTTAGCGCGCCGGCATAGCTGGCCTCGGCAATCACGCCGCGGTCGCTTGCGCGGGTAAAGGCGAGGTCGCCCTGTACGGGGTTCACGCTGGAGGTATCGGTCATCTGGGGCTCCGTTAAATGAAATTCCGGCTGGCCCCAGTTTGAAATCCACGCTTATGCCAGTAAACTTAGCAAAGGACATATATCGAAAGGCATAGATTTGACCGTTGAGATCCCCCACCCCCCGTTGGCCGCCGGCTGGGTGAGAGCCATTGCTGCCTTGGCAGAAACACTTGGCACCGACCGCTGTCCCGGTGCGTTGCGGCAAATCCTGTCGCTGTGCTGCGGCTTTGATTCGATGATCGTCTCACGCTATGAGGGCGCCCTGCCGCCCGTTTCGCTGTATCAGGATCTGGATGAGCTGCAGGCGGCGATCAGCGTAGAATTCTACGCCAGCGGCCCCTATCTGCTGGATCCGCTCTACCAGGCCTGCCGCAACGGTTGCACCCCAGGGGCCTACCGGCTGATGGAATTGGCGCCGGAGGCGTTCTACCGGTCGGAATACTACCGCACCTTTTTCCGCAAGATCAGTATCAGCGACGAGATCGGCGTCCTGGTGCAGGACGGAGCAGAGCGCTGGATCATTGTTTCGCTGGCCCGTTTTTCCCGCCGCCAGCGGTTTGAAGCGGCGGATACCGCACGGCTGAATGCAGCATTCCGGGTGGTATCCGCTGCGGTCCGGCGGCAATGGGGGCAGGCAGAGACGCCGGCAGCAGGGTTCCAGGAGCCGGATTGGGAGGACCGGATGCAAACCTTTGGCAGCAGCGTCCTGAGCCCGCGGGAACGGGAGGTGGTGCAGCTGGTCCTGCAGGGGCATTCGACGCCCTCCGCCGCCGCCTACCTTGGGATTGCCGAGGGCACGGTCAAAGTCCACCGGCATCACGCCTATTCCAAACTGGGAATTGCGTCGCAGGCAGAGTTGTTTTCCATGGCCACCCGGCATTTGGCCGGGGCGGGTTAGCTTGCGCTGCAGGGCGATGGCCTTCCGCGGCTTTGCCGGACCAGGCTGCCACGCACCGGTAGGGGCGGCAGCATCAGGGGAGTGGACCCTGAACCGATGCTGGCGACACAGGATTACACCGATCACGTCCTGCGGATTGCCGGGATTGAAGCGGATGCCCCGCGCGGTTCTTACCCGCACGGGGCATGCTTCAGGCCAGGAAGTTCAGGAGGGTTTCGTCAAACCGCTCTGCTTCTTCCAGTTGCGGGGTGTGCGCGCTCCGCTCAAAAAGAGCAAAGACCGGCTTGCGAGTCTCCGGGGTGATCGGGAGCCAGGTTTCCAGCGGGGCAACCAGATGGTCATGCCGCCCCATACAAATCAGAAGCGGAGTTTGAATCTCCTGCAGCACTGTGACGGGGTCGAAATCGCGAAACACGTCCCCCCACAAACTGTCGAAAACCGGCATATTCACGTGAACACCCCGCCAAAGATCTGAGGCATCAAAACATGGATCAAACCAGCTGCGGGCGGCCAGCCCCAAGCACATCCAGATGAACCTATTTTCCGGTTCAGCATCGATCTTTGCAGCCATCCGTTCCAGATCCTGTGCCAAACGGTGCTTGCGCTCCGGCGCCGCAAGCATACGCCAGATACGCTCCCCGTATGCCATGTGCTCCGGCGAATGGCTTGGTCCGGTTGCAACAACCACGGTCTTCCGGACCAGATCCGGCCTGCGGCGGGCGAACTCCAATGCCATATAGCCGTGGCCCGAGTGCCCCAGCACATCCAGGCGTGGAAGGCCAAGCGCACTGCACATCGCAGAGATATCATCGGTAATGGTCTCCAATGTGCAGTCACGCGCCTCGACGCCGCGGCCGGCCGGAGCGAAGCCGCGGTGATCAATGAAGATAAGTTTTCGTTTGCTGCGCAAGCCCGCTGAAAATGTGCGTGGATAGAAGACGTGGCTGCCGATGATCAGCAGTGGTTCTCCTTCCCCCTCGATTGTGTAGCCGAGCGCGTATCCATCCCGATTGATACGCCCGTTGGCGCTGTCAAAGTTTTCCATAGAAATTTATCCGCAAGAGGCGCCCTCTTGCGCTCCGATTGAAGCAGTTGAACGTTCGGCCGGTCCACTGCCGGGCGGCCGGTAATGATCGATCTGCACTCGTTGCTAACGGATAAGTTTCATGGAAATCCCTGCTATTGTTTCGAGGCGCTCCTAAGGCCAGCCTCCTTACCAGTCAAGCCGCTGAGTTTTCCGGACCGGCAGCCGCCGAAACCGAGCTTAACATCGGCAAATCGTCCATATCGAAATACATCGCCGACCTCGAGCTGCGGTTGGACCTGAAGCTGTGCAACCGCGGCCCGGCGGGGTTCTCGCTGACAGACGGCGGCATCAAAGTGCTGAAATCCGCCAAAGAGCTGCTGACCTCGGTGTCGGATTTCCGTTCCGAAGTGAATGAGATTAAACAGCAGATGGCCAGCACCATCCGAATTGCCCTGTTCGGCCAAAGCGCCTCTAATCCCGAAGCTTTTGTGCCCGGCGGGATCCGCGCCTTTAACAACGCCGCGCCTTCGGTGGAAATCGAACTGCCGCTGGAACCGCCCAACGTAATCGAAACCAAGGTGATCGGCGGCCAGCTTGACATCGGGATACTGGTTCTGCACCGGCCGGCGCCCAGTCTGGACTACTTGCCGCTCTATCGAGAGAACATGTTTCTCTATTACTGCAAGGAGCATCCGTTCTTCGACTGCGATCAGCAAACCCTGGGTCTGCGGGATGTGCAGGCCATGAAGTATGCAACCATCCGGGTAAGCTCGCCCAATCTGCATGTGGGCAAAAACTGGGCCTCCGCCGCTCTGCCAAAGTGCAGAACGAGCAGGCGCTGGCGCCTCTCATCTTGTCAGGCAGTTATCTGGGGTTCTTGCCGGACCACCTGGCCGTCGGGTTTGCCGACAGCGGCCTGATGCAGAAAGTACTGCACAGGAAAGTGTTCTACCGCAGCCAATTCGCCGCCGTCACCCGAAAACGCCCGGCGGTGAACCGTATCACCAAGCTGTTTCTGGATACCCTGGCTGCCGCTCACTCCGGACAGATAACATAGGCGAAACGCAGCACACACAATTCCGGAACGAAGCGGCATCGAACAAAATGCGCACCTGATGCATCGCCTAAATGATGTCCAACGACACCTTGACCCGGTCCATCACAACCGAAGAGGTAAAGCGGCTGACATTGGATTCATCAAAGAAATACTCCTGCGTGAACGCCTCGTATTCCTTGATGTCCCCGACGATGACCACAAGAATGAAATCAGCCTCGCCTGTAGTGTAATAGCATTGCTGAACTTGACTGGCCTGGCGCATTCTGCGCTTGAAGGCGTCCAGATGCATCCGGCTTTCGCGCTCCAGAACCACCTGCACGATCACGGTCATCTCGCGCCCCAGCCGGGCCGGTGAAAGGATGGCGATTTCCTTTTCAATTACTCCGGTATCGCGAAGTTTCTTCAGCCGCTTCTGAACCGCCGGCGCCGACAGGCCGATCTCATGGCTGATGGCTTCGGCGGTCAGCTGCGCGTTGGACTGTATCAGCCGGAGGATATCGTGGTCTTTTTCATCCATAGCTGATTTTTCCCCTGCATCGGCCGGATTGACAACTTGAATCCGCAAGGCACCGGATGCACAGGGTCATGCGCTCCGCGGCCGCCGCCATCGGAGCCGCGCGGGCTTCAAGTGCTGAAGCCGGTTTCGCCGCCACGCCAGTCCCAGCCATGCCGGGCGCGCAGCACCAGCCGCAGCCGGGGCCGGTGGGCTGCTTTAAACCCCAGCGAATGCGACTCGCGGGAAGTGACTCTGCTCGCTGACGAATCTTAACGCAGGGGGCGCCATCAAGCAGGCGCACCCTATGCAAGATCGCCAAATGTGAATGACTTCCTAACTGACGATTTGCGCCACCCCAACGTGCGCCATTGCAACACTTGCGGCGGCAAACACCAGTGCAATAAGGGCAAATCCGCATATTCCGCCCGATGGAAAGTAAACTCAAATTTGCGGCATAAAATCACCGGGTTTCCGGAAAACTTCATTGGCGGCGGCCTTATGGTACACATTTTTTCAGGACTTTCCTGATTAACACTCCTACAAGCCCCGGCTGCAACCGGTGCGCCGCCGTTAGCAGGAGACCTTCGCCAATGCCCCGGACCACGAAACTGCCGCTCAAGCTGAAACTGCCGCTGATCATGGTGGCGCTGACCGGGGCCTTCCTGGTCACCGTGTCGCTGCTGATTTATTCAATGGCCGAGCGCAGCATCCGGGAAAACGCCTTTGCCGCGCAAAAGATCGAGGCCAAATCCGCTGCCCAGGCGCTGGAATTCCTGATCAAAGCGGCCCGGTCCGATGTCTCCAGCCTGGCCGGCCAGCCCGCGGTGTTCCGCGCCATCGGCAATTTCGAAAGGGTGATCGGCATGGTCGAGGAAGACGACCCCATTGCCTATCTGAAACAGACCTATGCCGCAGAAAACCCGAATCCAGCGCAGCAGCGCGAGGAGCTGACGGACGCGGGCGACGGCAGCTATTACAATCAATCGCATGTCACCTATCACCCCACTTTCCTGCAAAGCCTGCGCCTGAACGGCTATCAGGACCTGTATCTGATCAGCGCCAAGGGGCAGGTGGTCTACTCGGTGAAAAAGCAGGATGATTTCCTGACCGATGTCGCGCCAGATGCCGGCAACGGATTGGCCCGGGCCTTCCAAGCCGCCCTGCAGGCAGAGGCCGGCACGGTGGTTGCCGCCGACTTTGCCGCCTACAGCCACAGCCCCGATGGCGTTGCTGCCTTCATGGCCGCGCCGGTTTTTTCCAAACGCAAACAATTGGTCGGTGTCATCGCCGTGCAGCTGGGCACCAAGGGCATCGTCAATGCGCTGACCAGCAATCTGTCGGGCGGCACTCATCAGAACATCTTTGTCGCAAGCAGCGACGGCCTGGCCCGCAGCCCGTCTTCGGTTGAGGGCTTGTTCCCGGTGCTGCAGAAGATGCCGGACACCCCGCAGATCCAGGCCGCCAAGGCGCGCGAAGCCGGCCAGTTCGAGGCGGTTGCCTCCTCGCTCGGCGAACGCGCCATTGCCCTGGTGATGCCGCTGGAGCTGCCCGGCTTTGACTGGTCGCTGGTGCTGGAAACCGACGAGGACAACGCCTTTGCCGTGGTCGAGCGCATCCGGCTTATTGCCGCCGGGCTGATCGGCGCCGCGCTGCTGGCGGCCATCGGGGTGTCCTGGCTGGCCGCGCGCAGCGTCACCCGCCCGATCCATGCCCTGCGCGAGGCCACCAATGCGCTGGCAGACAGCAACTATGACACCGATATCCTGGGCCGCGACCGCGGTGATGAACTGGGCGATCTGGCCCGCAGCCTCGACAGCTTCCGCAGCAAGCTTATCGACGCCGACGCCGCGGCCGCGCGCGAGGTGGAGGCCGCCCGCCACACCGCTGCCGTGGTCGAGAGTATGAGCGCAGCCTTGTCTGAACTGCAGCGCGGCAACCTGACCTGCGACATCCAGGCGCCGTTCGACGGGCATTACGAGACCCTGCGGGAAAACTTCAACCGCAGCCTGGACCGGCTGCGCGGATCTATGGGAGAGGTGGCGGAGGCGGCGGAAAACGTCGGGCGCTTCTCCGAGGAACAGCGCGGCGCGGCCACCGAAATGGCCCATCGCACCGAAAGCCAGGCGGCGACGCTAGAGGAAACCGCCGGCGCCATCCGCGAGCTGACTGGCGGTATCCGCGACACCGCGGCACAAGCGGGCCGGATGGATGAAACCATGCGCGGCGCCCGCAGCGAAGCCGAACAAAGCACCGATGTGGTCACATCTGCGGTCGCCGCGATGGATCAGATCCAGGAAGCCTCGTCGGAGATTTCAAAGATCATCAACATGATTGACGACATTGCCTTCCAGACCAACCTGCTGGCACTTAATGCCGGCGTTGAGGCCGCCCGCGCAGGTCCCGCCGGCGCGGGCTTCGCCGTGGTCGCCTCCGAAGTGCGCGCCCTGGCGCAGCGCGCCTCCAATGCGGCCGGGCAGATCAAGGATCTGACCTCCGCCAGCGAGGAGCACGTGGCAAATGGTGTCGCCATGGTAGGCCGCGCAGGCGATGCGCTGTCCAGTATCATCGAACAGGTTTCTGCGGTGTCCGGGCTGGTCACCGACATTGCCGACGGCGTGCGCACCCAATCGCGCGGGCTGGAGAAAATCGACGGTGCCATGCATCAGCTGGACAACATGACCCAGCAGAATGCCGCCATGTCCGAGGAGGCCGCGGCCGCCAGCCAGCTGCTGCAAAACGAATCGCACAGCCTGACAGATATCATCGGCCGGTTCGATCTGGGCCGCGGCAGCGCAGTCCCCGCCGCCAGCCAAGGGGTCGACAGAGGCCGCCGCCGCATGAGCGCCTGACGCAATAGCTGACTGTCTGAGGCTCCGCTTCCGCCAGTCAGCAGTCAGCAGTCAGCAGTCAGCAGTCAGCCTGCAAATTTGCAGTGCAAATAGATAACATAAACTTGATTACACTACATTCAGATGTAGCCGGGGTGGATTCACAAACGAAGTGCAAATTCTGTACGAATACAGAAGCTTGCAGGGAGGATGATGAATGGGGCGCTGCTACCCTCACCTGAGTTTGGAAGAACGCCGGAAGGTGGCCGATGCTGCATGTTGCCGATCGATAATCGGCGCAGGCCGCCGTGCTGGCGGCAGGGAAGGCCGAGACCGCGGGGGGCCGGCTTGTCAATTCGATCCGCACGCTATTCGGGCCAGGGCAGCGAGTAGGTCTTGACGTTGGTGAAGAATTTCATCGCTTCTATGACACCCTCCTTGACCCCGTTTCCGCTGTCCTTGATGCCACCGAAAGGCGACATCTCGATCCGGAAACCCGGCTGTTCCCAGATGTTGCAGGTGCCGACATCAAGACCGTTGATATAGGCAATCGCACGATTCAGGTCGTTGGTGCAAACCCCAGAGGACAGGCCAAACTCGGTCGAGTTCGAGATTGCCATGACCTCTTCGTCAACGTCCGGCACCCGAACGATCGGGATGATCGGGCCAAAGGTCTCTTCCATCACCAGTTCGCTGTGATGGGGCACATGGTCCACGACAATCGGCGGCAGGAGAGCGCCGCGGCGTTCCGGATGATAGAGGATTTTCGCGCCATCCTTTTCCGCCTGCAGCACCCTGTTCTCGAACAGCTCTGCCGCCTTCGAATGGATCACGCAGCCTAGTTCAGTTTCCGGGTCGCGCGGATCGCCAAACTTGATCTTCTTGGCTTTTTCCAGCACCAGCGGCACGAATTTCTCGGCCACGCTCTCCTGTACCAAGATGCGCTTGATAGCGGTGCAGCGTTGGCCGGAATTGCCGGTGGCCCCGGCCACGGCAATGGTCGCGGCTTTTTCGAGGTCGGCGTCAGACAGATCATTGCAGATGATCAGCGGGTCATTCCCGCCCAGCTCGAGCGCCTGCCGCTTGTAGCCTGCCTTGGCAGCGATGATCTTGCCCACCGGCACCCCACCGGTAAAGGTTATGATGTCGATGTTGTCATTGGTGATCATCTCATCGCCGATGTCCTGCGGCATGCCGGTCACCACCTGGAACATCTCTGGCGGCAGACCCGCCTCGTACAGGATGTCCGCCAGCGCGATGCAGGTCAGCGGCGTCAGCTCCGCCGGCTTGCAGACCATGCAGTTGTTGGTAGCGATCGACGGCGCGATCTTGTGGCTGACCATGTTCAGCGGGTGGTTGAACGGCGTGATCGCCGAGATCGTGCGGACCGGCTCGCGTTTGGTGAAGATCTTGCGGGCCTTACCGTTGTGCGTCAGATCGCAGGAAAAGATCTCGCCATCGTCCTTCAACGCCTCGGCCGCGGCGAATTGGTAGACATCCTGCGCCCGCTTGGTTTCATAGATCGCGTGCTGGTGGCAGATGCCCAGCTCCAGCGTCAGCCATTTCGCCAGATCTTCGCGCCTTTCGCCAATTAATTCCCCTGCCCTCTGCAGGATCTGACTGCGCTCGTAACGGCTCAGCTTGGGTTTGTAATTGGCCGCGATCTCGAACGCCTTGCGGGCATGTCCGGCGGTCCCGGCGGGCACGGTGCCTATCACCTCATCGGTATAAGGATAAAGCACCTCGACCACATCATCGGTAAAGACAACCTCGCCGCCGATGCGCATGCCTTCGTTACGGATCTCCGTTTTCATCCTCGTGTTCATGCCGTTGCCTCTTCGAGAGCGGCCGCCTTTGTTGCAAAAAAGAAAGCGTCGAAGTTGCGCAGGACCGGCGCCGAGGGCAGATCCAGAACCCGGTTGCAAATAAACGGCACCTCCTGTTCGGTCAGGCCGCCGTGGCTGCGCAGAGGCTCGTTCAGGGCTGCCAGATCATGACGGTGCTTGGAGGTGCCAATGGTCATGTTCTCGGTCGAGATCATCACGATGTCACCGATCCGGTCGGCAGGCAGCTCGAAACGGCCGACAGCCTCGCTGCGGGTCATCACCTCCAGAATTTCGGGCTGTGCCACGAGTTTGGCGATGATGTCCGGCACGTCGGCACCCTCTGGCAGATAGGCAGTGCCGAAACCACCCAGCGCGCCGTGGTGCACCACATAAGGGTCGGTGATCGGCAGGATGACACGCGCGGCCGCTTCGCCTAGCCATTCGTCCAGCAGGTCCTGGACGTAAATCACCTGAGGGGCGCCATTGGCGTCATGCTTGGGCTTCATGCCGTGATCGGCCGTCACGACAATGGCCGCACCCAGCGCGTCGAGCTGACCGAGGTAGTTGTCGAACATCTCGTAGAAGGCCTTGGCTTCGGCCTGATCGGGGGCGTATTTATGTTGCACGTAATCCGTGGTGGTCAGGTACATCACATCGGGTTTCCACTCTTCGAGCAGTTTCACGCCGGCGGCAAAGACAAACTCCGAGAGCCCTGCCGAATACACCTCAGGCTGTGCCATGCCCAGCCAATTGCTGGCTTGGTCCTGTCCGTGCTCGGCGCGTGTCGAGCTGCCGGATTTCTCAGCCGAGAAGCATTTGGCACGGTCGTCTTCGAAAGACAGACCTGCGCCCAGCAATGCCCGCAACTTATCCTTGGCGGTGACGACGGCCACCCGGGCGCCGGCTTCGTAGAACTTGGCAAAGATTGTCGGCGCGCGCAAAAAGCGCACGTCATTCATCATCACTTCTTCACCGGTGTCCGGTTCAAAGAGATAGTTGCCGCAAATCCCGTGCACAATCGGCGGACGCCCGGTGGCAATCGAGAGGTTGTTGGGGTTGGTGAAGGATGGGATGACCGAATGCGCAAGCCGGTCCGTGCCTTGTTCCTTCATCCGCTTGAGCGCCGGCATAAACCCATCGGCGATTGCCTTGTCCAAGTACTCTGGCTCACAGCCATCAAGACAGATTGCAATCGCACAGGTGCTGGGCGTCGAATAGCTGCGGTCGTTCGCCTCGACCGGAGAAGTGATGGTCATTCTGATATCCTTGTGAGTGCTATGCTGCGAGTTTCTTGCGTTCGTCGAGCGCGGCCTGCGGCGGGGCTGCTTTTGCTACGCCCATTTCATCAAGAGTCTGGTTTGCGGCCGTTACAACCTGACGCATCACATCCTCATCCATCTGGCCGATACAGCCGACCCGAAAACTGTCCACGACGGTCAGCTTTCCGGGATAGATGATGAAGCCCTTGTCCTTCATGCTCTCGTAAAAGCGCGAGAATTCAAACTTCGGATCTGCCGGGCAAAAGAAGGTCACGATGACCGGACTCAGCCAGCGGTCTGCCAGCAGGGTCTCGAACCCGATCCCGCGCATTCCTTCGACCAGCACGTCGCGGTTGCGCGTATAGCGCGCGCCACGTCCGGCGACGCCGCCTTCTTCGTGATGGGCGTCAAGCGCCTTGAGAAAGGCCGCGACCACATGGGTGGGCGGGGTGAACCGCCATTGGCCGGTCTTCTCCATCGTTGCCCATTGCGCATGCACGTCCAGAGAGAGCGAATGACTGTTGCCTTTGGCGGCCTCGATCTCGTCCTTGCGGGCAATCACGAAGCCAAAACCTGGAACGCCCTCGATGCATTTGTTGGCCGAACTGACCATGGCCGTGTATTTGACGCGCGACGCATCCAGTGGCACCGCACCAAAGGCAGACATGCTGTCGACCAGAACCTTGCGCCCTGCGGCATGCGCGGCCTCGGCCAGCTCTTCAACCGGGTTCAGAATGCCGGAGCTTGTTTCACAGTGGATAATCAGGACATGGGTGATGTCCTGATCCTGCTCCAGGATCGCGGTGACCTCATCGCCGCGCGGCGGCAGGTAATCGCCCTTGTCAATCAAAAGAAAGCCGCGGCCGAGGTACTCCATAGTCCGGGCGGCCCGCAGACCATAGGCACCGTTCGCCAACACTAGCACCTTGCCATCTTTCGGAACGAAAGAACCCAGCATCGCCTCGACGCAGTAGGACCCGGAACCCTGGATCGGCACGCAGTCGTACTCCGCCCGCTCCGCGCCCAACAGTGCCAGCAACCGGGTACGCATCTTGCAGGTCATCGCCCGGAAATCGTCGTCCCAGCTGCCCCAGTCGCGCAGCATGGCTTCCTTGACCTCATATGACGTTGTCAAAGGCCCCGGCGTAAGCAAATAGGGCGCGCCACATTTGGGTGAATTCATCTTCGCCGTGTCGGTACCCATGAAAGCTTCCTTGATCTGACGATGTTTTCACAAGGTCTATGCTCGGCAAATGTATTTGAAAAATTGTTATTATCAATAATACGATAGGCTGAGCCTATATGTTGCAGGCTGCACAGGAATGGAGAGGACAGCGAATGAATTATAGTCAGATCAGGGCGTTCCATTATGTCGCAGTGACCGGCGGCTTTTCCCGCGCGGCCGAACGCCTGGCGCTCACCCAGCCTGCGGTATCTGAACAGGTACGCAAGCTCGAGAGCGATCACGACGTTCTATTGTTCAACCGAGAGCGCAAGCAGATCACCCTGACGCCGCTGGCAGAACAGCTGTTGTTGACGACAAAACAGCTCTTCGAGGTTGAGGAACGCATAGATGACCTGCTGTCAGAACGCCGTGCCGCGCTTAAGGGTCACTTGAGGATCATGGTCGACAGCGCCTTTCACCTCTCCGACCGTCTGGTCCGGTTTCGCAGCAGATATCCCGAGGTCTCTATCTCGGTACTGACCGGAAACAGCGAGGATGTGCTGGAAAGCCTGAGAAACTACGACGCCGAAATCGGAGTCGTGGGCAGTCAGGATCCCGGCTCCGACATGTATGCCGAAAGCCTGGGCAACTCAGCTATAGTGGCTGTGGCGGCCAAGGCGTTTCTGAGCCGCCGCATTGATCAGATCCGCCTCGCCGATCTGAAGAAATACCCGCTGATCCTGCGCGAAAAAGGCTCGAAAACCCGTCAGAAGCTTGAAAAGGAAGCCCTGCGAAACAGTGTTACCCTTGTGCCGGCGGTGGTCGCTGAAGGGCGCGAGGCGATGCTTGAGATTGTTGCGTCGGGGCTCGGAATTGGTTTTGTTTCTGACGCTGAATTTGGCAGCGACCCAAGGCTGGTCAAGATCGCTCTGGACGGTTCTGATTTGTCGATGTCGGAGACGCTGATACACCTGAAGCAGCGAAAGAACCTGCGGATCATCAGGACCTTCATGAATTGTTGAATCGTGCAGACACCGCCCGCCCCCCGCGGCGTCCTCCCTGTCAGGTTTCCCAACGCGGGCCGGGTTACACTCGAACGCCACTGAGGCACCGCGGCCCGCATCGCAAATCCTTAGACTTTGCTGACATTCATGGCAGCCGTCCCAAGATCCACTTATTCAGTTCAACGCAGAAAGAACACTGCCGCCATTATAAGGCCGATGGCCGTCACGAAGTGTCGCAGGAGATCGGTTCTGACGATGCGGCGGCTCATGATTGCGCCAAGATATCCGCCAACGGTTGCACTGATGGCAATAACGAACGCAGGTTTCCACGCGATCAATCCAGCAGCGATGAAGGTGATGGCAGACACCAGCGCGACCACGGCTGACAACACGCTCTTAAGGCCATTCATCCCATGCAGGTTGCCGTAACCGATGAATCCAAATGTCGCGAGCAGCATGATACCGAGCCCCCCATTGAAATAGCCGCCGTAGAACGAAACCGCCAGAATAGCTGCGACGGATACCCCAACCCCGGCGCTGCCCGCGCCACGTTTCTGAATTGCACGCAGCAATGCAGGTCCGAAGGCGAACATGCCTGTCGCAAGCAGCAATAGCCAAGGCACGACCCACAGGAACGTATCGCCGGGGGTGATGATGAGAAGAAGCGCACCCAAAACAGAGCCGGCAATCCCGACACCGGCAATGCCCCAAAGCGACAAGGCGCCCTCGCGCTGCATGTGGTGCCGAAAACCCCATGCACTGCTGATATATCCTGGCAAGGCGGCCAGCGTCGCCGTGGCATTGGCGCTGACCGGGGGCACGCCGACGTAAATCAGTGCAGGCAGACTTAGGAAGGTTCCGCCCCCGGCTACGGCATTGAGAAAACCTGCGGCAATGCCCGCGCCAACAAGCAGGAAAATTTCAAAGAGTGTCATAGTGGGAAGACCAATCTTTCGCATTTAAAGGTATTTGGTTATGGCCCAATGCCATACAGACGCTTTGCTTAGCATGGCAGGTGTCTTTTCTTTGCAGGCATCGGCACGGCGCTGGCGCAGTTACCACCTCGCGCAACCGCTGAAATCGGTGCGATTGTCAGGGTATTGGAAACGGACGACGCTTGCCTTTTCACACTCACACTCCGCTTTTCTGGCCGCTGCGAGATCGCGTAAGGCCTGCGCCTCGAATTCTTGGTCACTCAGAATTGGCGCAGATGCCTTAAAGGCTGTGTTCTGCATGTCCATTGGTCTGTCCTCCTTTTTCCGGTGCCATCCCTTCTGCCTGTTAATAGATTGGCCTGCAAATTGGTCTGAAGCGGAGCAGAATAATGGAAACAAGTGTCAAAGCTGTGCTGGCTGGATTGCGGGCAACCCTCGACGCACTTGCGCTTGCAAGCGGGGACCGCTTACCGTCCGAGCGTGAACTGCGGAATGTCTTTGGATGCAGTCGGGAAGGGGATGTCACATAAAGGGCATTGTTCTGCCTGAAAGCCGCCAAACATTCGTCATTATGGGCGATTTTCATCTCAAATTTATGGCATCCTTCCTCAAGTTGAGGATTTTCAGCCAATGGGCTTTGCTAAGCTGGGGAGACCGGTACCGCGCCGCATTCGTTTTCAGTCGCGATGCCCGGTCCTGCCCGGAAACGAGAGGTACCGCATGAGTGATGACTTCCCGCCGCTATCGCTGAAGGTGCCGGAACCCGGCTGCCGCCCGGGCGTCACGCCTGATTTCTCGGATTTTGAAATCCCGCGCGCCGGGGCGGTCAAGCGCCCTCCGGTCGATGTGGATCCCGACGCGATCCGCGACATGGCCTTTTCCATCGTCCGCGTCCTTGCCAAAAACGGCGAGGCGGTCGGCGACTGGGCCGGCGCGCTGAACCCGGACGAACTGCGCGAAGGCTTGCGCCACATGCTGACCCTGCGCACTTTCGACGCCCGCATGCTGAATGCGCAGCGCCAGGGCAAGACCAGCTTTTACATGCAGCACCTCGGGGAGGAGGCGGTGGCCTGCGCCTTTTCCAAAGCGCTGAAACCGGGCGACATGAATTTCCCGACCTACCGGCAGGCCGGGCTGCTGATCGCGGGCGGCTATCCGATGCTGACCATGATGAATCAGATCTACTCCAACGCCGACGACCCGTTGCACGGCCGCCAGCTGCCGATCATGTATTCATCCAAGGAGCACGGGTTCTTCTCTATTTCCGGCAACCTCGGAACCCAGTTCGTTCAGTCGGTCGGCTGGGCAATGGCCTCGGCGATCTCGGGCGACACCAAGATCGCCAGCGGCTGGATCGGCGACGGCTCCACCGCCGAGAGCGACTTTCACTCCGCCATGGTCTTTGCCTCGACCTACGACGCGCCTGTGGTGCTGAACATCGTCAACAACCAGTGGGCCATCTCCACGTTCCAGGGCATCGCCCGCGGCGGTGTCGGCACATTTGCGGCCCGCGGCCATGGCTTCGGCATCGCGTCGATCCGGGTCGACGGCAATGACTACCTCGCTGTGCATGCGGTGGCGAAATGGGCCTGCGAGCGGGCGCGCCGCGGCCACGGGCCAACGCTGATCGAACATGTCACCTACCGCGCCGGCGGCCATTCCACCAGCGACGATCCCGCCGCCTACCGCTCCCGGCGCGAAGCCGCGGCCTGGCCGCTGGGCGACCCGATCGAGCGCCTGAAAACCCACCTCATCACCATCGGCGAGTGGAGCCAAGAGCGCCACACGCAGGCCGAGGCGGAAATTCTGGACGAGGTCGTGCGCACCCAGAAGCAGGCCGAAGCGGTCGGAACGCTCGGCGATGGCAACGCGCCCAGCCCGCGCGACATGTTCGAAGGCGTCTATGAGACGATGCCGCCGCATCTGATCCGGCAGCGGCAGGAAGCGGGGTACTGAGATGGCCAGCATGACCATGATCGAGGCCATCCGCGAGGCCCATGATGTTGCAATGGCGGCAGATGACCGCGTCGTTGTCTTCGGCGAGGATGTTGGTTTCTTCGGCGGCGTGTTCCGCTGCACCGCCGGCCTGCAGCAGAAATACGGCAAATCGCGCTGCTTTGACGCGCCGATCAACGAATCCGGCATTGTCGGCACCGCCATCGGCATGGCCGCCTACGGGCTGAAACCGGTGATCGAGATGCAGTTCGCCGATTACGTCTACCCCGCCTTTGACCAGATCGTCTCCGAAGCGGCGCGGCTGCGGCACCGCTCCAACGCCGATTTCACCTGCCCGCTGGTGATCCGCATGCCCACCGGCGGCGGCATCTTCGGCGGCCAGACCCACAGCCAGAGCCCGGAGGCGCTGTTTACCCATGTCTCTGGTTTGAAGGTGGTGGTGCCCTCCAACCCGCGCGACGCCAAAGGGCTGCTGCTGGCCGCCATCGAGGATCCCGATCCGGTGATCTTCCTGGAACCGAAACGGCTGTATAACGGGCCCTTTGACGGCTACCACGACCGCCCGGTCACCAGCTGGAAGAACCACCCCAAGGGTGAAGTGCCCGAGGGCGCCGGGATCGTGCCGCTGGGCAAGGCCAGCATCACCCGCAACGGCGCCGATGTCACGGTTCTGGCCTACGGCACGATGGTTTATGTGGCCGAGGCCGCAGCGGAAGCCAGCGGTGTCGACGCCGAAGTGATTGACCTGCGCACCCTGCTGCCGCTTGATCTCGACACGGTCACGGCCTCGGTGGAGAAGACCGGCCGCTGCGTAATCGTGCATGAGGCGACGCGCACCTCCGGGTTCGGGGCAGAGCTGATGAGCCTGGTGCAGGAGAGCTGTTTCTACCACCTGGAAGCGCCGATGATCCGGGTCACCGGCTGGGACACGCCCTATCCGCATGCGCAGGAATGGGAGTATTTCCCCGGCCCCGCCCGTGTTGGCGAGGCATTGAAAAAAGTGATGGAGGGCTGACCGGATGGGTGTGTTTGCCATGCGCCTTCCCGATGTGGGGGAAGGCATTGCCGAGGCGGAGCTGACCGAGTGGCACGTCAAACCCGGCGACATCGTGCGCGAGGATGATACCCTGGCGGCGGTGATGACCGACAAGGCCGCGGTCGAGGTGCCCTCCGCGGTGTCCGGCAAGGTGCTGGAACTGGGCGGCGAGATCGGCCAGATGATGGCGATCGGTTCGGTGCTGATCCGGATCGAGGTCGAGGGCGAGGGCAACGAGGCGCCCGGATCGGCCTCTGACGCGGCCAAACCCAGCGCCCCGGCGCCGCAGCCCGTGCCGGACGCAAAACCGGAGGCGGACACGCAGGCGGAGGACACGCCGGAACCGCCACCCGCGCCGGCCCCTGTTCCGGTGGCAAAGAAGGCCGGCCACCGCCTGCCGCGGCCCGAAGGCAGCAAGCCCCTTGCCGCACCCTCGGTGCGGGCCCGGGCGCGCTCCGAAGGCCTCGACCTTCGCCATGTGCCCGGCACCGGGCCGGGCGGGCGTATCAGCCACGACGATCTCGACAACTGGATCGAATCCGGTGGCATCCGCCAAGGCAGCGTCACCCGCGGCCGCAACACCGGCGTCGAGGAACAGCGCGTCATCGGTATGCGCCGCAAGATCGCCGATAAGATGGCGCTGTCGAAACGGCAGATTCCGCATATCACCATCGTCGAGGAGGTGGAGATGGGCGCGCTGGAGGATCTGCGCGCGGCGCTCAACAAGAAGCACGAGGGCAGCCGCCCCAAGCTGACCTTGCTGCCCTTTCTGATGCGCGCCATCGTCGAGGCGGTGCGCGAACAGCCCGGCCTGAATGCGCGCTACGATGACGAAGAAGGCGTGATCCAACGTTACGGCGGCGTCCATATCGGGGTTGCGACGCAGACACCGCAGGGGCTCAACGTGCCGGTGCTGCATCACGCGGAGGCCAACAGCCTGTGGGACAACGCGGGCGAGCTTGCCCGCCTGGCCGAGGCCGCCCGCGACGGCTCGATTAAGCGCGAAGAACTGACCGGCGGCACCATCACCATCACCTCGCTGGGGCCGCTCGGTGCAATTGCCACCACGCCGATCATCAACCACCCCGAGGTGGCAATTGTCGGCGTCAACAAGATGCAGATCCGCCCGGTCTGGGACGGCCAGCAATTCCGGCCGCGCCAGATGATGAACATCTCCTGCTCCTTCGATCACCGGGTGATCGACGGCTGGGACGCGGCGGTTTTTGTGCAGAAACTGAAATCCCTGCTGGAAAATCCGGCCATGCTGTTTGTCGAGGGCTGAATGACTGATCTGAAGTGCAAACTGCTTATCATCGGCGCGGGCCCCGGCGGCTATGTCTGCGCCATCCGCGCCGGGCAGCTGGGGATGAACACCATCGTGGTGGACGAAGCCAAGCCCGGCGGCACCTGCCTCAACGTGGGCTGCATCCCCTCCAAGGCGCTGATCCATGCCGCCGACGAGTTTTTTAAGATGACCCACGCAGCCGAGGGGCCGCTCGGCATCTCCGCAGGCAAGCCCGAAATCGACCTCAGCCGCACCATGGCCTGGAAGGACGGCATTGTGCAGCGGCTGACCGGCGGCGTGAACGGGCTGATGCGCAAGGCGGGCGTACGCCTGTTCGAGGGCAGCGCGCGATTCCTCGATGGCAAAACCGTGGTAGTCAAGCGCGGCGGGGAAACCACCCAGATCCGCGCCGAGCGCATCGTGATCGCCTCTGGCTCAGCGCCGGTGGCACTACCCTCGCTGCCCTTCGGCGGCAGCATCCTGTCGTCAACCGAGGCGCTGGCGCTGCAGGCGGTGCCCGAGAGCCTCGCCGTGGTCGGCGCAGGCTATATCGGGCTGGAGCTGGGCACCGCCTTTGCCAAGCTCGGCGCCAAGGTCACCGTGGTCGAAGCCGAGGACCGCATCCTGCCGCTGTACGATCAGGCCCTGACCCGGCCCGTCGCCAAGCAGCTGGAAACGCTGGGCGTACAGGTTCTCACCGGTGCCAAGGCCAAAGGCTATGCCGATGGCATTCTGACCACTAGCCAGGGCGAGATCCAGGCGAAGAAAGCCCTTGTCACCGTCGGCCGCCGCCCGCGCACCGAAGGCATCGGCGTTGATGAGCTGGCACTGACCCTGAACGGCCCATTCATCCGCATCGACAAGACCTGCCAGACCTCGATGCGCGGCATCTACGCGATCGGCGATGTCACCGGCGAGCCGATGCTGGCCCACCGGGCCATGGCGCAGGGCGAGATGGTGGCCGAGCATGTCGCGGGTCATGCTGTCGAATGGGACAAACGCGCCATTCCCGCCGTATGTTTCACCGATCCCGAAATCGTCACCTGCGGCGCCCTGCCGGGCGAGGTTGAGGGCAGCAAGGCCACCGAGTTTCCCTTTGCCGCCAATGGCCGGGCGATGACAACCGAGCGCGAGGACGGCTTCATCCGTGTTGTCTGGCGCGACGCCGATCACGCGGTGCTGGGAATTCAGGCAGTTGGTGCCGGTGTTTCTGAACTGTCGGCAGCCTTTTCACTGGCAATCGAAATGGGGGCCTGCCTCGAGGACATCGCCGCGACCATCCACGCCCATCCTACTCAGTCGGAAGGGCTTCAGGAGGCCTGCCTGCGCGCACTGGGGCACGCGCTGCACGTCTGACGCCCGCGGGGCACGGCACCGTAACCAGAGGGCCTTCCGAAAGGGCAGCGTTCCTGCCTCAGGACCCTGCAACAGGGTATCCGCTGCCCGTCACGGTCCGTTAAGGGATAAAACCAAGTCGCTTCAATACCTTGACCAGCACGAGCGTGTTGCGGTGCGCTTGTCCCGTCCGGTCTGAAGTATCTCGTCCGGAACAACCCGCTCTTCACTGTCTACTCCGTGAATCTGGAATAGATTCCTTGCCAGATCCGGCCCGATACGCACGATTTCCTTGGCATGTCTCCTTCTCCTATAGACGTAGGAAGATTTGCCGCTCGAAAGCGGCCGGGCCCATACAATTGCCCCTGACGATCTTTCATCAGGACACTTACTCCTGCCCATCCAGCAGAGCAGATAGCCCGGCGGCCAGGTCCTCCTGCTCAGCCGCTTGAAATCCGTGGCAGAAATCTGCCTCAAGCCTTGCTTGCAACTCCATGGTTTCATCCGCAAGGGCAATGCCTTCTGCCGTCAGGGCCACCAGCGTCACCCGGCGGTCGTTTGCGTCACCGCTGCGCGAGATAAGCCCCTTGCGGTCGAGCCTGTTCAGCATGTTTGACATGCCGCCTGAGGTGAAAAACATTGTCTCCAGCAGCTGTTTGGGACTCATCTTGTAAGGCGCACCAGATGCCCGAAGCGTCGCCAAAACCCCGTACTCCGGGTATTTGAGGCCGTAGGGCGCGAGGGCAGCGTTCAAACGCTGCATAAGCGCACTGTTCAGCGCAACCAGCCGGGCGCAGATTTCCTTGCCGGAGATATCAAGATCCGGCACCTCCCGGCGCCACATATCCAACCCGTTGCGCACACGGTCTTCCGGTGTCGGACCAGTGGTAAAACGTTTCTGGCGCAGCTTCTGCATCGGAATCCTTTCTGTCTTATCCGCATGTTCCCTGTTCTGATTGCTCCTGACAAGCGTGAAATAAAAGCTTTCCAGAAAGGTTTTTAAAAAACTTTCTTGACAGAAACACACCAGTGCGCCCATCGTGAAGAGCAGACAACAGAGACAGGGAGACCACCATGACACTTCGCGGCAAAGGGCGCGTTCTGCCCGGTATTGCAGCTTTGGCTGCAAGCGCCTTCACGCTTGCCTCGCCTCTGGCGGCTCAGGAAAAACTGACCATTGCCACCTTTGGCGGCTCTTTCCTTGATGCGGTCAAATCCTGTCATATTCCGGTGTTCGAGCAGGCAACCGGCGCTACCGTCGAAACCGTGCTCGGGAATTCGGTCCAGCACGCCGCTTCGGTGCGCGCGATGGGCGGCAGCTCGGATTACGACGTTGTTTACATCGACGATTCTGCGGCAATGCAGCTCAAGGCCGAAAACCTGCTGCACCCGCTGGACCGCGCCGCACTGGACAGTGCAGCAGAACTGGACCCGCGCGCCTTTGGTCCGGATGATGCCTTTGTGGTGTTCATGACCGGCGCCACCGCAATTGCCTACAACCCCGAGATGGTAGAAACACCGCCATCCAGCTGGCGCGATCTGTTCGACGATGCCTACAAGGGCCAGGTGGCGATCGGCGATGTCACCGGCACCGCGGGCTGGCAGTTTCTGCTGGCCGTCAACCGGATGGAGGGCGGTTCGCTCGAGGATGTGACCCCGGGCATTAACGCCATCCGTCCCCTCGCCCAGGAGGCGGTCGTGCAATACACTCAGGCCGACCAGCTGCTGGCGCTGTTTGCACGCGGCGACGTGGCGATGGCGCCCTGGTATCCCGACCGGGCCGGCTCTGCCGCGGACGAGGGCCTGCCAATCGCCATCGCTTACCCCGAGGAAGGCGCCGTCGGCATCCGCCCTGCCCTGCTCATCCCCGAAGGCAGCAGCCGGAAGGAACTCGCGGCCTCCTTTGTCGACACGGTGCTGTCGAAAGAGGTGCAGGAATGCTTTGCCGAAACCAAATATGCAGGGCCGATCAACCTCAAGGCCGAGCTGTCCGAAAAGGCCGCCGCCATCGTGCCGAACGGTGCGACGCTGGAATCCCTGTGGTTTCTGGACCCGGCGGTGACCTCGGCGCAATTGCCGGGCTGGATCGACCGCTGGCAGCGCGAAGTCGCCCGCTGACGCCGCCTTTCCCACCCTTTTTTGCAGTGCGGCCGGTTGAACCGGGCCGCACCGCCCCAACCCTCGGACAGGAATGCGCCATGGCTAGGCTAGAGCTGGAACAGCTGAGGAAAAGCTACGGGCAGGTGGATGTCGTGGACGGCGTCTCGCTTGCCATTGAGGAGGGCGAGCTGGTGTCCCTGCTGGGCCCTTCCGGCTGCGGCAAGACCACGATCCTGCGGATGATCGCGGGCCTGCTGGAACCCAGCGGCGGCCGCATCCGAGTTGCAGGCGAGGACATCACCGGCACGCCGGTGGCCCGGCGCGACATCGGGCTGGTGTTCCAGTCCTATGCCCTGTTTCCCCACATGACCGTCTTTGAAAACGTCGCCTTCGGCCTGCGCCGCCGCGGGGCCCGCGGCAGCAGCCTGACCGCCAAGGTGGAGGAAGCGCTTGGCATGGTGCAGCTGGCGCATCTGGCGGACCGTTTTCCGCGCCAGCTGTCGGGCGGCCAGCAGCAGCGCGTTGCGCTGGCCCGCGCCATTGCCCCCCGCCCGCGCCTGCTGCTGTTCGACGAGCCGCTCTCGAACCTCGATGCGCAGCTGCGCGACCGCATGCAGATCGAGCTGAAACAGCTGCAGAAGCAACTGGGCATCACCAGCGTCTTTGTCACCCACGACCAGTCCGAGGCGATGTCGATTTCCGACCGCATCTGCATCCTGGCGCAGGGCCGGATCCAGCAGTTCTCGAGCCCCGAGTCGATCTACCGCGATCCGGCTAACGCCTTTGTTGCCACTTTCATCGGCCGCTCCAACCGCTACGCCGGCCTGCTGCGGGACGGCGCCATCGCCATCGGCGGCGGGCTGGCACTGCCGGTGCGGCCGGGCGCGGCGGCGCAGGGCGCCGAGGTCGAGGCGGTGATCCGCCATGAGGACATCGGCGTTCTGCCGCCCGGTGCCGATGGCGGCCTGCACGGCCGGGTGCGGCTGCGCTCCTTCATCGGTGCGCGGGTCCAATATGTGGCCGATCTCGCCCCTGGCGTGGAAATGGTCGCTGAGGTCGATGCCAGCGGCCCTTCGGGCGGCTTTGAACCGGGCCAGGAGGTTGCGCTGCAGATCGACATGGACCGCGCCTTTGTTGCGCCGGTTGCCGCCGGAGCGGGCCCATGAGCGGGCCGTTCAAGGGCATCGGGCTGGCCTCCCCCCTGCTGCTGGTGCTGCTCGGCCTGTTCCTTGCCCCGGTGCTGCTGATGCTGCCGCAGAGCTTGCATGAGTATGTCCCCGGCACTGGCACCTCAGAGGCCTGGACGCTGCAGAACTACACCCGTCTGCTGACCGACGACTACTACCGCGAGATCATCGGGCGCACCCTGTGGATGGGCTCGCTGGTCACCTTCCTGTGTTTCCTGCTTGGCTACCCCTTGGCCTATTTCATGGCCCGCACTACTCCGGCCTGGCGGGCGGCGGCAACCCTGCTGGTGATCTTCCCGCTGTTTCTGAACCTGGTGGTGCGCTCCTTCGGCTGGATCACCCTGCTTGCGAACCGCGGCGTGGTGAACAATCTGCTGATGGAGATCGGCCTGATCGACAGTCCAATTAAGATGCTGTTCAACATGACCGGCCTGGTGATCGGCCTCACCCATATCTACCTGCCGTTTATGGTGCTGATGCTGCTGACGGCAATCCAGAACGTGCCGCGCGATGTCGAACAGGCCGCCGCCACACTGGCCGCCAGCAAGCTGCGGATCTTCTTCACCATCACCCTGCCGCTCACCGCACCGGGCATTCTCGCGGGCTCGATCCTGGTCTTTGTGCTGACCATCAGCGCGCTGGTCACGCCGCGCCTGCTGGGCGGCCCCGCCTACAAGGTGATGGCAACCCTGATCTACGACGAATTCATGCAAAAACTGGACTGGCCCTCAGGCACCTCCTTTGCCTTCATCCTCACCGCGATCACCCTGCTGATCATCTGGGGCGCCGGGCGCGTGGCCCGCAAATGGTCCGGGGGGCTGGCATGAACGCGCGCCCGTCGATCCTGCTGACCGCCGCCGCCGCCGCCGTGCTGCTGTTCCTGCAGCTGCCGGTGATCGTGGTCGCTCTCAGCTCCTTCACCGAGACCTCCTATCTCACCTTCCCGCCGCAGGGCTTTACCCTGCGCTGGTTCGGCGCGGTGCTCACGGATCCGGACTGGCTGTCGGCGATCGGCTTCAGCCTCGGGCTGGCGCTGCTGGCAACGCTGACGTCCATGGTGCTGGGCACCGCCGCGGCCTATGCGATCAACCGCCGCCTTCTGCCGGGCTCGGATGCGCTCGCCTCCTTCCTGATGGCGCCGCTGGTGTTCCCGGCGGTGGTGATCGGGGTCGCCCTGCTGCAGTTCTACGCCCATCTCGGCTGGCGCGGCAACTTCCTCGCGCTCGTTGCCAGCCACGTGGTTCTGACCTCGCCCTATGTAGTGCGCGCCTGCCTGTCGAGCCTCGCAGGCGTCAGCGTCGACCTCGAGGAAGCCGCGGGCACGCTGGGCGCGGGCGGCTTCACCGCCTTCCGGCTGGTCACCCTGCCGCTGCTCAAGCCCGGGCTGGTCGCGGGCGGGTTCTTCTCCTTCATCACCTCGCTCGACAACGTGCCGGTGACGATCTTCCTGCTCGGCCCGGGCCAAAGCACCCTGCCGGTCAAGATCTTCACCGCCATCGACCAAGGCGGCGTCGATCCGGGCCTCGCGGCCATCTCCACCATCCTGATCCTGCTCACCGGGGCCGCGCTGGCCATCGCCGAGCGCTGGGTCGGCTTCTCGCGCTTCGTCTGACGGGAGTTCCAAAAATGTCCTTTACCTCGAAAGGCTTCCCGCTTTTCCTCACCTTCGACTTCGATGCGGAAACCATGTGGACTGCGCGCGACAAGGCCAACGCGGACCGCCCCATCGTGATGTCCCAGGGCCGCTACGGCTGGAAACGCGGAATCTGGCGGGTGCTTGATCTGCTGCGCAAACACGAGATCAGCTGCACATTCTTCGTGCCCGGCCTGGTGGTCGAGGCGCATCCCCGGATCGTGGAGGCAATTCTGGAAGGCGGCCACGAGATCGCCCACCATTCGCACACCCACACCTGGATCACCCAGCTGTCGCTGGAACAGGAACGCGAGGAGATGGAGAAAGGGATCGAGGCAATCCGGACGGCCGCCGGGTACCGGCCCCGCGGCTGGCGCTCGCCCGCGGCCGAGTTCAGCGCCCACACGCTCGGCCTGATCCAGGAATACGGCTTCGATTACTCGTCGAACTTCTTCGACGATGATGAGCCCTACCTGCTGGAAATCGGCGGCCAGCCCACCGGCATCGTCGAACTGCCCTTCCGCTGGGTGCTGGATGATGCGCCGTTCTTCCACTATTCGATCACCCTGCCGGGCCGGACCATGCAGGCGCCCTCGGCGCTGCTGGAAGCCTGGAAGCTGGAATTCGATATGCTGCGGGCCGAGGACCGGATGATGATGGTCGGGATGCATCCGCAGATCATCGGCCAGCCCTCGCGGCTGTGGGTGCTCGACCAGTTCCTGACTTACGTGCGCCGGCACTCGAACGTCTGGACCGGGCGCTGCGACGAGATGACGGATGAGATCCGCGGCGTGCTGCTGGATGCCGCCGCCGCTGACGAGGCCGGGGCATGAGCGGGCTGCTCAAAGACCGCCGCATCCTGATCGCCGGCGCCGCCAGCGGCATCGGCCGCGAAACGCTGGCCCGCTTTGCCGCCGAGGGAGCCCGTCTGGCCGCTTTCGACCTCGAAGAAACCAAGCGGGACGGCGATGTGGCGGTGTTCGGCGGCGACATTTCCGACCCCGCCGCCTGCCGCGCCGCCGCAGCGGGCGCGGCTGCCGCGCTTGGCGGGCTCGACGGGCTGGTGAACTGCGCCGGCATTGATCTGGAATCGCCGGCCGCGGAAATGACCGCGGCAGACTGGGACCGGGTCATCGCAGTGAACCTGTCGGGCGCCATGTTCCTCGCCCAGGCGGCGCTGCCGCATCTGCGCGCCGCCGGCTCCGGAACCATCGTCAACGTCTCCTCCGCGGCCGGGCTGTCGCCGCTCAGCCACCGCACCGCCTATTGCGCCAGCAAGGCCGGGCTCAACATGTTCGGCAAGTGCCTGGCGATGGAGCTTGGCCCCGAAGACATCCGCGTCAACACCGTCTGCCCCGGCGCGGTCGACACCCCGCTGTTCCGCAGCTCCTACGAAGACTACCAGAACGCCGAGGAGCGGCTCTCCACCATCAAGGCCCGCTACGCGATGCACCGGGTGGCGGCACCGGCCGAAATCGCGGGCGCCATCCTGTACCTGACCGGACCTGATTCGACCTATGTGACCGGCATTACACTTGCGGTCGACGGCGGGCGGAGCTTCCATTGACCGCGCGCACCGCACTGATCACCGGCGGCGCGGGCGGCATCGGTGCGGCGGCAGCCTTGCATCTGGCAGCACAGGGCTGCCGGGTTGCAGTCACCGACATCGACGCCAAAGCCCTCACTCAATTGCCCGGTGGCATCCTCGCCATCGAGGCGGACGGCACCGCCCCCGCCGCCATGGCCGCCGCGCTTGCACAGACCGAGGCAGAGCTGGGTCCGGTCGACATCCTGTTCAACAACCTCGGCCAGAGCGCCCGGGAAAAAGGCTCGCTGTTTGCGGCCTCCGAAGAGGCCACCTGGCGCTTCGTGCTGGAGATTTCCCTGGTCTCGGCCATGCGGATGGCGCGGATGGCCGCCCCGGGCATGCAGGCGCGCGGATGGGGCCGGATCATTAACATGTCCAGCGACGCCGCCTTCTGCGGCGACGCGGGGCTGGCCGATTACGCAGCCGCCAAAATGGGCATCATCGGCTTCACCCGCGCATTGGCGCGCGAACTGGCACCGCACGGGGTGACGGTCAACGCGGTGGCGCCCGGCGCCATCCGCACCCGCGCCCATGACCGGCTCGCGCCCGAGGTGCTGGAACGGATCAAGGCGGCCACCCCGGCCGGCTTTGTCGGCACCCCCGAAGACGTGGCCGCGGCGGTGGGCTTTCTCGCCTCGGACGGGGCCAGGTTCATGACCGGCCAGACGCTGCTGCTCGACGGCGGCCGCTGGATGATTTGAAGGAGCTGGAACAGATGACCGATCTCGCGGATCTGGGCGCGGTGGACCTCGCCCGCGGCTATCGCCGGAACCAATACTCGCCGGTGGAGGTGATGCAGGCGGTGCTGGACCGCACCGAGGCGCGGCGCGATCTGAACGCATTCGTCAGCCTGCAGCCGGAGGCGGCGCTGGAGGCCGCCCGCGCAGCCGAGGCGCTGCAGCAGAGAGGCGGCGACCTGCCCGCGTTGCACGGGCTGCCCTATTCGGTGAAGGACCTGACCCTCACCCGCGGCGTTGCAACCACCATGGGATCCAAGACCGCAGCGGATTTTGTCCCCGAGGAGGACGCGGTTGCGGTGGCCCGCGCCGGCGCCGCCGGGGCGATCCTGTTCGGCAAGACCACCACGCCGGAATACGGGCACAAGATCCACACCTCGGCGCCGCTGTTCGGCCGCACCCTCAACCCGCATTCGCCGGACGTCACCCCGGGCGGCTCCAGCGGCGGTGCAGCAGTGGCGCTGGCCGCTGGCATGGGGCCGATCGCGCTCGGCACCGACGGCGGCGGCTCGGTTCGCATCCCCTCGGCCTGCTGCGGCACCGTCGGGCTGAAACCGACGCTCGGCAGCGTGCCCAACCTGCAGGCGGGCGATCTGTTTTCCAGCAATGTCCATGTCGCGCCGATGGCGCGCAACGTGGCCGACACCCGGCTCCTGTTCGACGTGATCCGCGGCTTTGACCGGCGCGACCCCTTCGGTCAGGCGCAACACCCTGCGCCGCGCCGCTGCCAAGTGCTGAAGGGGCTGCGGATTGCCTGGCTGCCGCAGGCGGGCAACCCGGTCGACCACGGCATTGCAGCGCTCAGCGCCAAGGCGATCGCGCAGCTTGCCGCCGAGGGCGCCGAGGTCCAGGAGATCACGCTCGATTTTGCCGCGCTCGAGCCGCATTTCATGGTGGTTCTCGAAACCCTGCTGGCCGCACGCGCCGGGGCGGTGCTCGACACCCGGCGCGCCGATCTCGACCCAAGCCTGGTGGTGCATGTGGAAAACGGCCGCCGCCACAGCGCGCTGGACCTCGCCGCGGCCGGCGCCGCGCGCACCCGTGCCTTCCAGCAGGTGCAGCAGGTGCTGGCGCGCTTCGACCTGATCGCCTCGCCGACGCTGTCCGCCCCGCCGCTGCCGCACAGCCAGGATCCGCACACGCCAGTGCCCATCAATGGCATCCCGGCCGGGCGGGTGCGTGCGTCCTGGTACCCCTACACCTTTGCCACCAATATGACCGGCCACCCTTCGATCTCGATCCCTTGCGGCTGGGATTCCACTGGCCTGCCCGCGGGCTTTCACATGATTGCCCCCTGGTATCAGGAGGATTTCCTGCTGGATACCGCTGCCTTGGCCGAACAGGTCTTTGCCTTCGATCTCGCAGCAGGACACTGAGCCCGCCCCCGGCATCGCTGGCCAGGGCAAGGGCAACCCGGTCGCCTGCATCCTCAGCTTTGCCATGGCGCTGCGCTGCAGCTTCGACCAGGGGTCCGAGGCCGACCGCCTGGAAGCGGCGGTTGAAAAGGTTCTGGCCGACAGCGTGCGCTCGGCAGACCTGCTGGGCGAGGACGGTGTTGAGCCGGTTTCGACCAGCCAAATGGGCGATGCTGTGCTTGCCGTCCTGGAGGCAAGCCTCTGATTTCAGGTGCTGCATGCGGGCAGAATGGGTCACGCAGTTTCCTTGGCTCGCTAGGAGTCAAATGCCTTAGCCCGGCGGCAAATAGGCCTGCACGTTTTTCAGGCTCCGCAGTACAAAGCTCGAGCGCGTATGGCGTATCCCTGGGACCCGGTAGAGTTTGTTCCTCAGGAATTCCTCGTAACCGCGGGTGCCATTCACGGCCACCTTGATCAGATAATCGTATTCGCCAGTGGTCAAATGCACCTCCAGCACTTCCGGGATCCTTTCCATGGTTGTGCCGAAGGCTTCAAGAATTTCGTCATCATGCCGGTCCAGCACAACTTCGATCATCACAACCTCGGGCGCACCGAGCTTTGCCTGATCCAGGATTGCGCGGTAGCCGCTGATCACCCCCTCTTTCTCCAACCGGCGTACCCGTTGCCAGCAAGGGCTGGGAGAAAGTCCGATTTTTTGTGCCAGCTGAGAATTTGAGATACGCCCGTCTTCGGCCAAGGCTTGCAGGATCTTGCGGTCGAACTGATCGAAGGCACTTACTGGCACAGCAGATTCTTTCACCAAAATGAAAATTGCAGAAATTATACTTCTTTCAAATACGATTTCACAAGGTAAAGAAAAAGAACCTCTCACCCCAGGCAGGATAAGGTTCTGTCAATGGAAGGTGAAAGATGATGTACGGGAATTTAGATTGCACAGATCCGATGAATACGGCCTGCAGGATGATGGATCTGGCGCGCCGAATGGGGCTGGAGTTTGAAACGCTGCAGTTCGAGAAGCGGGACGATGCCCGCTTCACACTGAAGTTTTCTTTATCCGAGCAGGGCACACAGCGTGCTAGCAGCTTTGAACAGCGGATCAGGCTGCTCGAAGGCTGGGCCGGTGAACCCGGTCGCATAGCAGACCAAGCAGCACCAGTCTGACCCTGAGCGGGCATCCACCGCATCAGTTCTTTGCCCTATTGTCACATTCAGGCCTCACCCAATCACCTAAAGCGCGCTCAGCCGTATCCCGACGCCATGGGCAATCGGTTCCGTCAAAAGTTGCGGCAGCCCGGTTGGCAGGTCGCCACGGTATTTTTGCATAGCAGGTTCAAGCTGCAGCACGATTTCCGCCTGAACCTGTTCAACTAGGCCAAGACCTTACCCCGCCGCCTTGGCTGCCAGGAAAATGTCGCGGCACCACCTCATTGATCGGATAGTGCCCGTCCACTGCCATGGCGAGGCGCATCATCCGGGTCTGGCGAAGCTTTACATCGTCTACGGCCTTCTGTGCCCTCAACACATCATGGAGCGGCGTCATGCGGACACCGCCGGGGCGCAGCGCGATGCTGAAATTCTTGGCATGCCCGCCTCTATCGCCGCCACCGTTTCCCGCCCGGCGGGATTGCCCGTGCGGTCTGGCGGTTCTTCCGGTTTCCCCCGAGCCTGCGCATGGTCGAAGACCTTCTGGCCGGGCGCGGCATCGCTCAACTCGAAGCCGTCCGAACATCGAAACCAGTCCGGCCTTCTAGCCAAGCAAGTTAACTTTACGGTGCTGTTGCAACACCTTACACACCCAGAAACTGATCCGCTATATCGGCCGGAAGCTCTCCTATGCGGCCCTCCCAGGCGTTGCTGCCCTTGTTGAGGATCACCGCGCGGTCGGCAATGGCCGACAGTTCCTTCAAGGATTTGTCGACAACCAGAATGGCCAGCCCGGCGCTGGTCTTAAGCCAGGCAATCGCCGCCCAGATCTCCTGCCGTACCACCGGCGCCAAACCCTCGGTCGCCTCGTCCAGGATCAGCAGCCGCGGGTTGGTCATCAAGGCGCGGCTGATGGTCAGCATCTGCTGTTCGCCGCCTGACAATGACCCGGCTTTCTGGCTTCGCCGCTCCTCCAGCCGCGGAAACAGCTCTGCTACTTTCTTGAAATCCCACGGGCCGGGGCGCGCTGCGGCCGTCAGGTTTTCCTCAACCGTCAAAGGCGCAAAGCACCGGCGCCCTTCCGGCACCAGACCGATACCCAGCCGGGCGATCTTGTGCGACGGCAGCTGGCGCAGGTCGTGACCGTCAAACCGCAGCTCGCCTCGGGATGCCGCCAGCATCCCGCAGATGGTCTTGATGGTGGTCGATTTACCCATGCCATTGCGGCCCATCAGCGCCACCACTTCGCCCTCAGCAATCTCCAGATCGACCCCGAACAGCGCCTGCGCCGGGCCATAAGACGCCTCAACCCCTTGTAATGACAGCAGGCTCATGCGGCGTCCTCCTCTCCCAGGTAGGCACGGCGCACCTCGGCGTTGGCGCGGATTTCCGCCGCGGTGCCGGTGGCGATGATCTGGCCGTAAACCAGCACGCTGATCCGGTCGGCCAGCGCAAAGACCGCGTCCATGTCATGTTCCACCAGCAGGATCGGTGCTTGCTCGCGCAAACCGTCAAGAAACCCGGTCAGCGCCTTTGAGCCTGCGGACCCGAGCCCGGCCATTGGCTCATCCATCAAAAACAGCTTCGGCTTCAGCGTCAGCGCCACCGCGACCTCCAGCTGGCGGCGCTGGCCGTGCGACAGGTCGGCGGTCCGCCGATGTGCATCCTGAGTCAGCCCAACCCGCTCCAGCGCGTCGCGGGCCGCCTCCAGCAGCGCCGGATCCTCCATCACGTTGCGGAAAAAGCGGAACACCCGCCCCTGGCCGCCAAGCGCGCCCAGCACCGCGTTCTGCAGCACGGAGTAGTCCATCGCCAGCGCCGAGATCTGAAACGTCCGCCCCAGCCCCATCCGCGCCCGCGCCACCGTATCCAGTGCGGTGACATCGCGGCCCAGCAATTCCACTGTGCCGCTGTCGGGGGCAAAGTTTCCGGCGATCTGTTTGATAAGGGTGGATTTTCCCGCCCCATTGGGGCCGATCAGCGCGTGGATTTCTCCCGCCCGCAAATCCAGCGAGACATCGCAGCTGGCCTTCAGCGCGCCAAAGCTCTTGCACAGGTTTTCGGTTTTCAGCACCAGATCAGCCATGCGCCTTCTCCCGTCCGGCAATCGCTCCGATCAACCCGCCGCGGGCAAACAGCACAATCAGCAGCAGCAGCACGCCCAGAAAGATTTGCCAGTAATCGCTGATGCCGCCCAAGAGATGCTCCAGCAGGATATACAGCGCCGCACCGGCCACCGGCCCATAGAGCCGCCCGACTCCGCCCAGGATCACAAAGATCATGATCTCGCCGCTGGTGTGCCAGCTCAGCATGGTGGGGCTGACAAAGCGGTTCAGATCCGCAAACAGCGCCCCCGCCAGCCCGGTGATGGCGCCGGAAATCACAAAGGCCGTCAGCCGCAGGGTAAACGGGGTCAGGCCCACCGCCTCAACCCGGTCTTCGTTCTGGCGGGCGGCGGCCAGTGCCAGACCAAATGGCGAGCGCGCCAGCCGGGCGGCAAAAAACAGCGCGCCGCACAGGATCACATAGGCAATTGCAAAGAACTGGATCGGGTCCAGCGTGTTCAGCCCCGGAAAATCATTGCGGACCCAGATCGACAGCCCGTCTTCGCCGCCATAGGCGCTCCAGCTGATCGCGAAATAATAGAGCATCTGGCCGAAAGCCAATGTGATCATGATGAAATAGACACCGGAGGTACGCAAAGACAACGCCCCGATCACCAGCGCCGCCAGCGCGCTGAACACCACAGCCACCAGCCAGATCAGCGGCATCTGGTTGCTGCCCTCAAACAGGAACGGCCATTCGAACAAAGGCTCGTAATTCTGTGCATGAGCGGCAAGAATGCCCATGGCATAACCGCCGATCCCGAAAAACGCCGCATGACCCAAGCTGATCAGCCCGCTCAGCCCCAAGGCAATGTTCAGGCCAACCCCGGCCAGCGCCAGGATCGCGGCCTTGGTCGCCAGGGTGATGATGAACGGTTCATCCAGCGACCAGGCCGCCAGCGGCACCAGCAAAAGGGCTGCAATCATTGCCCAGTTCAGCAGGCTTTCGCGGGTCACCATCATGTGCTCCCTCCATAAAGGCCCGATGGGCGCACCAAAAGAACCCCCGCCATCAAGATGTAAATCAGCATCGAGGCGAGCGACGCGCCCGCCGAGGCCGCACTGGCAGGCTCCATGAACAGGGTGAAAAGCCGCGGCAGGAACACGCCGCCCAAAGTGTCGGTCATCCCGACCAGCAGCGCCCCCGCCAAGGCCCCCTTGATCGAGCCGATGCCGCCGATGACAATCACCACGAAGGCCAGGATCAGAACCGGTTCGCCCATCCCGACCTGCACCGATTGGATTGCCCCCACCAGCGCACCGGCCAGCCCGGCCAATGCGGCGCCAAGGGCAAACACCAGCGTGTAGAGTTTGGAAATATCGACGCCAAGGGCGGCAATCATCTCGCGGTCGGCCTCGCCCGCGCGGATCTGGATGCCGATGCGGGTGCGGGCGATCAGCAGGAACAGCCCCGCGGCAATTGCCAATCCGATCAGGATGATGGCAAGCCGGTAGAGCGGGTATTCGATGCCGCCCGGCAGGCTGATGGGCCCGGACAGATAGGACGGCACGTCCAGAAACAGCGGGAAAGATCCGAACAGCCAGCGGGTGCCTTCGGAAAATACCAGGATCAATGCGAAGGTCGCCAGCACCTGGTCCAAGTGGTTGCGCCGGTAAAGGCGGCGGATCACCACCAGCTCCATCAGCGCGCCGGCGGCAGCGGCTGCCGCAAGGCTCGCCGCCAGCGCCAGCAGAAACGATCCGGTCCAGCCAGCCACCGCGGCGGCAGCAAAAGCGCCGACCATGTAAAGCGAACCATGGGCCAGGTTGATCAGCCCCATCACCCCGAATACCAGCGTCAGACCGGCTGCCATCAGAAACAGCATGACACCGAACTGCAGCCCGTTCAGGATCTGCTCCAGAACTAGAATATAGGTCATTTGAATTTCCGAACGGGAAGCCATGCCGCGGCGGAGACGCAGTGGCGTCTCCGCTTGACGGTTTGTCTTACATCTTGCACTCGCCGGCGTAAGCGTCGGCGTGGCCGGTCAGACCGGTGGCAATGATCTTGTTGGTGAAGACATCGCCTTCCTTGATCACCTCACGGACATAAATGTCCTGCACCGGGTGGTGGTTGTCTCCGAACTTGAAATCGCCGCGGACCGAGTCGAAATCCGCCGCTTTCAGCGCTGCGCGGAACGCGTCCTGATCGGCCGGCTCTGCCTTGTCCAGCGCACTCAGGATCAGATTGGCAGTGTCAAAGCCCTGGCTGGCATAAAGCGAGGGCAGACGGCCGTATTTCTCCTGGAAGGCAGCGACGAAGGCTGCGTTGGCCGCATTGTCGATGTCCTTGTTCCACTGCGAGGTGTTCTTGACCCCCAGGGCGGCATCACCCACCGCCTGCAGGATGCCCTGATCAAACGAGAACGCCGGGCCGACCACAGGCAGGTCCACACCGCTGCCCGCATATTGTTTCAGGAAAGAAATCCCCATGCCGCCGGGCAGGAAGAAATAGACCGAATCCGCGCCCGAGGCCCGGACCTGCGCGATTTCCGCCGCATAGTCGGTCTGCCCCAGCTTGGTATAGATCTCGCCCGCCAGCTCGCCCTCGTACATGCGTTTGTAGCCGGTCAGCGCGTCCTTGCCCGCCGGATAGTTCGGCGCCAGGATAAAGCTGTTTTTCAGCCCTGCATCATTGGCATAGGCGCCGGCGGCCTCATGCAGGTTGTCGTTCTGCCAGGCAACGTTGAAGTAATTCGGATGGCAGCGCTTGCCCGCCAGCGCCGACGGTCCGGCGTTGGGCGACAGGTAGAACACGCCCTGCGCAGTGGCCGCGGGCACCACCGCCATCGCCAGGTTGGACCAGATGATGCCGGTCAGAATATCCACCTTCTCGGACTGGATCATCCGGTCAGCAATCTGCACCGCCGCATCGGGCTTGCGCTGATCGTCCTCGATCACCACTTCAACGCCGTCGCGGCCGTCCTGTTCGATCGCCAGCATAAAGCCGTCGCGCACGTCCACGCCCAGGCCCGCGCCGCCGCCGGACAGGGTGGTGATCATGCCAATCTTGGTGTCGGCCTGGGCCGCAGCCGCCAGCGCCGGGACCGCCGCTGCCATGGCGAGCATCCGAATGGTCTTCATTACGTCTTTCCTCCCAGAATATGCCCCGGTCCGAAGCCAGGGTTATGGATCAGATGCTTGCGACTTTAACGCCGCCCCGGCAGAAGCCAAGACCCGCGGCAGCCCGCATCTCCCCGGCTGGTCTTTTGCCAGCCCTTGAAACAAGCCTACGCAGGCTTGAAGATTTATTTCAAGCATAAAATATATAGGACGGCATTGATGGCCTGCCGGGCCGGAACCGTTTCGGAGACCGCACCCGGGGCAGCGAGGGGCCGGCCCCTTGCGCTCCCCGAAGTATTTTCGCCCAGGTCGGGGGAGGAGAAGCCCACCCGGTTGCGGCCCAATGCCTGAACGGTATCAACCAGCGCTCCTGCGGCGGTAAAGGACAGCGCACCGACGCCCGCTTGGATCTCCTGCGCCAGTTTCTCATCAAAACCTGGTCCATGAGTCAGTGTCGCCGAAGTGCCGCCCTAGAGCACCACGTCCGGCCGCACCCCGGAAATCATCCGGCAGCGTTTCCTCCCGGCAGCAGGCCCCGCCGGAAGGGGAAGAGACTTAGCCGAAATGCAGGGTTTTGACTTCCTGATAGTCTTCCAGCCCCAGCATGCCGCCTTCGCGGCCATTGCCGGACTGTTTGTAGCCGCCAAAGGGCGAGCCATAATTGAAGCCGCCGCCGTTGATATGCACCGCGCCGGCGCGCAGGCGGGCAGCAACCCGCTCGGCCCGCTCCGGATCGCCGGTCTGCAGATAGGCCGCCAGCCCGTAAGGCGTGTCATTGGCGATCCGGATGGCGTCTTCTTCGTCCTCAAACGGGATGATCACCAGCACCGGGCCAAAGATTTCCTGCTGGGCAATCGCCATGCCGTTGGTCACATCGGCAAAGACCGTGGGGCGCACATACCAGCCCTTGTCCAGCCCCTCGGGCCGTCCCAGCCCGCCGGTCAGAACGGTGGCGCCTTCGTCGATGCCGGTCTGGATCATGCTTTGCACCCGGTCGAACTGGATACGGTCGAACATCGGGCCGATGTGATCGCCCTCCTCAGCCGGATCACCCACCGCCTGACCCTCGGCCGCCGCCTTGGCGATCTTCAGCACCTGATCATAGCAGCTGCGCTCCACCAGCATCCGGGTCGGCGCGTCGCAGCTTTGGCCGGTGTTGTACATGCATTCCAGCACCGAAGCGGTGACCTTCTCCTGCAGGTCCGCATCTGCAAAAACCAGATTCGGCGACTTGCCGCCCAGCTCCAGCGTCACACGCTTAACCGTATCGGCAGAATCCTTGGCCACCGCCACCCCCGCCCGGGTCGACCCGGTAAAGGACATCATGTCCACGTCCCTGTGCCGCGACAGCCCCGCGCCGACAGTAGGCCCATCGCCATGGATCAGGTTGAACACCCCCGCCGGATAGCCGGCGTCATGGATCATCTGCGCATAGACCGCCGCTGACATTGGCGTATGCTCCGACGGCTTCAGCACGCAGGTGCAGCCGGTTGCCAGCGCCGGCAGCACTTTCAGTGCAATCTGGTTCACCGGCCAGTTCCAGGGCGTGATCAGGCCGCAGACCCCGATCGGCTCGCGCACCAGAATATCGCCGTTGGCCAGGGTCTCGCGCAGCTGCTGGGATTTCAGCGCCTCCAGAATTCCTTTCAAGTGGCCAATGCCCGCATCCGCCTGGTCGTTCCGCGCCATCGAAACCGGCGCGCCCATTTCCGCGCTCAAGGCCTGCGCCATCTCCTCGCGGCGCGCGTTGCTGATCTCCAGCAGCCGCTCCAGCAGCGCAATCCTCTCGTCGCGCGAGGTGCGGGAAAAGCTGTCAAACGCCGCCTTGGCCGCCGCCACCGCAGTGTTCACATCCGTCTCATCGCCCAGGATAATGCTGCCGATCTGTTCTTCCGTCGCCGGGTTCAGCACCGGAAATTCGCGGCTGGAATGCGGTGCCACCCAGGCGCCGCCGATATAGAATTTTTTCAGGTCCATCAGATCAGTCTCACTATTGCCTGGTGATTGCAGCTCAGGCGCCCGGAAAGGCCAGGCTGGCCACTGCAGCCGAGCCGGGACCGGCCCTGCGGTCTCAAAGACAGTGGAGGGCGGGGCTGCCGCCGTCAAGCACAGGCGGACCCCTGCCAAACACTCTTCCACCCCTCCCGCACTGCCTGTGCTGGCATCGGAGAATGACCGCCCTGCCGCCGCCCCGGCACATCAAAAACGACAGAATGGATGGGCTTTGCGAAACACGCCGGCTGCGGGCTGGGCGCATCAGTCTCCGGCAAAGACGCCCGCCGCGGCCTGGCACCGGCCTGGGCCGGATTGAAGATTTCACCGGGCAAAGGCTGGGCGCCGCTACTTCAGCAGCGTCTGGACAAGGTCAGGCGTTCAGTTCCGCTGCGGGACAGGCCCCAAAGCGGTCTCAGGCCTGTTCCTGCTGCATCTGTTCGACCATCTGCCGGGCGCGCTTGCACTGCAGCTTGTCGCGCAGCGGGCTGTCGGGGTCGATGTCCTTTGCGCAGACCACGCATTTGTCGGCGCCGGAAATCGCATTGAGACCGCCGCAGCTGCCCTTGATCTTCTTGCCCATCAGGATCACCCCCAGCGACATGCCCAAGGTGACAATCAGCAGCAGGATAAAGGCCAGAAGAAAGGTGCTCATGGGGGTCCCTCGCAGGATAGCTTGGCAGCGGCTTCAGTTTCCGGTCAGCGCCTCAAACGCGCTGCTGGCAGCGGTCATATAGGCATCCGCACCGGCTTGCACGTCCCGATCGATGAAAAACACGGCAAGTTTATGCGCTTCGGCAAGCTCCAGGCCGTTTTCGCGGCCCAGAACCAGCATCGCGGTGGCCCAGGCATCCGCCAGCATGGCGTTCTCCGCAATCACCGTGACCGAGGCGGTGCGGTGCGTCACCGGCCGCCCTGCCACCGGGTCGAGGATATGGGAATAGCGCTCGCCCTCATACTCGAAATAGTTGCGGTAGTCGCCCGAGGTCGCCAGCCCCAGATTGCTGACCGGCACGATCAGCTGCACTCTCTGTGCCGCGGCATCGGGTTTCTCGATGCCGATGCGCCAGTCCTCACCCTTGGCATTTTCGCCCTTGGCCACCAGATCGCCGCCGATCTCCACCATGTAGCGGTCTACCCCGGCCCCCTCCAGCGCCGCCGCCACTGCATCAACGCCATAGCCCTTGGCGATGGCTGACAGGTTGATGCCGGTCTCCGGCGCGGACTTCTTCAGCGTGCCCGCCGCGGCATCCAGGGTCAGGAGCCGGGCCTGCCCGACCCCATCCAGCGCCTTTTCAATGGCGTCATCGGACGGCACCGGGTCCTCGGGTTTGCGCGGGCCGAACCCCCACAGCTCTATCAGCGGGCCCAATGTCACGTCAAACTTGCCGCCGGTCTTTTGATGCACGTCGTTGGCTGCGGCCAGCACATGGGCAAACTCCGGCGACACCCGCACCGGCGCAGTGCTGCGGGCGGCGGAAAAGGTAGAAACTTCCGAGGCCGGATCCCAGTTCGACATCTTGGCGTTGACCGACGCCAGCGTCCCCTCCACTGCCTCGCTTAATGCGGCCTGGTCCAGATCATTGCCAATCGCAATGACACTGTAGGTGGTGCCCATTGTCTGCCCGGACAGGCGGACCTCTTCCGGCGCACTGCCGAACCAGCAGCCCTGTAGCAGCAGGGCAGCGGGCAGGATCAGGACAAGCAGAAAGCTTTTGGGCATTGGGGCATCTCCGGCGGCAATTCTGGCGCTGCTATGCCCCTGCCCCGGCCCAAAGTCAAACATGGCGCCTGACAGGGCGTTTCACAGGGCGTCAGAACTTCAGCGGCACAAAAGCCAGCGCCAGCAGGCCCAAGGCCGCAGGCACCCCGAACAGCCAGGCCCGCAGCCGCGCATTGGGCGCTTCAGTCTTCCAGGTCTGGCGGTACATGTGGCCGCAGACCACCACCAGAAAAACGGTCAGCGCGCCGGTGACGGGGGTCAGGTAGAGGGTCTCGAACATGTTGTTTTTCCGCCGTTGTTAGCGCTCGCGTCATTTCACCCCTTCCCGGATCATATTCCGCCGCTAAGATGGGGGCATGACCTGATGCAGGATACAGGAGGAAACCCCGCGCATGGCACCGTTCTCATACCAGCCTCCAACCCGGGGCGACAAGGCCGGACAGAAAAGCCACAGCCAATCGCCAGAGTCGAATTTATCGCACGGCCAGTCCACCGTCGCCAAACTGCTGGAGGCCAAGGGCGACGCGATCTTCTCGATCCGCCCGAAAGACACCCTCGGCCACGCGGTCGAGGCGCTGAAGGAAAAACACATCGGCGCACTGGTGGTCACCGACCAGAACGGCGCACTGCAGGGCATCCTGTCGGAACGCGACATCGTGCGCCGCCTGGCAGAAACCCCCGGCCACACCCTGCCGCAGCTGGTCGAGGACATCATGACCCGCGAGGTGCAGACCTGCGGCCCGGACGAGCTGCTGATCGATGTCGCCAAGGTGATGAACGAAGGCCGCTTCCGCCACCTGCCCGTGCTGAAGGACGGTAAACTCTGCGGCATGATCACCGTCGGCGACGTGGTGAACTTCCGCCTGCAAGAGCTGGAGTATGAAGCCCTGCGGATGAAGCAGATGATCGTCGGTTAAGCAGCACCAGCGAATGTTTCCGGCAACTGCACCGGTCCGGGCCTTGTGTCCTGCGCCGGTGCATAAAGACACGAATGTCAGCCTGCTCAGCAACAATGCTGCCGTTTGCAGCACGATGCGCCAGAGGCCGCTTGGCGGACGAGGACGGCTTTTGCAGGCGCTGCTGGTTTTCAAGCAGCATTTCCCCGCACCTTCGGCAGGCCAGCGCGATGCCGGCCCCGTGCCGTACGGCAAAGGCCCCGGCAAAAAACCGCCGGGGCCTTCTTATCTTCCACAACCCGGTATGCGTCATGTTTCCAACCGGGGTTTTTGATGGTCCGCTCTGCGCTCCGGCTCAGCCGCCAAAGTCGTCCAGCATGATATCCTCGCGGTCCACGCCCAGATCCAGCAGCATGTTGATCACCGACTGGTTCATGATCGGCGGGCCGCACATGTAGAACTCGCAGTCTTCCGGCGCCGGGTGGTTCTTGAGGTATTCCTCGAACAGAACGTTGTGGATAAAGCCGGTGTAGCCTTTCCAGTCGTCCTCGGGCTGGGCGTCAGAGAGGGCGACGTGCCATTCAAAGTTGTCGAACTCCTCGGCCAGCTGGTCGAAGTCCTCGACAAAGAACATCTCTTTTTTCGAGCGCGCACCGTACCAGAAGCTGATCTTGCGGTCGCGGTTCTGCAGCCGCTTCAGCTGGTCGAAGATATGGCTGCGCATCGGCGCCATGCCGGCGCCACCGCCGATAAAGACCATTTCCTTCTGGGTGTCGCGGGCAAAGAACTCGCCGAACGGACCGGAAATGGTAACCTCATCGCCCGGCTTCAGATTGAAGATGTAGGACGACATCTGACCGGCGGGAATACCCTCGGATCCCGGCGGCGGCGAGGCAACACGGACGTTGAGCATGATAATGCCCTTCTCGTCCGGGTAGTTCGCCATCGAATAGGCGCGCTCGACCGGCTCAGCCACCTGGGATTTGTACTGCCACAGATTGAAGCGGTCCCAATCCTCGCGGTACTCTTCCTGAATGTCGAAGTCGGTATAGGCCAGCTGGTGCGCAGGTGCCTCGATCTGGATATAACCGCCGGCGCGGAAGTTCACATCCTCGCCTTCGGGCAGTTCCAGCACCAGCGCCTTGATGAAGGTCGCCACGTTGTCGTTCGAGCGCACCTTGCAACGCCACTTCTTGACGCCGAAGACTTCCTCGGGCACCTCGACTTCCATGTCCTGCTTGACCGCAACCTGACAGGACAGGCGGTCGCCGCAGCCCGCTTCGCGCTTGGTGATATGGCTTTCCTCGGTCGGCAGGATCGAGCCGCCGCCGGAATGCACCCGCACCCGGCACTGGGCACAGGTGCCGCCGCCGCCGCAGGCGGAGGGGACGAACAGTTTTTCCGCCGCCAGCGTTTGCAGCAGTTTGCCGCCCGCAGGCACCGAGATGGTTTTTTCACCGTTGATGGTGATGTTGACGTTGCCGGTTGAGACCAGCCGGGAGCGGGCAGCCAGAATGAGGGCCACCAGTCCCAGCACGATCACTGTGAACAGAACAACGCCGAGCGTGAAAGTTTCCATGTTTCCGCGCTCTCCTTACAGTTTGACGCCGCTGAAGGACATGAAGGCCAGCGCCATCAGTCCCGCGGTGATAAAGGTGATGCCCAGGCCCTGCAGACCGTCCGGCACGTCGGAATATTTCAGCTTCTCGCGCACGCCCGCCATCGCGGTGATCGCCAGCGCCCAGCCAAAGCCGGAGGAGAGGCCGTAGGTCGCTGCCTCGGCAAAGTTGTAGTCGCGTTCCACCATGAACAGCGATCCGCCCAGGATCGCGCAGTTCACCGTGATCAGCGGCAGGAAGATCCCCAAGGCGTTGTAAAGCGGCGGGAAATACTTATCCAGGATCATCTCCAGGATCTGCACCATCGCCGCAATCACGCCGATATAGGAAATCAGGCCAAGGAAAGTCAGGTCCACATCCGGAAAGCCTGCCCAGGCCAGCGCACCGGGTTTAAGCAGATAGGTCAGCAGCAGGTTGTTGGCCGGAACTGTGATGGCCTGCACCAGCATGACGGAAATCCCCAGCCCCAGCGCGGTCGAGATCTTTTTCGACACCGCGATGAAGGTGCACATGCCCAGAAAGAAGGACAGCGCCAGGTTTTCAACAAAGATGGCCTTGACGGCGAGTGAAATCAGCCCTTCCATCAGTGCGCCTCCACGGATTGGATTTTGAATTCACGCTCTTCCACCTGGTTCGGTTTCCAGGTGCGGAAGCCCCAGATCAGCAGGCCGATGATAAAGAACGCCGAGGGCGGCAGCAGCAGCATGCCGTTGGGCACATACCAGCCGCCGTTGTTGACGGTTTCCAGAATGGTGATGCCAAACAGCGATCCGGCGCCGAACAGCTCGCGGATGAAACCGACCAGCATCAGAATCAGGCCATAGCCCAGCCCGTTGCCGATGCCGTCAATGAAGGACGCGACCGGCGGGTTCTTCATGGCGAACGCCTCGGCGCGGCCCATCACGATGCAGTTGGTGATGATCAGGCCGACAAAAACCGACAGGGTTTTTGAAATCTCAAAGGCATAGGCCTTCAGCACCTGATCCACCAGGATCACCAGCGAGGCGATGATGACCATTTGCACGATGATCCGGATCGAACCCGGGATCTGGTTGCGCAGGATCGAGATGAACATGGATGAAAACGCGGTCACAAATGTCACCGCCAGGGTCATCACAAACGCCACCTGCAGAGAGGATGTCACCGCCAGCGCCGAGCAGATGCCCAGAACCTGCAGGGTGATCGGGTTGTTGTCGACCAGCGGGTCGACCAGCATGTCTTTCTTGGTCTGCGCCATCTCAGAGCTCTCCCGCTTGCAGGGCGTCCAGGAAGGGGGCGTAGCCCTCTTCGCCCATCCAGAATTTCACCAGGTTGTCCACACCGACAGAGGTCAGCGTCGCACCGGCCAGCGCATCAACGTGATGCTCCGGTCCGGCTGGACCTTGCGCCTTGGCAACAGAAATCTGCAACGCACCGCTGTCGTCATGCAGTTTCTTGCCCGGCCACAGCGCCTTCCAGCGCGGGTTGTCCACCTCGGCGCCCAGACCCGGTGTTTCGCCGTGCTGATAGAATTGCAGACCAAAGATGTCGTTGCCGTTTTCCTCAACCGCGATGAATCCATACAGCGTCGACCACAGGCCATAGCCGTGGATCGGCAGGATCACCTTGTCGAGATCGCCGTTTTCCTCGCGCAGCAGGTAGACGGTCTTGTAGCGCGACTGGCGGCCGATGCCGGCCGGATCAACGTCCAGTTCGCGGCTCAGCTCCGGATCCTGCGCGGCGGCCAGATCGTCAAAGCTGGCAGCGTCGAACTGGTCGGTGAATGCACCGGTCTGCAGATCCAGCACCTGCGGTTCAAACGCGGCAAAGGCTTCGGCCACATCTGTGCCAGGCTCATACAGGCCTGCCACTTGCAGCACGTTCAGCTGCTTGTCGCGTTTGCGGTTGGTCTCCTGCACCGGGCGCAGGCTGACGGCGGCGGAGGACACGATCATCGAGGCCACCAGACAGACGGCAACAGCGATGAACACGGTCTTGCCAACCGAATCCGGCGATGCGGCGAGGAAGCGGCCGATCAGGCCTTTGCTTTGGGTATCAGCCATGGCGGCGCGCCCTCCGTTTGATGTTTGCCTGCACGACGAAGTAATCGATCAGCGGTGCAAAGACGTTGCCGAACAGGATCGCCAGCATCATGCCTTCGGGGAAGGCCGGGTTCAGCACCCGGATCAGCACCACCATCACCCCGATCAGCGCGCCATAGATATAACGGCCCATGTTGGTGTGGCTGGCCGAAACAGGTTCGGTGACCATGAACACCAGGCCAAAGGCATAACCGCCCAGCACCAGGTGCCAGTACCAGGGCATCGCAAACATCGGGTTGGTGTCGGAACCGATCACGTTCAGCAGCAGCGAAAACGCGATCATGCCACCCAGACAGCCCGCAATCAGGCGCCAGTTGGCAATCTTGGTGAACAACAGAAACGCCAGACCGATGGCACAGGCCAGGGTCGAGGTCTCACCAAAGCTGCCCTGGATGGTGCCGATGAAAGCATCCGACCATTCGATGCCCTTGGCCGCCAGCGCCTGCACGCCATCCGCGGCGGAGACACCCAGCGCGGTGGCGCCGGAAAACCCGTCAACCGGGGTCCAGACAGAGTCGCCCGACATATTGGCCGGATAGGCAAAATACAGGAACGCGCGGCCCGTGAGTGCGGGGTTCAGAAAGTTCTTGCCGGTGCCGCCAAAGACTTCCTTGCCGATGACAACGCCAAAGATGATGCCAAGCGCCACCTGCCACAGCGGCGCCGAGGCCGGCATGATCAGCGTGTACAGCATCGAGGTCACAAGAAAGCCCTCGTTCACCTCATGCCCGCGCACGGTGGCAAAGATCACTTCAAAGATACCGCCTGCAACCAGCGTCACGATGTAGATCGGCAGGAAATACAGGAACCCGTGCGCGATATTCGCCATCGGGTTCGCCGCATCCAGCGAAATCCCGAGCGTGTTCAGGATGGCAATCCGCCAGCCGCTGGCCGCATCGGCCCCAAGCGCGGCAATCGCCGAATTCGCCTGATAGCCGGTGTTCCACATGCCCCACAGGATGCAGGGGATGGTGGCGATCACCACATAGGTCATGATCCGCTTCATATCGACATATGAACGCGCGTGCGGCGCAGCGGTGGTCACGGTCTTGGGGGTGTAAAGAAAGCTCTCCACCATCTCGTAGACGGGGAAAAGTTTCTCGTATTTGCCGCCCTTTTCAAAGTGCGGCTCGATTCTGTCAAAGAAGCTGCGCAATCCCATCCGGCTCAGCCCTCCTTTTCAATCTTGGCGAGGCAGTCGCGCAGCGCTTGCCCGTATTCATACTTGGCCGGGCAGGCAAAGCCGACGAGGCCCAGGTCCTCTTCGTCCAGCTCCAGCGCACCCAGCGCCTGTGCGGTATCGGTGTCCATCACCAGCAGCGCCCGCAGCAATTGCGTCGGCAGGTAATCCTGCGGCATCAGCTGCTCAAAGGTGCCGGTAGGCACCATCGCGCGGCGGCCGCCGTTGAGGTTGCTGGTGAGGCTGAACAGCTTGCGGGTCAGGGCGGAACCCAGCACCGGCTGCACCGCGTATTTGCTGCCCATCGGGCGGATCCAGCCCAGCGGGATCTGCTTGCGGTCTTCCCCGATGATCGCAACCTGGCGGGCAAAGCGGCCAAGGAATGCCAGCGGACCGGCGGCAGCCCGGCCCGACAGGATAGAGCCTGAGATCACCCGCACCGGACCGTCCGAAGCGATCTCGCCGCGGGTCAGCTCATCGGTGGAGGCGCCCATGACGGTACGGACCAGACGCGGCGTGCGCGCTGCGGGACCAGCCAGCGCCACCACGATGGAGGGGTCCACATAGCCGGTCTGCAGCAGTCGGCCGATCGCGATCACATCCTGATAGGAAACCGTCCAGACCTCCTCGTCGCCCTTCACCGGATGCAGGAAGTGGATGTGGGTGCCGGCCAGACCGCTGGGATGCGGGCCGGAGAAGGCCGCCGCCTCAACCCCGGCAATGTCCGTGCCCGGAATGCTGTCGCCTGCCTTCTGACACAGATAGGTGGCGCCCTCGGTCAGCAGGGTCAGCGCTTTCAGACCTGCTGCAAAAGCCTCGCCCGCGTCATTGATGATCAGCGCGGCATCCGCGGCCAGCGGCTCGCTGTCCATCGCGGTCACAAAGATCGCGCCCGGCTTGGTGCCCGGCACCGGCATCTTGGAATAGGGACGGCTCCGGAACGCGGTCCACAGGCCGGCCGCGCACAGCTTTTCGGTCAGCCCCTCGGCAGTATCGCTGTTTCCGGTGGCGGAAAAATCAACGCCCTTGTCCTCGGCATCCGCAACCGCGATCACCACGCTTTCCAGAACCCGGCGCGCACCGCGGTTGATCGCCACCACCTTGCCGGTCATGGGGGCGACCATCACCGCGTCTTCGGCATCTTTGTGGCAGAACAGCGGAGTTCCGCGCTGGACCTCCTCGCCTTCCTGCACCAGCATCCGGGGTTTCAAGCCCAGGTAGTCGGGACCCAGAACCGCCACCGACGTGATGGCCGGGCCGGGGTGAATGACCTGCTCCGGTGCGCCTGTCACCGGCAGATCCAGCCCCTTCCTCAAGTTAAATGTCTTCATATTTGCGCTACGTCCTTGTGAGGCCGATTCCCGTGGCGGTTCTTATCTGTTTCCGGCGGCGGAGACAAAGAGAACGCAGGCTTGCGGTCGCTTTTGGCTCTTTACCAGCCGGGTCCGGCCCTGTTTGATCCGGCGCACTCGAATCAAATTTGCCGCCGAATGGCAAGGGCACCGCCCCGCCTCCCGGGCAGATTCCTCCGTGATGGCAGCTTCTAAGCCAGAATACCGCTTCCGGAGGCCGCCAATGCGTCAGAAGCGGGCGCTGGAAACGGCAATCCAAGCCCCTGCCTGTGGACAAACCGCCCCGGCAGCGCAGTCTCTGCCGGGGCGGTTCGCCGTGATGGCGCTAACGCTTGCGGCGCCCGGCGCATGATTCGCGACAGGCGTCTCTTTTTTGCGGATGCATTACGCCTCCCAGACGGCCTGCGGCGCGCCCATCAGGCCGCGGTCGACAGTGATCCCCAGACCCGGCGCCTCCGGCACCAGCACCCCGCCGTCCCGCACAGGCGCGTCGAACGCGGCCGTTTTCAGCGTCACCATATCGCGGCAGTCCAGAATGCAGCGCAAGGACCGTTCCGGCACCGTCGCGCCCAGATGGGCAATCGCGGAAAATGCGATGGCAGAGCCGACCGTATCCTGCACGCTGACTGTCGCGCCTGCGGCCAGGCACATGTCCCGCTGCCGCCGCCCGTGGGTCAGCCCCCCGGCCTTGGAGATCTTGAGGCCGATACCGTCAGCCGCATCCTCGGCCAGCATCAGCGCTATGTCCTCATCCTGCTGCACCAGCTCATCCAGAATGATCGGCACCGTGCAGCGCTTGCGCAGCGACATCGTCTCGCGCCAGGTCTTGCAGGGCGCCTCCAGCACAAAGTCCAGTCCATCCGGCAGCATCCGCAGCATCCGCAGCGCGGACTCCACCGTCAGCCCGCCATTGGCATCGGCCAGAAAGAACTCTCCCGGCTGCCGGTCCGCCAAGCACTCCCGGATGCGCGCGGCGTCCAGCGCCGGCCCGCCGTCGGCATCCAGTGCGCCGATTTTCACCGAATGGCCCAGATAACCCATCTCGCGGTGCTGCGCGACGCGGGCGCGCATGTCTTCAGGGGGGCCTGCATAGATCGAGGAGATCACCGGCAGGCGCTTGCCGGTCGATCCGCCCAGCAGCTCGCAGACCGGCAGGTTCACCGATTTCCCGAACAGATCCCAGCAAGCCAGATCAATTGCGGATTTCGCGTGGTTGTGGCCCACCAGCGCCTCGTCCATCGCGTCATTGATCCGGTCCATCTGCCGCGGATCGCGTCCCAGCAGATAGGGCGCCATCTCGGCAATCCCGGCCCGAACGCCCAAGGCATGTGCGGCAATATAGGTGGCACCGAACGGCGTGCTCTCGCCCCAGCCCTCCAGCCCGCTGCCGGTCTCGATCCGCACAAAGGACGCATCAAAGCTGCGGTATTCCCGCCCGCCCGACAGCATATAGGTGCCGCCGGAATAGGGCAGGTCCAGCTGATAAAGCTCGATCTTCCTGATCTTCACGCGGTGACCTCCGGGATCACCAGCACCAGCTTGCCGGTATGTTTCTTGCTCAGGAAATCCTCCTGCGCGGCGGCAATCCCGCTCAGCGGATAGGTTTTGGCCACCAGCGGGCGGATATCTCCGGCCTCGATGTAGGAAATCAGATTGGCAAAAACCTCATCCTCCTGAAAGGTGCAGCCCATAAGCGTCAGGTCCTTCAGATACAGCGTGCGCACGTCGATCTCGCTGATCGGCCCGGCTATGGCGCCAGCAGTGGCATAGCGCCCGCCGCGCCGTAAAACATCCATAAAAGCCGGCCATTGTTCCCCGGCTACCAGATCGATCACCACGTCGATGCTACCCTCGCCCAGTTCCGCGCGCAGATCGGCGTTGCGGTCGACAACGCGGTCGGCACCAAGCGCCAGCACCTCGTCCGCCTTGGCAGCTGAGGACAGCGCAATCACCGTCGCACCGCGGCGCTTGGCCAGCTGCACGGCGGCAGAACCCACCCCGCCGGACGCGCCTGAGATCAGCACGGTTTCGGCGCCCAGCCCGACCCGGTGCAGCATGTTCTCCGCCGTGGAATAGGCGCAGGGGATCGAGGCCAGCTCCGCATCCGACCAATCGCAGTCCACCGCATGGGTCTCACGCGCCGGCGCCACTGCAAACTGGGCAAAGCCGCCATCGCATTCGCTGCCGAAGGTCCAGCACTCATAGGGCCGGTAGTCCACATATGTCCGCAGCATGTTGCGCACCAGAACCCGTTCGCCAATGCGGGCGGGGTCGACCCCCTCCCCCACTGCCGCGATGTATCCGCAGGCGTCAGCGCCCTGAATGCGGGGAAACTCCAGCGGCTTGCCGGACCAGCTGGCGTCGTCGTCGTCGACGCTGTCAAACCCGGTTGCGCCGCCGCTGTTGGTATCGGCCTCCACCGCCTTGGAATACCAGCCGATGCGGGTGTTGATATCGGTGTTGTTGATACCCGCCGCCGCGACGCGGATCAGCACCTCGCCGGGCTTGGGCTGCGGCACCGGCACATCGGTGCGGTACTCCAGTTTCTCGATACCGCCGTGGCCGGTCAGCAGGACCGCCGCCATTGTGCTGGGGATCATGCCCATGCCTCCCTTGTATGAAATTCTTTGGCCGGCCCTCCCCTGCCGGCCAAACAGACCGCTGTCCCTGCGGGGACAGCCGCCTGAAACTGGTGTCAAAGCTCCAGCGGATGCGCCCGGTCCTGCGCTGCCAGCCGCCGGTTCAGCTCCCGGGCGTCCGGCAGCCCGGCCTCCAGCGCAAAGACAAAGGCGTGGGTCAGGTAGAAGCAGGCGGCATTGATATCGCCCGCGGCCTCGGCCCTGTCGCCGGCCAGCGTATAGAAGTGGACCAGCGCCGCGCTGTCTTTATCCTGATGCGCTTTCAGCAGCGCCTGGTCGAGTTCTGCGCGCTCCATGCCTCAGCCCTTCAGCGAGATCGCGATGTTCTTGGTGCGCACATAGTTATAAAGCGCCTCCAGCCCTTTTTCGCGGCCGAAACCCGACTTTCCGACACCGCCAAAGGGGGTGGAGATGCCGCCCGCGAACCATTCGTTCACAAACACCTGCCCCGCCCGCAGACGGTTTGCCACACGGTGCGCCCGCGCCAGATCGCGGGTAAAAACGCCGGCCACCAGCCCGAACTCGGTGCCGTTGGCCATGGCGATGGCCTCAGCCTCGGTGTCGAAGGGCGTGAAGCAGGTGACAGGGCCGAAGATTTCCTCCTGCGCGACACGGGACGCGGGGTCCACATCCGCCAGAATGGTCGGCGCCATGAAGTAACCCTCGCGCTCCAGCCGGGCACCGCCCGATGCCGCACGGGCACCGCTTTGGCGGGCGGTTGCGGTCAGGGTTTCGATGCCGTCGAGCTGGCGGGCCGAGATCACCGGCGTCAGGCCGGGATTGTCCAGACCGTGGCCGACGCTGAGGCCGTTTGCCAGAGCCGCCGCACGCTCAACCGCTTCCGCGTAAATCGAGCGGTGCACCAGCACCCGCGACATCGCCGAACAGACCTGGCCGGCGTTATAGAAGATGCCGCTCTGCAGGGAGGACATCAGCGTGTCGAGATTGGCGTCCTCGAACGCCACCGCAGCGGATTTGCCGCCCAATTCCATCAGCGCCGGGGTCACCGGGCTGGCCGCCGCGCGCAGGATCGCCTGGCCGGTCGGCACCGAGCCGGTGAAGACGATCTGATCCACCGCCGCGCTTTGCACCAGCCGCGCGCCGAGGTCAGCGCCGATGCCGTTCAGGATCGAGACCGTTCCTGCCGGGACTTCAGCGCGCTCCAGCGCGACACCCAGCATTGCCAGCGCCATCGGATCCAGCTCCGGCGATTTGATGATCACCGAATTGCCCGCTGCCATCGCAGGCGCCAGCGACCGCGCCGCAATCGACACCGGGAAGTTCCACGGCACGATCTGGGCGGAGACGCCGTAGGGCTCATAGACCGTGAAATCAGCGTAATCGGGGCCGAGCGGGATCGACTTGCCTTCGATCTTGTCTGCCATGCCGCCGTAGTATTCGAAATATTGCGCGGCTTCCTCGAATTCGTCATGCGCCGCGCTGAGGCTCTTGCCGCTTTCGCGGCACAGAAGCTCGGCGCCCTCATTCGCGATGCCGCGGATCTCGGCCGCGATGCGCTGCATCAGCCGGCCGCGTTTGGCGGGCTGCATCGCGGCCAGATCGCCGCGCTCGAAACTTGCCCGCGCCGCCTCCAGCGCCCGGGCCAGGGTTTCCTCGCCCGCCAGCGCGCAATCCGCCACATGGCTGCCGTTGCCAGGATCCTCGACCGCGATGCGTTTGCCGCCGTCGCCGTCCACCCAGGCGCCGGCCAGGAAATTTCTGGCCAGCCCGTCATTCAGAAAAGACGTCATGCCGCGCGGCCCTTGGCCACCTGACCGGCGACCCAGGCGTGGAAGTTATGGGTCGGCCCGTCCATTGCCGGGGAGAACCGGCCGCCATCGAACAGCTCGCCATGGCGGCCCTTCTGCATGCCCTCAACGACAAAGATGTCTTCTTCGAACACGGTCTTCCACAGCTTGGCGTTCTCGGCGCGCAGGTCTTCCAGCTCCGGCGTGTCCTCGTTGGAATTCGCGTAGTAAAGCTCGATATGCTCGACGGTGCTTTCGGTGCTGACCGGCTCCAGAATGATCGCAAAGGCGTGGTCGCGCTGCACTCCCAGCAGCACGTTGGGATAGACGGCAATATATTCGCCGCCCTCGTTCCATTTGCTGCTGAGGCCTTGGAAGTCTGGAAACACCTCGCCGTCTTCGCCCTTCAACTGGCGATAGACCAGGGTGCCCTGACCGGAATAATGCCCCGGCACCTCGATGTTATAGTGGTCTTCCAGGCGGGAATAGCTGTTCAGCCCGGGATGCACCCACGGCAGGTGATAGCTTTCGCAGTAGTTTTCCACCGCCAGCTTCCAGTTGGTTTTGACTTCCAGCTGAAAACCGGAGCTTGCGCCGCCGTGATGCACCGGCTGTTCGAATTCCTTCCAGCGTTCCAGCAGGCCTGCGTGGGCGTCCTCGAACTCCGGCGCGGTGCCGTCGACATTCACAAACACCACGTCGCGCCAGACATAGGAGCGGATCCGCACCAGGCCCAGCTCCTCCAGCTTGATGTCCTCATGCTTGTTGTTGCCGGGACCGCCGACATGCGGGGTGGAGACCAGGCGGCCGTTCAAGCCATAGCACCAGCTGTGATACGGGCAGCGGATGGCACCGCGGATCTTGCCGGGTTTTTCGACCAGGATCATGCCGCGGTGGCGGCAGGTGTTCTGAAACACGCCAACGGCGCCGTCGGTGTCGCGCACGATCAGCAGCGGCATGCCCAGAAAATCAACCGGCTTGGCATAGCCCGGTTCCGGCACATCCTTGCCAAAGCCGATGCCGGACCAGTTGGCAAACAGCACCGAACGCTTTTCTTCGGCAAAAACGGCGGGGTCGATGTAATGGGCATTCGGCAGGCCGTTGGCCACATTGACCGGAGCCATCACCGGGGCAAGCGTGTCATGCTTGTTCATCTGGGTCTCTCCTAACCTGACAAAAAAATGTGCGCGTTGTGCGCCATTGAAGGCAGAGAGGGGATTCATTCAATATCAGAAAACTTCGCGCTGACCTTAGCTGGATTCACCCGAACCTTGACTGACCTCGTCAATCACCCAATTGCGAAGCAATCGGGCGGATTCCGACAGATCTGGGTCCGGCCTGCCCACCAGATGGAAGCCGTGGGGCGCCGCCAGCACATGCGGGCCGATCGGCACCAGATGGCCCGCGGCCAGCAGCGGGTTCAGCAGGCGCTGCCACCCCAGCGCCAGCCCGGTCCCGTCCTGCGCGGCCTGCAGGGCAACGGAATAGTTATTGACCCGCACGCCCGGCGCGATGGGGCCGTCATAGCCCAGCTGCTGGAACCAATCGGTCCAGGTGGTCCAGCTTTTGTCATCGGATTCCAGGTGCAGCAGGCGCTGCCGGGCCAGGTCCTCCAGCGGGACACCGGTAAGTTTCGCCGCCAGTTCCGCATTGCCGACCGGCACCAGATGGTCGCGGTACAGCTCGGTCTGCTGCAGCCTTGTGTCACGTTCACGCCCGTAACGGATATAGAAATCCACGTCCGGCATGCTGCGCAACGGCCGGTCGTTGACGATCTGGTTGACGTTCACATCCGGATGCCGCCGCCAGAACCGCACCACCGAGGGCGACAGCCACAGCGAGGCCACGGCAGAGGTTGACCCGATGGTCACGGTGTCGCCGGTATGGCGGTCGCGGATGGTCTTGAGGCTGAGGGATATCTTGGAAAAGGACGAGGCCAGCGTGTCAAACAGCGCCTCGCCTTCCTCGGTCAGCTCCACCCCGCGGTGTTTGCGCTGGAACAGCGGCACCTGCAGCTCCGCCTCCAGCGCCTTCACCTGATGGCTGACGGCGCCGGGGGTGACGGACAGCTCCTGCGCGGCGTTCTTGAAACTCAGATGCCGGGCGGCGGCCTCAAACGCGGCCAGGGTGGTCAGTGGCGGCAGGCGGTAATGACGGCGGGACATCTGCGGCTCCTGGCATCTGGTTCGGATGAACGGTCTTCATTTCAATACGGGAAATGCGCCTTTGAACGCCAGCCCGGAATTCGCGCAGGCGGTCCGTGCCCCGCGCCGGTTCGCAGCACAGCGCAGCCAGCCAGCTGCGCGGCGTGGTCAGCGGAACGGCGCCTGATCCGCCGCAAAGAAACTACCCGGGTGCGGCTCGGAGATTAGCGATATCGCGCCACGCATCCAGGGCGGCGCTGCGGAGCTCGCGAAATTCTGCGGATGTCATCTCGTGGCGGGGCAGGTGAAACAGGTTTGCAAGCGGATTGTGAATGAAGACGACGCGTTGCAAGTGCCGAGGCGACTTGTCGCCGAGCTTGCCAGCCGACAGACGGCGGATTGTTTTTGTGAATTCCCTTCCGAACTTTTCGGCCCAGGCCCGCACTGTCTGATGCGATACGAGGATGCCGCGCTCGGCAAGAAGATCCCCAACCATCCGAAGGCTCAGCGGAAACCGGAAGTACAGCCAGGCAGCGCAAACAATCACTTCGTGCGGAACAGAGCCGAATTGGGCGTTGCTGGCCCGAACCATCAGGGAGGGTTGAGCCAAAAGCCCGCCGATAGAGCGGCGCAAAGCGCCCCAATTTCCCGCCTGGCTCCAGTGTCGACCAGCCGTTTGCCCTCATCGCCTTTGCTGAAGCTCCCGGCGGCCGGTATGATGCGATCCGCCACGGCGCCACGGTGAAGCCTGGCAAGAAACCCTCGCAGATGACTGTTGCCGAAATCTACGCCTGGATCGACCGCACGCCGGGCCAGCCCCATGCCACCGGAAGCTTCCAGATCATACCTTCAACCTTGCCCAATCTGCAGAAGCGTCTCGGCCTGCCTGACGGAACCCGCTTCAGCCAGGGAACGCAGAACCGGATGGCCGCGCTTCTGATCTCGGACGCCGGGTATCAGAAGTGCGAGGCTGGCCGGATCTCGCGTTTTACGTTCATGGGCACGCCCGGCTCAGCCGGACCGCGATCTACGCCGTTGCTGCCGAACTACGCACGCTGCTGTCGGAGGCGGTCGAGATCCCGGCTGGCCGCTTGGGGGTCGAACTTTCCGCGCTCACCGATCAGAACAAGCGCACAGCCCGTGTCCTGATCGGACGTGGCCGGCGAAAGGGCGGCGCGGTTGCCGGCAAGTTGAAAGAGCATGCGGCCCTTTCCGTCGCCAAAGTCAAGAAAGCCCTTGCAGCGCAGGAGATCCCCCGCAAGCCGTGACATGGTCACCTGAAAGGCGGACAGATCCAGCACGCCCTCATGGGTCCATTCGAGATGGACGAACCTGCCGTCATCCTGAGCATGCGGCCCCACCCTGCCCCTCCGGCGGTCGTCCTCAATAAACAACGCGGCAAGCGGCAAAGGCTCATCTGCCGAAAAGACGTGCTTCTTGCCCTGAACGGCCAGTGCATGTCGTGCCGCCGACACCTCCTGAGGGGCGCATTCCGCTGTCTTGGACAGGATCATCACATCCGATCCCCGCAATTGCGCCCGCCACAATGGGTCATCCTTGCGGTCCGGCATGTCCGGCGTATCCACGACGCCGATCACGGTCTCAAGCCTCGCTTGAGCCCAGATGACCGGATCCATCAGCGACTGGACAATACCCGCCGGGTCCGAGACGCCGCTTGCCTCGATCACGATCAGTTCGGGACGGGGCGTGCGCGACAAAACCAATTTCAAGACCCGTATGAGATCGCCCTGCAACGAACAGCAGATGCAGCCGTTCTTCAGGCCGATGACCCCTTCGGCGGCTTCGTCCAGCAGGGCGGCGTCGATATTGATCGAGCCGAAATCGTTGACGATGGCCGTGATCCGCAGCCCGTGATCCCCCAGCAGCAGACTGTTGATGAACGTGGTCTTGCCCGCGCCCAAAAAGCCCGTGACGAGAAGGACCGGAACGCTTCCCGGAACGCTCACCGGATCGGGCGCCGGATCGGGCGGCCAGGGGCGGCGTCGCGGTCAAGCATCCCGTCGGATATGACGAATTCACCCCCGACGAGCAGATGCCGAACCCCTTCGGACGGCCTGTTCATCGCGGTGAAATCGGCCCTGTCCGTCAGCGTTCCGAGATCGAAAACCACGATATCGGCATCGCACCCCTCTTGCAGCCGCACCTTGCGCGCGATCTGCGGGGCACAGCCCTCGATCACCTTGCCGGGCAGGATCGTGCATTTGGCCAGCGCGTCCATCAGCGGCATGGTTTCGCGTTCACGCACATGTTCGCGCAGGAAACGCGTGAAAGTTCCCGAAGATCGCGGATGCGCCGAGAGATGATCGGGCAGCGGCCATTCGAGCCCCTCGTATATCCGGCCCGACCCGTCGATCCAGGGCATCGCGTCGGATGCGATGGACCCGCCGGGATAGGTGACCGACAAATCCAGCAGTCGCCGATCTTCGTCATTCGCGTCCACGTCGAGGAAATGCCACATCACGAGGTCCGAGGGCGACTCTTCGCGGGCGGCGAGCATGTCCTCGCGATCGGTGAACCGGTGGTGGTTGTGGATCAGTTCGATGTTCGTATACGCGCTGCCCGTGCGCTTGGTGAAATCGGGATCCATGAAGAATCCTGCGCTGACCACGGTGGCCCCCGTGCCATAGGGATAGGCCTCGGTCGTGACCGGCAGGCCCTGGGCCTGCGCCTTGGCGATCAGTCCGACAACGCGCTCGATATCCATCAGAGAGGTCGAATTCAGATGGCAGATATGCATATGCGCCCCGGTGGCACCCGCCAGACCGATCAGACGGACATAGCTGTCGACCGAGCTTTGCGGGTCGATATTGCTGAGATACGCGATGTGGGTAAAGGTGGGCGTGCCGTATTCAAAGGCCAGGTCGCAGATTTCGGCCATTTCCTTCACCCCGGCGCCAGGTGCATAGCCGTTGGGAAGGCCGATGCCGATTGCCCCCTCGTCCAACCCTTGCCGGACATGCGCGACGATCTCGCGCGTCCGGACCTCGCCTGCGGCCTCGTCGGACCAGCGCATGTCCTCGGATCCCGCCCCCATCTGGTCGATCGGATGCACATTGGCGTCGAGTTCGATGGCGCCGAAGGCCGCCTTGCGCCCGAAGATCCACGCCGCCGCCGCGCCATAGTTCAATGCACGCGGCACCTTGGCCTGCCGGTCGTACCATTCCGCGACGGGCAGCGCGCCAACTTCCAGTTCCAGCGTAGTGGTCACACCGTCGAACGCCTGCATCCGGTCTGCGGCGACGGATTGGCCATGGGCATGCAGGTCCAGGAACCCCGGCGCAACAATCAGCCCCGTGGCGTCGATCTCTCGCGTGGCGCGGCCTTGGACCTGCCCTATCCGGGCGATGGAGCCGCCCGAGATCGCAAGGTCGCAGATCGCATCGAACCTGGTTTCGGGATCCATCACCCGGCCATTCCGCAATATGATGTCATATGTGTCAGTCATTGCGCGGCACTCTCTCTGGCAAAGGGGTTATCGACCTTGGGCCAGTAATTCCCGTCGCGCCTAGTAAAGGGGACGATGGTGAAATCCGGTGTGATCGCCCCCGGTGTGCCCAGGTGGATGACTTCGGCCGCGATCGGGGCGAACCCGTCATAGAAATGCTGGGACGATTTCACGACCACATATTTCATGCCGGACAGATCGATGCCGAGATTGGTGAACGCCTCGGGGTGGAAGGTCTGGGTGCGCCGGGTATTGACCACCAGATGTACACCCTCCGCCTCAAGCCAGACGCAGGTGCCCATGTTCATCTCGGCGCGTCCAAGATGCTGCACCGCGTTCTCGACGATCGCGCGCACGGTTACCGTCAGGTCCACCGGATCGCCTGACATCGGCCCGATCTTACCTCCGATGCGCACCGCCATCTCGGCGCCCACGCCCGCATCCACGCACATCCCGACCAGCACCGGGTCCCAAAAGGCGGCAAAGGCAATATCCCTGAGCCCGCGCGCCAGCGCCGCGCGCAGCACAAAGGTGGAATCCGACGGCGCGCCTCCGCCCGCATTATCCGCGAAATCGGCCAGAACGATCGGCGCGGCATTCAGTGCCTCCGCCAGGTCGAGCCCCTCATCCATGCTGGGAAAACGGCGCAGCTCACCGCGCATCTCCCACAGTTCCCGGCCCAGCTCTTCGGCGTGGCGCGCGGCCAGTGCCGCGTCCCCGTCGCTGATGACCAGCGTCCGGGTACCGCTGCGCGGGTTGTCCCCCCACGGAAAGCCATGCACCAGCGATACCGACAGGATACCGTCCGTTCCCTCTATCGCGGACATGCGGTCAACATAGCCGCGGACCGGCTCGAACGGCGTGTGGTACATCGCCATCATCCGGCAATCGTAATCGCGCATGACCGGGGCGACCTTTCCCTCGGCGGCATCAGCGCAGAGAGTGAACAACTCCTCCGCGCGCTCTACCACGTCGATATGCGGATATTCCTTGTAGCAGATGATCGCCGTCGCGTTCTCGAGCATCATCTCAGTCAGGTGGCAATGCGGGTCGAGTTCCAGCCCGACTTTGACATCCGGCCCGGCGATCTCACGGATACGGGCCATCATGTCGCCTTCACAATCATCGTAGCCTTGGGCGATCATCGCACCGTGCATCGACATCAGCACCACGTCCACCGGCATCGCCGCGCGCAAATCGCAGAGGATATCATCGCGCATCGTCTCGTATACCGACCGCACCGTCGGACCAGCCGGTTGCGCATAAGTGCTGAGCCCTTCGGCGACCTCCCAACCACGTGCTTCGGCCATAGTGCGCCAGCGGGAGACGGCGGCCGCGTAAAGGCCCGCTTCGCCCTGCGAGGCGCTCTTGGTATGAAGATGTTCCTTGAACCCGCTCCAACCGGTGGGGATGGGCGAAAAGGAATTGGTTTCCGTCGCAAGCGACGCCATGAAAAGTTTCATTTATCGTCCCCGAGATTTGCCAGTCCGATAACGATATCCGCGACGACGTGGACCAGGGTCACCGCAAAGGCCAGCGGGATCGCGATGCCGAAGACAATCATCGGCAGATCCATGGTTTCAGTCTGCCGTCCAGCCAGACGCGCCAGGTATCCCCGCGCCGGGTCACCGCCGGGGCCAAGCAGACTGAACCACAGGATCGGCAGGATGAAGCACAGCACGCCGAAGGAGCGGATCAGCAACAACGCCAGCCCCCGCACCCCGGCAATTTGCACGGCATCCGGAAACAGCGTGGGATCGCGCCGGAACCGATAGGCACAGGACGCCCCCAGCAGCCCGCCCCACACCATCGAAAACCGCGCTAGCTCCTCGGTCCAGATCGGAGGCTGATGCAGAAGGTAGCGGGCGAACACCTGCCAAACCGCGGCAGCCAGCATGACCGCGACAGCAAGCACTGCGCCCACCAGTACCACCCGGTTCAGACCCCAGGAAAGTCGATGCATCCTGTCCGCGATCGCCCGCATGGATCAACGCCCCACCGCTGCGTTCCAGGCTTCCAGCGCGCCTTCGGGCATGTCCATCGTCTCATAGATCGGACGGCTCGCTTCGCGGAACTTGGCGCGCTCTTCGTCCGGCAGCTCAATCACCTCGATGCCCGCTTCCTCCAGTTGCCTGAGCACGGCGGAATCGTCCGAAACGAGATCGCGGTTGGCTTTGTTGGCTTTCGCGACGGCCTCGTGGACGACCTTGCGCTCTTCTTCCGACAGACCCTGGTACCAATCTTCCGACGCGATGGCGACGCGGACGGACGCGTTCATCTGGGCGTTAGTGAAATAATTGATGAACGCCGTATGCCCATAGGTGAGCGGCACGAAGGCCGGGTTGATATACCCGCCCGCAACGCCCGTTTGCAGCGCATTCGGCACCTCGGACCAGGAGACGATCGTGCCTTTCGAACCCCAATTCTCGAAAGTGTTGATCTGGACCTCGTCCAGCGCGCGCATGCGCACTCCCTTCATGTCGTCAAAGGTGCGGATCGGCACCTCGATGGTAAAGATGCCCGAGGGCGTGCCGGTCATCACGACATCCAGAATGCGCACCCCTTTCGGCGTGGTGCCCTCGTTGATCTTGTCGAGCATTCCACCTTCGTAGAGCGCTTTGTCGAGTTGCTCGATGTCATCGAAGAAATAGGGCATCGATGCACCAAAGATCGTTCCGTCGAGAGTGCCCGCCGATTTGGCATCCGACATCGAAACCTCGAGCAGCCCCTGGCTCGCCTGGTCGAGACGCTCGGCCTCTTCACCCAGGGAATTGCGTTCATATTCCACCGCATCCATGCCATTGGCCTTGAGATGCTCGGCGAAGGTGTGAGCCCACATGTAGGTTCCGGATTTCTCAAGATCCGGCGGGCTGTCGAGGGCGATCTTGACCTCGGCCACGGCCGGCAGCCCAAGCGTCACCGCAACCGCGGAGGCCGTGAGGATTTGCATCAGTTTCATGTCGGTTTCCTTCCCTGTTGATTGGATGTCGCATCAATTCCACAGACCCAGTGCCCGAGGCAGCCAGAGGCTAATTTCGGGGGTGGACACCAGGATGCCCAGAACGACGATTTCCGCGATGATGAACGGTGCCACGGCCCTGGCCAGTTTCCAATAATTGACCCCGGTGACCGTCGAGACGATCAGCAGGCACCCCCCCAGCGGCGGCGAAACCAGCCCGATGCACAGGTTGAAGCAGATCACGATTCCCAGGTGAACCGGGTCCGCCCCGTTGGCCAGCGCCACAGGCGCCAGAAGCGGCACCAGAAGCGCGAGGGCGACAGGTACATCCATGACCATGCCCGCGAATATGAACAGAATGTTCATCACAATCAGGAACCCGACCGGCCCCAGCCCCAGGCTTTCGACCAGCCCGGCAACCGCCTGCGGGATCCGCTCCAGCGCGGCCAGGTGGCCGAAGGCCGCGACCGCGCAGAGGATCATGAAGATCGACCCGGTCAGGATCGCCGTGCGCAAGAAGCTCTCCCAGATATCCTCACGCGTCAGCGGCGAGTAGAAGAAGGACGCTAAGGAAGCGGCCAGCACCGCGACCCCTGCCGCCTCGGTCGGCGTCATCCATCCCAGCACGATCCCGCCCACGATAATTATCGGCAGGCAAAGTGCGGGCAGAGCGACAAAGATCGCGGGCAGGAGCGGCGGCGCCTCCCCCTTCTCCACGCGCGGATGATCTTCGCGCCAGGCATACCAGCCATTGACGACAAACAGCGCGCCGGCCAGGAGCAGGCCGGGCAGGATACCCGCTACGAACAGCGCCGCGACTGAGGTCTGCATCAGCGCGCCATAGAAAATCAGAATGATCGAAGGCGGCACGATCGGCCCGATGATCGACGACGCCGCAGTGATGGCGCCGGCATATTCCGCCGTATAGCCGCGCTCGCGCATCGCCGGAACCAGCGTGTTGGATAACGCCGCCGCATCGGCAACGGCGGACCCGGAAATGCCCGCGAAGAAAACAGAGGTCATGATGTTCACATGCCCCAGGCCGCCGCGCAGCCTCCCGATCATCGCCATTGACAGGTCGATCAGAGATTTCGTCACTCCGCCCCGGTTCATCAACTCGCCCGCCAGGATGAACAGCGGCATCGCCAGAAGCGAGAAGATGCTGATTTGCGAGAAGACCTTTTGCGGCAACACGGCGAGATAGCGCCCGTTGTCGGTCAGGATGAAGGTGAGCACCGCCGCGCCGCCGATCACATAGGCAAGCGCCAGCCCTGAGGCCAGAAGTGCGATCACCACGACGGGAACAAGCCATATCATGCCGTGCTCTCCATCCGGCCGGGGGCGATGTGTTCGCACACCAGCCCCTGATCCGCGATATGCCCCGGAATGTCCCGTCCCTGTATCAATGCCGCCGCCAGGTCGGCCGCGGCGGGGGCGGACTGGATACCGTATCCCCCCTGCCCCGCCATCCAAAAGAACCCTGGCACCACCTGCGAAAAGCCGATCACCGGCTCCTTGTCGGGCACAAAGCTGCGCAGGCCCGCCCATTTGTTGTCGATACGCCGGATATCGAGATCAAAGGCAGTCATGATCCGGTCGGCGCAGATCGCCACGTCGATCTCTTCAGGCTGGGCATCGCAGGGATCCGTCGGCGTCTCGTCGGCAGGCGAGATCAGCAGGCGGCCCGCGTCGGGTTTGAGATAGAAATTTTCTTGCACGTCGATGGTGATGGGCGCGTCTCGGCGGGTAAATCCATCCGGCTCGGCCACGACCATCGCAGTCCGTCGTTTGGGCACCAGACCGATGGTCTCGGCCCCGGCAAGTTGGCCGATTTTCTCGGCCCAAGCCCCGGCAGCGTTCACAATTAGCGGCGCCCGAACGGTCCCGCCTTTCGTCCGAACACTCCACCCGTCGCCATCGCGGGTCAGGTCCTGCACCGGCGCATCGGTCATTAGGGTTCCGCCGCGCGCCTTGAAAAGCCGCAGAAACCCCTGGTGGAGCGCCGCGACGTCGATATCCTGCCCGCCCCGGTCCAGCATTCCCGCAGCGGCATAGCCGTCTCTCAACAAGGGTTGATGGTCTTTCAACGCGACCGGATTCAGCACATCGACCCGGGTTTCCCCAGAAACCGAGGCGACAAGCGCATCAAGCGCGCCGAGCTGGTCGCGCCGCGCGATCACCAAGATCTCGCGGGGGGTAAAAAGCGGGGCATCCGCGAACCCGTCCGGCGTGTCATCGAAGAAGCCGCGCGAGGCGCGCGTCAGGGCTCGGACGCCTTCCGGTCCATAGCTGGGGGCATAGACCGCCGCCGAGCGTCCGGTCGTATGATAACCCGGCTGCCTCTCCATCTCGATCACCACCACCTTCATTGACTGCGCCAAAACCGCAGCCACCGAGGCGCCGGCGATACCCGCGCCGATGACGATTACATCTGCTGAACTGGGGCGGTCCGACATAAGGCGTGAACCCTTCCGTTTCGTTTCCGTGGCTGCAACGCTATCGGAGGTTTTTCTAAAAGCAACAATTTTTTTTCTTATACGAAAATATTTTCCATTCTCTGGAAGGCTTGGTAGAATCGTCCGGCAACGAAGGAGGTTCACACATCCATGACCACGGCCCAGGATCTGGGGGCACGCCTCAGACATTTACGCAAGACCCGCCAACTGACGCTCAGCGGGCTCGCGTCCCTGTCCGGCGTCGCGGTTTCCACCATCTCGAAAATCGAGAACGGCGCCCTCTCCCCCACGCTGGACAAGGTGCTGCGCCTGGCAGAAGGGCTCGGCCTTACGATCGGGCAGTTGATTGGGGACGAAGAGAGCGAGGACAGCCCACCCAACAGCCGTTTCGCCCCGTCGCGCGAGGGCGATGGCGTCGTCATCGACACGGAGAACTACGTGTACCGGTACTTGTGCCCGGAACTGACCAACAAGCGGATGGTGCCCATCCACGCGCACTTAAAGGCCTCATCCATCAGGGAATTCGGACCTCTCGAACGTCACGGCGGAGAGGAATTCCTGATTGTCATGGATGGCGAAGTCGTGGTGCATTCGGAATTCTACGCGCCCGTCACCCTTAAACGCGGCGAGAGCATCTATCTCGACAGCACGATGGGCCATGCCTATGTCAGCGCCGGAGAGAGCGACGCCGAGGTCTTCTGCATCTGCACCGAACCCCAGCGCCTGGAAAAAACCGGCGAGGCCGGGCCGCCTCAGCCCGGCTGATGGACGAGGAATTCGATCTCGACCACTGTGCGCGGCACCGTCAGCGCCCCGCGCACGGCTGATCGGGCCGGCGGATGCAACGGGAAATAGCTGCCGAACGTGGTGTGAGGGTCAGTCGAGAAGCCATCCGGCAATGGGTGCACCGCTTTGGTGGACATTTCGCCAATTGCATCAAACGAGACAGGCCTGGAGCGGTTGACAGGTCCAAGTCTCAATCTGCTCAGTCACGCCAGAACAATTTGGCACTCCCCCCAGTGCTCTTGGATGGCGCCTTAGGGGGGGACATTAGGTGCGCGCGGTCGCGCATCTTCAGCCCCGCGGTATGAGAGATTCAGTTTCCAGGGAGTGCGCAAAGCTTCGGTCAAAGTCCCTGGCAAGTCCGGGTCGGTGACAGACCGTGGCCCGGGCCGAGTCACAAACCCTTGCGTTTCAAGCAAGGCCTCAGCATCCGCTTCAGTGCGTCTGGCATGACAGTTTCTGTCACGCCGGCACATTCAACCGGTCTAGCAAACCCGGAGCATCGGTTTTCAGTTGTCGAGAGACCACATTCGATACCGCCCCTGCCGGCGCCCACCGGTAACAATCTGCCCTGACCCTGAAACATCCGCAATAGTGTCCTCTGACACAGGCGCTTATCCAGAAAGGCCCCTGGCATCAGAGATGCCGGGGGCGCTACTTAGTGAGCGATTGGCTGAAGGTTCAGCCTATACTTTCACCACACTTGCCTGAGCAGAGGCTGAGTTGCCGGAGACGAAGCCTTCGGTCACCTCGTCGCTCGGACGGGTCATAAGGCTGACGCCGACAAATAGCAGGGTCGACACTGGCAGACCCAAAATGCCGGCATTGTAACCAAACAGCTTGTTTCCGGTCAGATACATCACGATCACGAAGAGACCGCCGCCTGCGATGGACACCAATGCACCGGCTGCCGTGCCGCGCTTCCAGAAGAAGGCACCGACGATCGCAGGCACAGTCACCACCAGACCCGCCGAGGCCGCAACCGACAGGATCGAAATCAAGCTCAACTCGAGTGCTGCAAAACCGAGGGCGAGGACAGAGATCACCGGGATCACCAGCTTTCCGATCCACAGCTGACGGTGATCGGACTGATCGCCGCTCACGTTGCCATAGACGTCGCGCGCCAGCATGGACGACAGTGTCAGCAGGATCGAGTCGATGGTAGAAACAGCCGCCGCGAGGATACCAACCATCACGATCACGCCCAGCACCGGCGGAACAAAGTCAGAGGCCAACAGCACCGAGGTCGCTAGGTCTGCGCGCTCAAGTTCCGGGAAGGCGACGAAGGCAGAGAAGCCCCAGATCACCGACACCAGCGTGTAGATCAGCCCGAAGCAGAGAAAGATCAGCAGCATACGGCGCAGCGCAGCCTTGGATTCCGGCATGAACAGACGCTGGCTCACCTGCGGGTTGGAGATCGAAAAGAAGAACCACGGAATGGTCAGACCGATGAAGGTCTGCAGACTGAACAGCCCCGTCCCCGGCACCGTCAGCATCTCCGGTTTGCGTTCGGCCACGGTTGCGAACAGGCTTGTGAACCCGCCCAGTTCGCTCACCACCAGGATGGCGACGATGGAGGAGGCAACGATCATCACAAGCGCCTGCAGGCTGTCGGTCCACATGACCGAACGGATACCCGCAACGTATGAGAAAAAGATCGCAAGCGCGGTCGCGATCAGGAGCCCGGTCCCAAAGGAGATCGCCCCGTCGGACATGCCGGACACCAGATATCCCACACCGGAGAGTTGAACCGCGGAATAGGGAATCAGAAAGATACAGCTGACAATCGCCGCTGCGATCGCAACCCAGCGGCTGCCATAGCGGGCCCCCAGCATCTCGGACGGGGTCACGAAACCGTATTTCTTGCCCGCGGCCCAGAAGCGCGGACCGAAGATGGCAACCAGCGAGACGCCGGCGAAGTAGACGATCTCAAACCCGAGCGCGCCGACGCCGCCCTTGTAGGTCAGGCCCGCAAGGCCGACCATCATGAACGCGGAGTAGGTGGTGGCGGAATAGCTCAGCGCCGAGACCACGCCGCCCATGCTGCGACCGCCAAGGAAATAGTCCGACATGGTGGTGGATTTGCCGGCCCGCGACAGGATCGCGACGATGATGGAGATCACCACATAGGCGGCGATGCCATACCAGATCAATGACTGGCTCATTCCTCATCCTCCTTGAAAGACGCGGTTGCCATCGCGTTCAGAATGATGATGGCCACACCCGCAAGGGTCCAGAAAAGAAAGGCTCCGGTCCAGCTCGGCGTGTCACCGAGCAGGCCGTAAGGCACGGCGTAACAGGCCAGAATGACCAGCCCCACCAGCCACAGGGATACTGTACGTAGCATTAGTCTGCGCTCCCGTTGGATTGTTGAGTTATCTCTGAAATCGGGTGCTTTGGCGCACCACTTGTTCTTTTTTTCGTGCCGTATCAGGCCTGCGGGTGCGGACACCCGCAGATGCCACCGCTCAGGCGAGGCTGTCGAGCCAGTTCTCGATGTCATCAGCATCGGTGACGTCGGCATATTTCTGGTTCATGTCGTAGAGGTTCGCGTCATGCGGCGCTTGGGCGCGGTCGGCGCAACAGTCCCCCGGCACCAGAACGTTGAAGCCGGACTGCACCGCATCGACCACCGTCGCCCGGACACAGCCGGATGTCGTCGCCCCCGCCACCACCACAGTATCCACCCCTGCCCCGGTCAGAAGCCCCGCCAGGTTGGTGCCGTGAAAGGCCGATGCCCCGTGTTTCACGATCACCGGGTCGGCGGGGGTGATCCCCGTGGCCGTGTCGATCTCCACCAGGCGGCTGCCGGCCTGCAGCGCCGCCATGCCCGCCGCCTTTTTCAGCCAGGGCAGCGCCTCGCGTTCCCAGGGCTGATAGGCGATGGTGGTATAGATCACCGGCAGCCCCATCGCGCGGGCCTTGTCGGTCAGCCTGCGGGTGGCCGCAATCTGCGCCGACATATCGGCCGCGGTCGGGTATTGCGTATCGGTGAACCCGTAGGAGAAATCCACTACCACGATGGCCGGTTTGCTGCCGCGGGCGACCTTTTGGCCAAAGCCCGCATCTGAATAAACCTGTTGCTGGGACATGCTGCGCTCCTCCTGCCCGGCCTCAGCCGCGCTCCATTTGCATTTCCTTCACCACCAGATCGCCATCAATCACGATCGGCTCGTCATCGAGGAACAGCGAACAGCCGCGCATCGGAATGTCGAGATGGCAGGCGGTGTCGTTCGGCCCGCCCAGCTCGTTGTTGGGACCGGTGGAGAACATCACGTTGCCATAGAAGCTGCGCGGCTCCATGCCCATGCCGCCGGGGAATTCGCCCGGTGTCATGCCGTGCCATTTGGCGTTGGGGTTCATGCCCCAGCCCACGTGGCTCATGCCCATGCCGCGCGGATCGTTGAAGGCCTCCATGTAGGATTTGACCAGCTCCGCATCGAGACCGCCGCGGATGTCGGTGATCCAGCCCTTTTCGATGGTATAGGTGATCGGGTCGCGCACATACATGTTCTGCGGCAGCAGCACATCGCCCGGCGCGACCACGATGGTTCCGTCGACACCGTCATCATCGCCGCCGGTGAAGACAAAGCCCGAAGGCCAGTGGTCCCAGCGGCCCGGGGTGTCGGTGCAGGCGTATTCGGCCACGGTTTCATAGGTGTTGAGCTTGTAGGTCACATCGGTGCCATGCGGCGAGGTGATCCGCATCACCTTGGCCTTGGCCAGATACTCTGCACCGATTTCCACCTTCTCGCGCAGTTCCTGCGAGGGCAGCATCCGCGCCAGCAGCTCCGGCGGTTCCACCGCGGTCAGGATGCGGGTGCCCGCGTCCTGAATGGCGAATTGCTCGGGCGAGAACAGCAGGAAGATGCAGTCGATCAGCATGTCGCAGTTCTTCAGTGCCTCAACCGCGTCGGGCATCGCCGCCAGTCCGGTCTGGCCCACCGCCCAGGCGCCGGCAACCGGCGGCGCGGGCAGGCGCATGTGGTACATGTTGGCGCCCAGGATGCGCCCGGCGGCCATGAAGGCATCGGCATAATCCAGGCGCTCGTTGCCTTGGGTAAGCACAACCAGACGCTCGTCCTTCTGCACGCCGGACATTTTCAGCTGATGCAGGCAGATCTCGGTAAAGCTCTGATGGTCCATCATGTTTCTCCCTAATGTCGTATTTTGTTATGCGGTGAAGTCGAGAACGGCAGCCAAGAACCCCTCAAGATCGTCCCAGGGGATCATGTGGCCCGCGCCGGGCACGATCCGCTGTTCGATCTTCGGGTTCAACTCAGCCACTTCGGCCTGATCATCCGCATCCACAACGGTGGCACCGCCCGCGATCACCAGCCGGGCCGGTTTGTCGATCCTGGGGATGTCCTGATGGATGTCATCGGTGTGAAAGCCGTCAAATGCGGTGCGGATCGCACCCCAGTGGCAGGTATGCAGCCACTCGGCGCGCAGCGCCAGCTGCTCGTCGCTCCAGGTCGGGCAATAGGCGCGCATGTCCTCTGCCGAACAGCCCTTGGCGGCCATCACGATGCTGTCGCCATACCACGGCCATTTCGACGGGTAGGCGCGGCGCATCGGGCCGCTCATCGGCGGATCGACCAGGATATGCCCGGCAAAGGGTTCCGCATCGCGGGCATTGGCTCGGATCGCGACCCGCGCGCCCATCGAATGGCCCATGACAATGGGGTTATTCATCTGCCGCGCCAGCGCAAGCGCATCATCGGCCAGCGCGTCCAGCGTGTAGTCGAGATCGCCCGTCTCAGACAGACCGCGGCCGCGCACGTCCAGCACGTGAACGTCGAACCGCTCGGCCAGCCGTTCAGCGACAAAGCCCCAGGTGATCGCGGGCGAGGTAATGCCCGGAATGATGAGGAGTTCCGGCGCGCCTTCCGGTCCGGCGTAGCGGATCAGGTGCTGGCGGATGCCGTTGGCGTGAATATTGTATCCTTTGATCATGGTCTGCTCCCTCAATACGCGCCGGACAGCAGGGTGCCGCCGCCGGGAACGCGGGTGTCGAGATCCAGCGCCTTCAGCATCTGCCAGGTGGTTGCGATGGCCGCGGTCAGAACCGGCTTGCCCACCTGCGCCTCGACGGTGGACACGGCCGGCAGCGACGGCATCTGCACACAGGCCGACAGAACAACTGCGTCCACATCGCTGGTGTCCATTTCAGACACGATGCCGGGCAGGTTCATCGGGTCATGCGCCGCCACGGCGAGGTTGTCGGAAATCTCCAGCGCCCGCCAGGTCACCACTTCGATGCCTTCGTTGCGGATATACTCCACCACCATTTCGGTCAGCGGCTTCATGTAGGGCGCGACCACCGCGACCTTCTTGGCGCCGATCGCCTTGATCCCCTCGACCAGCGCACCAGCGGAGGTCACCACCGGGGCTTCGGCGTCGTTGTCACGGGTCACCCCGTGCAGACGCTCCTGCGATGTGCGGTGATAACCGTGGCCCATCGACATGATTGCCACGAGGCAGGCATAGCCCATCACATCAACCTTGGCATCCGACAGTTCCAGCGCGCAGCGGTCGCTGTCGGCATCCATCTTCGCCAGCTCTTCCTTGGTCACATGTTTCATCCGCATCCGCGACGA
>NZ_JBVVXU010000011.1:0-150773 GCF_055902035.1 Leisingera sp. SA215 | reverse complement strand
ATGGGCGTTTTGGTGGTGTAGAGCTTGGCATGCGCCACCTTGCAATAGGTGTCGACGTAGGTCTGCTGATAGATCCGCCCGACGCCTTTGAGGGTGCCTACATAGAACGTGTCCTGTGACCCGAGATAGCCTGGGTGAGCGGTCTCGATCTCGCCGCAGGCTTCATCGTCCAGCTTCTTCTTTTCCAGCGCCTGCACCTGCGCTTCGGTCAGGATGGTGCCTTCTTCGGCGACCTTGGCCTCCAGTGCCTTGAGCCGGGTTTTGAAATTCGCCAGATCGTGCCGCAGCCAGATCGACCGGACACCCGAGGGCGAGACAAACACACCCAGTTTGCGCAGCTCGTTTGAGGTGCGGGCCTGGCCATAGGCCGGGAAATCAGTGGCGGATTTGATGACCGCTTGTTCCGTGACTTCGTCCACCCGGTTCGCCAGATTGGGCTTGCGCCGGGTGCGCTCGAACAGCGCCTCCACGCCGCCGTCTTCAACCGCCGCCTTATAGCGATAGAATGTGTCCCGGCTGTAGCCCATGACCTGGCAGGCTTTCGACACATTACCCAATTCCTCGGCCAGGTTCAGCAGACCGGTTTTGTGTTTGATGATCTTGTCGGTAGTATTCAACATCGTGGTTTCCTCGTTTTGTGGTTGGGTTTGCACCACCATCAAAACGGGCAACCATCATCTCCTTCAAGAGATGCGCCGCCCCCGTTTCAGCTTGCTGAGAAGGGGGCGGTGTCAGATCACATCGAGACTAATTCACTTCAAAGTGTCGCGCGGGACCGTGCGCAAATGGATGGCCGAGGATGGCCTCTGGCTGTCCCGCAAACAGCGCCGGACCTTCCACCAGCCGCGGCTGCGCCGGGAATGCTTTGGCGAGCTGATCCAGATCGGCGGCTCGGACCATCACTGGTTCGAAGACCGCGGCCCGCGCTGCACTCTGCTGGTGTTCATCGATGATGCGACCAGCACGCCGATGGAACTTCGTTACGTTACATCCGAAAGCACGTTCAGCTACTTTGAGGCATTGGAGTACTATCTGCTCAAACACGGCCGCCCGGTGGCCTTCTATTCGGACAAGCACACCGTGTTCCGAGAGCCCAACCAGGCGGCGAAGTCCGGCTATGGGATGACCCGGTTCGGCCGGGCACTGAATGAGTTGAATGTCGAGATCCTCTGCGCCAACTCAAGCCAGGCGAAGGGCCGCGTGGAACGCGCCAACCGCACGTTGCAGGACCGGCTGCGGGATATCCTGTGCTTCCGCGATGAGCGTTATGTCAGCCGTCAGCCGGCGTTCTCCTACGACCGGCAGCGGATCATCCTCGAAGAGAACGAAGTGACCCGCGGGCTGCCGGGCAAATACGTTGACAGCTTCGAATTCGCGGACGGGCGGCTGGAGTTCCGCTGGAAAGGGATCCAGCTCCCCTACTCGGCTTTCGACAAGGACCAGCGCGTCACCCATGCTGCCATTACGGAGAACAAGCGCCTCAGCGGCGTGCTGGAATTCATCAAGGCCGAACAGGACAAGGCCCCGCCAAAGAAGCGCCGCACCGGAAAACAGCGTACACGGCTATCAGCCGTCAGGAAGGCGCAACGACGGCTGGAATACACTGGCAGAAAGTAAGGCCAAGGCAACCCGCGCAGCCAGCCAGGGCTCCGATATTTGATGTCTGCGCCCTGTCAGGCTGGGTTGTGTCGCAAATATATCCGCAGGCTGAACGCAAGTGTTTTGCTGGGCACAGTTATCCTGCCAGCGCCGGAACTGCTGAAAGGCGGTGCCGCCGTTGCCGACGAGCTGACCCTTTCGGATCATATGCGCGGTCTCGATCCCGTCGAGGGTCGCCGGCGCAGCAGCGAAGGATTTGAACCCCTGCATCGGCCGGGTCAGCTTCTTGATGAAGCGGTGGTCCTGCTCAACGATGTTGTTGAGGTATTTGACCTGCAGAACCTCGATCAGCCAGAACCAGCCACTCAGGATCAGCAGGATGTTCATGTTCTCCAGTCCGGCCAGGTTGGCGCCGCTCTTGTCGATCACCACCTTGTACCGCCAGCCGTTGCTCTGGATCGTTCGGGTGAAGAACGCGGTTGCCGCATGCCTCGTCGCGGCGATCCGAGAGCATGAAATCAAGGGTATTTCTCTCCTTGTCCACCGCTCGGTACAGGTAAGTCCACCGGCCTTTCACCTTGACGCAGGTTTCATCCATTCGCCATGATCTGCCGGTTGCCGACTTCCGCTTCTGCGCCTCGGATGCGATGAGCGGGGCGTATTTCACCACCCAGAGGTTCAAGGTAGCGTGGTCAATATGCACCCCAAGCTGGGCCAGGATTTCTTCGAGATCGCGGTAGGAGACGGCGTACCGGACATAGAAATACACCGCGTAGAGGATGACATGCTTCGGATAATGGCTGCCCTTGAAGCTGATCACCCGGTCCTCCGACATTCTGCTACCGTGCCGCAGCGGGCATAGCGAAAAGGTCGACACGGCGAAAGTCAGACAGAAAGTTTGCGACACAACCGTTTCGCTTGGGGGGCAGCACATTCGTTTTTAGTGTTTGGTGACTTTTCCGGCTGCGACAAGAAAGCAACCGTCTGGACCAACTCAAAATTGAACGCCCCAGCTATGCTACGCTTGATGCGCTTGCCGTACTCTGGGCCTCCGGGCTGTTTCTGTTGGAGGCATAGGGCACCAAAGCCAGCATCAAATCACGCATTTCGATACTACCTGCGACGTGTCCCTCCCGGAGGACTCTTACCGAGACATCCGCGCGCCCGCCTGTTGTTTTGATGACAGTTTCCAGAGTGTCCTGCCAGTCGACTTCTCCGACAACGGTTCCCGCCGGAGCCCCCGCAACGGCGATTGTTCCGGCCCGCAGAACACGCGCGCGGTTGATGTCACCAACAAAGGCTTCGATATAAGGATCGCCCGGGTTCATCACAATCTGTTGCGGAGAGCCTTGCTGTACAACAGCGCCGTCCTTGAGGATCACCAGATGATCGGCAAGCTTCAGCGCCTCATCCAGGTCGTGCGTAATGAAGATGATCGTTTTGTGCAGTTCAGTTTGAAGTTCAAGAAGCAGGTCCTGCATGTCTGTTCGGATCAGCGGATCAAGCGCCGAGAATGCTTCGTCCAGCAGCATGATGTCGGTATCTGCGGTCAACGCCCGAGCGATGCCCACACGCTGCTGCATCCCGCCGGAAAGCTGATTGGGATAGCGATTTTCGAACCCGGACAAGCCAACACGATCAAGCCATTTGCGCGCTTCCGCCTCTCTTTTTTCCTGCTCGACCCCCTGGATGCGCAGAGCGGTTGCCGCATTTTCCAGCACAGTCTTGTGTGGCAGTAGGGCGAATTTCTGGAACACCATGGACATGGACGTCCGCCGTATGCCGCGGAGGCTAACCGGGTTCAGATCCGTGACATCCTGCCCATCCAACAGGATTTCTCCAGCGGTGGGCTCGATCAAGCGGTTCAGGTGCCGGATTAGAGTGGATTTCCCAGATCCTGACAGCCCCATGATGACGGAGATTTCCCCGGCCTGCATGTCAATGCTGATGTCCCGCAGCCCCAGCACATGCTGGTGCTGTTCCAGGAGCTCCGGTTTACCAAGGCCCTGATCCCGCACCAAGGGCAGAACGGCTTTCGGGTTGGAACCAAAGATCTTGTACAAGTTCCGGATCTGAATTTTGGGTGTCGTCATTTGTGTCAATCCGTCTTGTGCGTTGGGTCAATGCGTTGCAGGGCTGCTTTGGAGCAGCGGTCCAGCACCACGGCCAGCAAAACAATACCAAAGCCGGCGACCAGTCCAACGCCCAGTTCCAGGTTGCGTATTCCCCGAAGGACAAGCACGCCGAGACCGGGTGCAGATACCAGTGACGCAATCACCACCATTGCAAGGCTCATCATGATCGTCTGGTTCACCCCGGCCATGATATTGGGCAGGGCAAGTGGCAGTTGGACACCATACAGTTTTTGCCGATCTGTCATTCCGAAGGCGTCGGCGGCCTCGATCACATCCTTGTCGACCAGCCGGATGCCCAGATCGGTCAGCCGGATCACGGGCACAATCGCGTAGAGGATGATCGCGATGCCATACAGTTTTGGCTCGGTAACGGAAAACAGAAAGATCAGCGGGATCAGGTAGACGAAACTCGGCAGGGTCTGAAGCATGTCGAGGATGGGCAGCATAAGCTGCTGCATCCGGTCGGACCGGGACATCATGATGCCAATCGGCACACCCAACAAAACACTGAACCCGGTGCAGACAAATATGATCGACAGCGTCTGCAAGGCGACATCAAGATGGTCGATCACGCCAAAGAACAGGAATACAGCCGCGACAAATACCGTGATGCTAAGTGCGCGCGTGGCCAGCCAAGTCGCCAAGACCAGAAGCGGGATCAGAATCCACCAGGGTGTTGCCATGAAGGTAAAAAGCGCCCCTTCCAGTATCCACGACAGCGGCTGGGTCAGCGGGTCAAGGATGAACTTGAGGTTGTCCTTGATGGAAAGGAAACCTTGCTCGACGCTGATCGTCATGTCCCGGGTTTGGGGAAAAGCGTTGCAAGCCTCGTGAAGGGCGTCCAACGAAGGAAACGGCAGTGTCCCGGAACTCTCCGCATTGCCTTCATTGGTCTGGGCTAGCAATTGGGCCATGCTCATCGGCGAATCCGCCGCATCGGAATCGCACCAGTCACGCAATCCCAACCGGTCAAACAATTTCTCGTAGCTCGTCACGCTTTGGCCCCTTAACTGATCTTCATATGAGCGTGCCCCGGGGCACTGGTTGCCGGAACGCGCTCGTTCGTTGCTTTAATTCAGGATCGTGGACAGCTTTGCGCGGGCGTCGTCGTTCAGCCAGTCGCTCCACTGATCTTTGTTGTTTGTCAGGAAGTACACAGCGCCTTCCTCGGCAGAGGCATTGTTGTCTTCCATCCAGGCGAGCACCCCGTTCATCTGGTCGTTGGTGAAAGAAATGTTCGACATCAATTCGGCGATCGCGGGTTCACGCTGCTGGAAATCGGTCGTCGCAGCCGTTTTGACCGCAGCACGCGGATAGGCCGAGACACCGGGTTCCGCGCAGTCCTTGGAACTGTTGCAGGTATGCTGTTCAGCATCATGCGCGCCGACATCGACCAGAACCATCGGATATTTTCCCAGAATAGCGGTCGGAGCCCAGTAGAAGCCGAACCAGGGTTTCTGGTCCGCATAGGCCGAGGCGATGGCGGTTGCCAGCGTTTCGCCCGATCCATGGTTGAAGACCTCGATCCCCTTGCTTTCCATATCAATGGAACGGTTCATGTTGTCATTGACAGTTCGACACCCCCAGCCATCGGGGCAATTGTCAAACCGGCGGCCAACAAGGCCGGGGTTGGCCAAAATACCGTCCAGGGTGGCCGCTTCGGGATGCGCATCGACCACATATTGCGGCACCCACCAACCTTCGATACCGCCATCTGACAGCACGTCGGCCAGTTCGACCAGCTTACCGTCGGCAACCAGATCGGCATAGGCTGGGGCAGTATTGACCCAAAGTTCGGTCAGAATATCAGGGGTGCCGGTCTCGGCAACTGATGTCAAAGCTGTCGGTGTCGAGGATGGGACGGTCGTGACGTCACACCCATACCCCTGTTCCATCAAGAATTTGGCCACTGAAGTCACGACATTGGCTGAAGCCCAGTCCATTTGCGTGATGGTCACGTCACCGCAACTTTCGGCCCAAGCAGGTGCAGCAAGGCCCATGGCAAATGCGGATGTCAAAAGCAGTCTTTTCATTTCTACCTTCCAAGTTTTGGCTTGGCACCGCCAGAAGCCCAATCTGCATGATTTGCAAAGCTCCCACAGCTTCCTGATACGGAGGACAACTATTCGATTGATAGGATGATATCTGATCAATAGTATCATAATTTAAAAGTTATCCGATGCGGATCCTAAGAAAGAAAGATCACATGCCCCGTCAACCAGCCCCCAAGGATCTTAGTCTCAAATGGCTGGAGATTTTTCAGATATGTGCACAGAAAGGGTCGCTTCAGGCGGCATCCGAAGAAACCGGTCTGACCATCAGTACCGTGTCACATCACCTGCGCAATCTGGAAGATCATCTTGGGGTCGAGTTGTTCAACCACTCCCGCAGGCCCATGGTATTGACCCCCAAGGGACAGGTTTTTCTACGCAATATAGATGACGCTCTTTATGCAATCCGCAAAGCCAAGGCCGAGGCCTCGGCTGGAAGTATTGCAGACGCAAGTTATCTGAGGATCGGTACGATTGAGGACTTCGACAGCGATATCATACCGGAACTGGCGGTCTTTCTATCGGGAAACATGCCGTCCTGCGACTTCATGTATCAAACGGATTCCAGCCACGCGATCATCGAACTGCTGCGCAACCGTCATCTTGATCTAGGGATCACGACCACCCCGGATGAAAGGTTGCGCGACCTGCAGGACCGCCCGTTGCTGCGCGACCCTTTTGTTGTGGTGCTGCCCCGGTTCAGCGAACAGTCATTGGCGGATATTGTCGAAGGCCGCACCAAACTTCCGTTCTTGCGGTTTTCAAGTAACCTGATCATAGCAAGACAAATAGAATCCCAAATGCGGCGCATAGGACTTAGAGCGCCCTCCAACTTTGAATGCAGCAACAACCAAACGCTGATGGCGATGGTTGCGGCAGGCTCCGGGTGGACCATCACCACCCCCTTGCTGTTCTCCCGGGCCAAGCGGTTTCAACCGAAACTTGCTATACACCGGTTCCCGGGCAAGAGCTTTTCTCGCACGCTGGCCATTGTCGCCACCCCCGATTGTTCAAGGTCCGTGATGGAACTGATAGACAGCAAAATGCGGGCGTTAATCCGGGACCATGTCATCTCAACGCAGCATCAGCAAACGCCATGGCTTGCTGACAGCTTTAAACTAGTGGACTGACTTGTGCGTCAGGACGACAGGATTTTGAACCGCGACCGGATTTCCTGCTCTTGCTCTGGGGTAAGATAGGCCGGGTTGTGGCCACGCAATATCTCACGGGCTTTAATCTTGGCACGCCCCCAGGCATCCTGCGCCCCGTTGTCAGCCCATGTGCGCGGCTCGTCGCGGTCTGCAAGCTTAGGGTAGAAGTAGTCGCGCTCCATCGCGGCATATGTATGCTGACCGCCTAGGAAATGGCCCTCTCCCAACACAGCGCCACAAATGGCCTCGAACCCCAGATTCTCATCCGTCACCTCAATCCCGCGCAGCGCGCGGTAGGTATTCGAGTGCATTTCGTCATCCAGCACGAACCCTTCGAAACTTGCCCCCAACAGCGATGCGGTCATTCCCGAGCTTTCATAGATCAGGTTCCCGCCTGCCAGCGCCGCCGCCATCGAGGTGATGCCCTTTTCCATCCCGTACTGAGCGTCAATGGCCTTGGCGTCCGTCATCGAGCAGGCCACCCCCGACGGCAGGCCCAGCCAGTTCGACAGCTGCGCCGAGGCCGCGTTCAGCACTGCCGTCTCGCCGCTGCCGCCGGAGAACGCACCGGTGCGCAGGTCAATCACCAGCGGCCAATTTGAGAACACCATCGGATAGCCGGGCTGGATGGCGTGTACCATCAGCAAGCTGCCAAGTGTTTCTGCAAGCGATTGCGCCAGAAAGCCGGCCAATGTGGCAGGCGCGGTCGCGCCGGCCTGCGCGGCAGTGATGCAGGAGATCGGAATGTTGTGCCGGATACACTCATACACCACATCCACCGCATCCTCACCATAGCGCATAGGCGAGATCATCGGGCTGATATGGGCCTTCATAAAGGGGCGCTTGGAAAACTCTCCCGGACCGCCTGCCGCGATATCCAGCATCTCGACAATCGGGGCAACATACTCGGCTAGCGTGAACGAGGTTGCTGTTGGCTTGGAGGTGTTTTTCAGCAGCGCAAAAACCGTGTTGACGTCCAGATCATAATTGTCGGGCACGTCAGTCGCCACGCAGCAGCGGGTGAACCAGCTGACATTGGCCAACGTGTCCTGGAGCCGTGTGAAATCATGAAGGTCCTGCAGGGTCGACGGGCGGTAGATCCCGCTGTCCATATCCAGCGTCTGTACAGCCGCGCCACCAGTGCCGAAGTACACTTTGTTGCCACCGACCTCGATCGAGCGCTCCGGGTCGCGGCCATGCAGGATAAAGGTCTTGGCGGCCTGATCAATTGCCTCTTCGACCAATACAGGCGGGAACAGGACCCGTCCGTTGCCATTGTCGATGGCACCGATGGCCAGCAGATCGGCGTGCAGCCTGTCCGGCACTTCGCCGATCCCCAGTTTTTCGAGCAAGTCGAGCGCAGTATCGTATATGCGCCGCAAATCAGAATCGCTGAGTGGTTTGTATGTGCCGCCGGCCTGACCAGGGGGGCATGGGTCCACTGCAGGCTTTGCCGCTCGCTGTGCCAGACGCTCCCGGCGCCCGCCTCTCTTTCCACGCTGTACAGCCATATCAAGTCCTTTGAAGCAGGTGCTACGGGTGCGATCCAAGGGCCTTGGCAGCGCTTGGCACAATAGTCTCTCGATATATACTAAAAAATAGAACTCTAACTTCGAAATTGTATGAAGATGGAGCCGTGCAATTGCGCTGAAAGGCAATGTGACGGTGTATCTGGGTCAAATTGTTTCGGAGGCGCTCTTCTATGAAATCCCGTACCAAAGTTGTAGTGATCGGCGGCGGCATCGCCGGCTGTTCCACCCTCTACCACCTCACCCAGGAAGGCTGGACTGACGTCGTCCTGGTCGAACGCAATGAGCTGACCAGCGGCACCACCTGGCATTCCGCTGCACAGGTCACGAACTTTGGCATGAACCAGACCATGGTCGGGCTCAAGACCCATTCGATCAACCTGTACAAAAAGCTGGCTGAAAACCCGGAATACCCGATCAACTACCACCATGCAGACGGCGGCATCCGGCTGGCAAATACCGAAGAGCAGATGCAGGGCTACCGCCACTTCGCCTCTATGGCGCGCGGCATGGATGTGCATCTCGAAGTGATCGACGCCGAGGAATGCGCCCGCCGCCATCCGCTGATCTCTACCGACAACATGATAGGGGGTCTCTGGGACCCGCTGGACGGCGATATCGACCCTGCGCAACTATGCCAGGCGCTCGCCTACCACGCCCGCAAGGCAGGTGCCGAGGTCTACCGCAATACCCCGGTCACCGCTCTAACCCAGCACAAGGACGACACTTGGACCGTGCACACTGAACACGGTGACATCGACTGTGACATCGTGGTGAACGCCTGCGGTTACCGGGTGAACGAGGTTGGCGCGATGATGGGGGTGCACCACCCGGTCGCCTCGATGGAGCATCAGTATTTCCTGACCGAAGACATCCCCGGCATCATTGACGCGGACCACCGGATGCCGCTGATCCGCTGCCCGATCAGCGACTACTACAGCCGCCAGGAAAAGAACGGTCTGCTGATCGGCTTCTACGAGCAGGAGTGCAAAACCTGGGGCATGGACGGGATCGACCCGAACTTCGTGAACGCCCTGTGCCCCGATGATCTGGAGCGTGTGATGGACGTTCTGGAGGGCGCGTTTGAACGGATGCCTGCGCTGCGCGAAACCGGAATCCGATCCATTGTCAACGGCCCCATCACCTATACCATCGACGGCGCGCCGCTAATCGGCCAGATCCCGGGCAAGCGCAACGCCTTCTGCGCTATCGGCCTGCGTGCGGGCTTGGGCGAAGGCGGCGGCCACGGCTGGCTGCTGGCACAGCAGATTGTGCATGGCGAGGCCTGCTATGACACCTGGTGCATCGACCCGCGCCGCTTTACCGGCCACACCAATGTGGAGCTGACTGCGCTGAAAGCGATCGAGGACTACCAGAACGAATTCCGTTTCCATTTCCCGCATGAGCACCGCCCCGCCGGGCGTCCGGCCAAGACCACGCCGCTGACCCCTGTGCTGGCAGCCGAGGGTGCGGAGTTCACGGTGGTAAACGGCTGGGAGCGGATGGACTACATCAAGCCCGCGCCGGATTTCCACCCCTCGCTGACTTTCAATTTCGACGAGGCCTTCGGCATCGTGGCAAAGGATGTGAAGAACGTGCAGGAAAACGTCGGCCTGTGCGAAGTGAACGGCTTCAACCGGTTTGAGATCACCGGCAGCGACCGCCACAGCTTTCTGGACCGCATGTTCTGCGGCGCCGTGACCAAGCGCGACGGCCGGGTGGGGCTGGGCTATCTGCTGAACGATCACGGCATGGTCAAGGGCGAGGCGACGATTGCCAACCTGCCCACATCCGACCGGGGCGAGGCGCGGGTCTGGTACGGGTCTGCGGCGGCCAGTGAATATCACGACATGGACTGGCTGCAGCAGCATGTCCGTGCGGATGAGGACGTGCAGATCCGGTCGCTGACCAATGAGCAGACCATTCTGGTTCTGGCAGGTCCCAAGGCGCGCGATGTGCTTTCAGCCTGTTCCCGCGGCGACTGGTCTAAAGAGGCGTTCCCGTGGCTGTCGGTGCGCGAATGCTTCATCGGGTTCTCGCCGGCGACCGTCCTGGGCGTCAGCTTCTCGGGCGAGCTGGCCTATGAGATCCACGTGCCCAATGCCTCGCTCTACGCGGCCTACCTGGCGCTGCGCAAGGCAGGCGAGGCGCATGGGATGAAGCTGTTCGGCGCCCGTGCGGTGGAATCGATGCGGATGGAGAAGGGCTTCTTGCACTGGAAGGCGGATATCCTGACCGAATTCGACCCTTTCGAGACTTCGCTGGACCGGTTCGTGAAGATGGACAAGGGCGATTTCATCGGCCGCGAGGCGCTGCAGAAACGCCAGGCGCAGGGTCCGTCCAAGAAGCTGGTGACGCTGAAGGTGGACGCAACCGATGCGCCGGCCCACGGCGGGGCCTCGCTGATGCAGGGCAGCAAGGTCGTGGGCACCGTGACCTCGGGCGACTGGGGGCACCGGGTGGGTATGAACCTGGCGTATGCCTTTGTCGATCCGGAGCTGGCGGGCGAAGGCACCAGGATGCAGCTGGATATGTATGGCGACGCGGTAGAGGCCGAGGTCATCGCGCCGTCGCCCTATGATCCCAGCTATGGCCTGATGCGGAGCTGAGCCGGTCATGAAAAACGTTGTGGTCATAATTCTGGCTGAGCAGGGATATGTCCCGACAGAGCTGGCACTGGTGCTTGATGTCCTGCGCATCGCCACGCGGCTGAGTTCGGAGGTCCGGTTTGCTCACCAGGTATGCACAACACAGGAGTACACGCTGGTCGAGGGAATGGGGGGCAGCTTGGTGCGCGCAGCTCCGTTCCAGCCCGACGGCGCCGCGCTGCCCGATCACCTTCTGGTGCTGGGCGGTGCGGGCATCCGGCCGGCGTTCCGCAAGCTGAAGCCGCGGTTGTGCTGGCTGGAACGTCTGGGCGTCAGCATCACGCTGCTGTCCGACGCGGCTGCGGAATGGAAGCGGCTGCATCCGGACACGGATGAGATGACCACCCATTGGGAAATCCAGCAGCTGGATCAGGATGCGGGGTATTCGCTGGACCAGCCGCTGCCGCTGTTTGCGAAGAAGGTGCGGATCATGACGGGCGGGGGCATGGCCTCTACTGCGGATCTGGTACTGTCGCAAATCGTGGCGCCGCTGTCGCCGCATTTGGCGCAATCGGTGGCCCAGGTGCTGCTGATGGGGGAAATCCGTGACGGAACCATCCAGCAGCCGCGCAGCGCCAATGATGTGATGGCCCTGCGCCTCGTGAAGCTGGAACCTGTGATCGCAGCGATGGAGAACGCGCTGGAGACCCCGCTGACGGTGGCGCAGCTGTCTGAAATCGCTGGCTTTTCCATCCGCCAGATGGAACGCAAGTTCAAATCGCAGCTGGGCCAGAGCCCGGCTGCATTCTACCGGTCGTTGCGCCTGCGCCGTGCCAAGGCGCTGATCGAACAGACCATTCTGCCCATTTCCGAAGTCGCGGTGGCCTGCGGCTTTACCAGCCTGTCGAATTTCTCGAAGAAATACACGCAGGAATTTGGGGTTTCCCCTTCCAAACGACGGGTTCAGCTGTCGACCGCTTCGCACCCGCATCAACTTACCTCTGAACATCAAGGAACAAGCTATGCATCTCTCCCGCTTTCCCCGAGTACATCTCGCTCATTTGTCCACTCCTCTGGAGCCCATGAAACGCCTGTCCAAGGAGTTGGGGGTTGATCTCTGGATCAAACGTGACGACTGCACCGGCATGTCTACGGGTGGCAACAAGACCCGCAAGCTGGAATTCCTGATGGCCGAGGCGCTGGAACAAGGTGCCGATATGGTGATGACGCAAGGCGCGACCCAAACGAATCACGGGCGTCAGACCGCAGCCTTTGCCGCCAAACTGGGGCTGAAATGCCATATCCTGCTGGAGGACCGGACCGGGTATCAGGACAGCAATTACAACACCAACGGCAACGTGCTGCTGGATCACCTGCATGGCGCCACGACCGAAAAGTTCCCCGGAGGCCACGACATGCCCGCCGAGATGGAACGCGCAGCCGAGAAAATGCGTGCCCAGGGGCATAAAGTCTATGTCATCCCCGGTGGAGGGTCCAATCCGACCGGCGCGCTTGGCTATGTGAACTGCGCGTTTGAACTGCTGGCGCAAGCCAATGACTCCGGGCTCAAGATCGACCGAGTCGTTCATGCGACCGGGTCGTCGGGCACCCAGGCGGGTCTTGTAACCGGCATGTGTGCCATGAACAGCCAGATCCCCGTGCTGGGCATCGGAACCCGGGCGCCGCAGCCGAAACAGGAACAGATGGTCTATGATCTGGCCTGCAAAACCGCTGAAAAACTGGGCTGCCCCGGTGTAGTCAAGCGTGAAGACGTGATGGCCAATACCGATTACGTCGGTGAGGGCTATGGCCTGCCGACCAAAAGCGGCATCGAAGCAATTCGCATGTTTGCCGAGCTGGAGGGCATCCTGCTGGACCCCTGCTATTCTGCCAAGGGCGCGGCCGGGCTGATTGATCTGGCCCGCAAGGGTGAGTTCAAGGACGAGCGAGTGGTGTTTTTGCACACGGGCGGGGCTGCGGCCCTTGGCGGTTATGACTTCGCCTTCGATCACGGCAACCGCTGGGTCAACCTGTAAAGATGGAGGACATCGTGGCTCGCAAGTTCACCCGGGTGTTCACGCAACAGGCGCCCCTGCCTGCCGAGTCGATGCAGGCCGCGATGTCCGTTCTGGAAAGCGGCAGGCTGCACCGCTATAATCTGGTGCCCGGCGAAACAGGCGAAGTGGCCGCGCTGGAAGCCGAGTTCCGCGACTGGCAAGGCAGTTCTTACTGCCTTGCGCTGACGTCGGGCGGTCAGGCGCTGCAGATCGCCATGCGCGCCTGCGGCGCCGCGCCGGGCGATGTTGTTCTGACCAATGCCTTCACGCTGGCCCCGGTGCCGGGGGCCATCGCCGCCGTCGGCGGCCGCGCCGCACTGGTCGAGATCACTGAAGACCTGCGTCTGGATCTGGGCGATCTTGAACAGAAGATTGCTGACACCGGGGCACGGGTCCTGTTGCTGTCCCACATGCGCGGGCATCTGTGCGACATGGAGGCCCTGATGCGCATCTGCGACAGTGCCGGAGTCACGGTGATCGAAGATTGTGCTCACACGATGGGTGCGCGCTGGAACGGCAGGCGGTCGGGGAACTTTGGCAAGGTCGCCTGTTTCTCGACACAGACATACAAGCATATGAACTCGGGCGAAGGCGGGTTTCTGACCACTGATGACGCCGAGATCGCCGCGCGAGCGACGATTCTGTCGGGCAGTTACATGCTGTATGAACGACACGGAGCAGGCCCCGCACCCGAGGCGTTTGCCGAAACCCGCTATCAGATGCCGAACTGTTCTGCCCGGATGGACAGCCTGCGCGCGGCGATCCTGCGCCCGCAGCTGGTCCGGCTCGAAGAGAACATAAGCGCCTGGAACGCGCTCTATGCCGTTACCGATCGCGGGCTCGCCGCATCGAACCGGGTCCGCACCATAGCAAGGCCTGCTTCGGAAACGCCGGTGGGATCGTCAATCCAATTCCGTCTGCCCGGTTTCAGCGCAGCGCAATGCGAGGCCGTGCTGGCCGCTGCCGATGCGCGCGGTGTCGAGCTGAAGTGGTTTGGCGCGGCCGAACCAAGGGGCTTCACCTCCAACCATCAAAGCTGGCGCTACTTGGACACGCACTCCTTGCCGCGCACCGATCGCGTGCTGTCGACGCTGTTTGACATGCGTCTGCCGCTGCCCTTCACCGAACAGGACTGTGCCTTCGTTGCAGAGCTTATCTGCGAGGCCGTGGATGAGGTGGCGTCATGACCCGTCGCGTAGTCGGTGTTCTGGGCGGGATGGGACCAGAGGCCACAATCCTTTTGCAACAACGCGTGCTGCAAAAAGTCGAGGCCCGCGATGACTCAGATCACCTGCCCCTGTTGATCGACATGAACCCGCAGGTTCCCTCGCGGATTGCGCATTTGATCGAGAGGCACGGTGAAAATCCCGGCCCCGTTCTTGCCGATATGGCGCGGCGGCTGGAAACCGCTGGCGCCACAGCCCTGGCCATGCCTTGCAATACGGCCCACCACTATGCGCCCTTCATTACGGCGGCGGCCGCCGTTCCCTTCCTCGACATGGTGGCGCTTTCGGTGGCGGTGGCCCGCCAAAACCTGCCGCAAGGGGCCAAAGTCGGAATTCTGGCCTCGCCTGCCGTCAAAATGGCCGGAGTGTTTGATGAGTCCCTCAGAGAGGCGGGGCTGTCGGCGCTCTGGCCTGCCGATGCGGACAGGATGCTGACCGCCATCAAGCGGATCAAGGCAGACGGACCCACGCCGGATGCCCTGGATATCCTGACCGCTGCGGCAACCGAATTGACTCGGGGAGACGCCGACATGCTGTTTGTCGCCTGCTCCGAGTTTTCCCTGATGTCACACGAATTGGTCGCGCAGGTGCCGATTGTCGACACCGTCGATGTTCTGGCCACTGCTATCCATGACCACACCACCCAAGAAGCGAGCTGATCCAATGGCAATCACCTATCTCAAAAAGGCCGCGCCCCGGCCCTCAGCAGAAAACAGCGACATCCGCGATACCGTCTCGGTCATGCTGACCAATATCGAACGTGAGGGGGAAGAGGCGGTTCGGCGCTACGCGAAGAAATTGGACGGCTGGGCTGGCAGCATCGTGCTTTCCGGTGCAGACCGGGCAGCTGCCTGTGCCCGCGTTTCGCAGGACCTGAAAGACGACATCCAGTTCGCCCATGCGAATATCCGCCGCTTTGCAGAGGCGCAAAAGGCCACCATGGGCGAATGCGAGATCGAGGTCATCCCCGGGTTGATCGCAGGGCAGAAGCAGATACCGGTCTCCAGCGCGGGGTGTTACGTGCCCGGAGGCCGCTACAGCCACATTGCCAGCGCCCTGATGACCATCACCACCGCCAAAGTGGCTGGTGTAAAACATATCACGGCAGTTTCGCCGACCCGGCCGGAGGCCGGCATACCGGATGCGATCATATATGCGATGGATCTGTGCGGCGCGGATCTGATCCTCAACCTGGGCGGGGTCCAGGCCATTGCTGCCATGGCGCAGGGCCTGTTTGGGGCCAAACCCGCCGATATTCTGGTCGGCCCGGGCAACTCCTATGTTGCCGAGGCCAAGCGGATGCTGTTTGGAGAAGTGGGGATCGACATGTTCGCCGGGCCGACGGACTCGCTTGTCATTGCAGATCACACTGCTGAAGTTGAAACGGTTGCTTGGGATCTGGTCAGCCAAGCGGAACATGGTGCCGACAGCCCCGTCTGGCTGGTCACCACAAGCCAGACCCTGGCCGAAGGTGTCATGGCCCGGGCAGAGGGCCTGATCAGCCAGCTGCCGGAGCCCAACCAGTCGGCCGCGCGCCAGGCCTGGGCGGATCGCGCCGAAGTCATCCTTTGCGACAGTCGTGAAGAAGCGGCCCAAGTCAGTGACCGCTACGCCCCCGAGCACCTGCAGGTCCAGGCCGAAGATCTCGATTGGTGGCTGGACCGCCTCACCGCCTATGGCTCATTGTTCCTGGGCAAGGAGACCACGGTGTCCTTCGGTGACAAGACCTCCGGTCCGAACCATGTCCTGCCCACCAGCGGCGCGGCGCGCTATACCGGCGGCTTGTCGGTGCACAAGTTTACCAAGACCGTCACCTGGCAGCGCAGCAATGCCGCAGCATCCCATGAGTTGGCGCTGCGCACAGCGCGGATCAGCCGGATGGAGGGCATGGAGGGGCATGCCCGGGCGGCGGAACTGCGTCTGAGCTGACACTCTCGCCGCGCCCTTCAGGCCAGCGAACCGCGAAAACGGGGACGTCACCCTGAACCGGCGTCCCCGAACAGTTTTTTATTGCCACCATGAAGCCGGAAAATTCGCTATGTTACAGAGAGTTATTCAACCTGTATGCCTCAATCCGCTCCCGGGCCTTCGAACCCGCGCGCGGGGGTTTCTGGTGTCTCTTGTCATAGCGGTCGCTGCGCAATTCATCTCGGAACACTATGGTGCGCCTGCAATGTTGATGGCGCTGCTTCTGGGGATCGCGCTGCATTTCCTCAGCGAGGAAGAGACCTGTCGCGCAGGCGTGGAATTCACCGCGCGCAGCGTGCTGCGTTTCGGCGTAGCGCTGCTGGGCGCGCGGATCAGCCTTGAGTTGCTGGCTGGTCTGGGCTTGGGCCTGATCGGTCTGCTTGTGGCCGGGGTGCTGCTGACGATAGGCTTCGGCCTTTTGGCTTCCCGCTTCTTGGGACGCGGATGGCGTTTTGGCCTTCTGACGGGGGGGGCGGTGGCAATTTGCGGCGCCTCCGCGGCCATGGCAATCTCGGCTGTTCTGCCCAGGAATGAACATTCCGAGCAGAACCTTATCTTCACAGTACTCAGCGTCACGATGCTGTCGACCGCCGCGATGATCCTCTATCCGGTCCTTGGCGATACCTTTGCATTTGACGATGTGACGATCGGAGTGTTCCTTGGTGGCACGATCCACGATGTTGCCCAGGTGGTCGGGGCCGGCTTTTCCGTGTCTGAAGAGGCCGGAGAGGTCGCCACGCTGGTCAAACTGTTCCGCGTTGCAATGCTGGCCCCGATCGTTCTGGTGATTTCGCTGCTGATGCGGGGCGGCTCGGCTGCGTCCGGCGAAAGCAAACGCCCGCCAATTCTCCCCTTGTTCGTGGTTGGCTTTCTGGGGTTTGCCACGCTGAATTCGCTTGGCTTCATCCCGGCGCCTGTCGTCGGCGTGCTGAGTGAAGCGAGCCGGTGGGCGCTGCTGATCTCGATTGCGGCGGTCGGCATGAAAACATCGCTCAAACGCATTCTGGAAGTTGGCGGCCAGGCCATCACCCTGGTGGTGGCGGAAACCGTCTTCATCGCGGGCTTTGTGCTTCTCGGGATCACGATGCTTCACTCCTAGATCCTGTAACATCCGCCTGGATACCGCGGCCAACCAGCGTTTCGGATTACAAGCTGGCTCCCGTTGCGTGATCCATGTCCCAGCTGCGGCCTGTTCACGCTTTTGCTCGTCACCACGCACTGTTCCAAATCGCCCCTGTTGCTGCGCTCCAATATCCCGCGCGGTTTGTTCTGCACTGCTTTCGACCGTACGCGGATCAACGGCATGTCCACAATGACCTGCCCCCCGCTGGTCCCTCCTTCATGATGCGAGTCTGCGGGTTTGCGCGCTGCTCCCCAACTTTGGGCCACCATAAGCTGGATTTTTCCGGGTGCAGTGGGAGGCCTTCCGCCAGACCTCCGAAACCAGCGGCTTCCGACAGGTGCAAAAATACCGGCTTCTACGGCCGCCCCTTCGCTGGAAAGGCATGCTGCGATACCCTGCCTGAACCGGCATGGATTCTCCCGCTGCCGAACTGGTGGCCGTCCTGACGAGGATAATTCACGCCGCGTCGAGCACTTGGATTTCCGTCTTTCTGTCGCCACCTACACCTCCAAGAACGGGGTGTCGCGACGACCGGTAGAATCCGCCCAATATCTGTCCATCAAGTATATTCAGCGGCTGAACAAATCGAAGCGATAGATATAGATAAGGTCGCGTAACGCGTTGAACGAAACGCTCGCGCAAGCCGGGGCGGTTCAAACTCAACCACCCCTGAAATGGCGGAATGAAATCTTCGGGGCAAAGCAAGACTCGCCCCGAAGATAGATGGATCGCGACCGGCGAGGCCTCAGACCACTGCGACTGTTTCGTCGGCGGCCGGAACAGTCTCGGCCCGGCGCTCGGCTGTGGGGAGATCTTCCCAGTAGACCGCGCGGGGGCACTCCAGCGCCGAGTGGTTTGTCATCAGGCTGACCAGCACCAGCACGATCAGGCAGGTCAGCATCCCGGGGATCACCGGGTCGATACCGGTCCCCAACAGGGGCCAGATAATCGTCACCGCAATGGCCGAGAGCATGGCCGACGCGCATCCCTTCGACGTTGCCCGACGCCAGAACATCACCGCCAGGAAGGGGATCACCAGCGTGGTCGTCGAGATCCGCAGCGCCCATTGGTAGGCGCTGATGATGTCGGTCATCAGGAAGGCCACCATAAGGGACAGAACGGAGATGATCACAACGCTCAGCCGTGCAGCTCTCATTTTCTCGGCTTCAGTCGCCTGCGGCTTGAATAAACGGCGGTACAAGTCCTCCGCGAGGTTGGAACTGCCTTGCAGAATGAATGAGTCCGCGCCGGTCATCAGGGCCGACAGCAGACCGACGACCACGATCCCGCCGAGCGCCGGCGGCAGCAGTTCCACCGTCAGGTAAGAAAAGATCAGGTCGGGCCGCATGCCCTCGGGCACGAATTGCACTGCGCTGAGGCCAATCAGATAGGGCAAAAGCGCGATGACCGTGAAGATGGCGAAGCCGGTCAGGCCCGCGCGGATCGCGATGCTTTCGGTGCGCGAGGCGAAAATCCGCTGCCAGATGGACTGCCAGACAAGATAGAACGGGCCGACGGTCAGGGCGAAGACAAGCACTTCCGTCACACCGTCCGCGCCGAAGAGGCTGAGATGCCCTGCATCGGAATTTGCGATGATGGCCTCGGGACCGCCGGCGAAGCGGATCGCCGCAAAAAACAGCAGGACGATGCCAGCAATGACGATGACGCTCTGCAATGCATCCGTCACGATGGTTGCGACAAGGCCGCCGAGGATGGTGAAGCCGAGAATCAGCGCGAAGCTCAGCAAAATTGCCCCTTCATGGGGAATGCCGAAGACCGTGGTAAACAGCGTGCTCATCCCCACTATTTGAAGCGCCGCAGTCGGAACCGAGTAAACGAAGGCGGAAAAGATCGACGGGATCAGCCCGGCTCTTGCCCCGAAGCGCTCGGCAAATAGGTCAGCCAATGTATAGAGACGCTGCCGCCGCAGCGGCTTGCTGAAGAAATAGATCAGGATCATGCTGAAAATGGTTGCGGGCAAGGCGAATTTGACGAAGCCCGAAATGCCGACGGAATATCCCATGCCCACCCAGCCGATAAAGACGGCAGCGCCCGCGCAGGTGCTGATGATGGTTCCGGTGATCGACCAGAACCCCATGTTCCAATTCGCGATCAAGTACTCGTCCGAGGTCTTCACCTTGAAGAAGTAGTAGAATCCGATTGCGAACATCACCGCAAAATACGCGATGGTGTATGTCAGATACCAAGCCAATGCTCTCTCCCTTTTTGCTGTCGAGCGTTGCCGTGCGGTGGTTCCTCCGGGTCTCCTCCCTTACCACCGCGCGTCATATCATGTCGTCCCTGACCGTGCCGGCAGGGGTTCGAGTGTTGCCTGTTTGGTTCGAAACCGGCGCAGTGCGGCGTCATCGGTGCCGATCAGTACCAGACGAACCGCGGGTCCGGGACCCGGGTCATTGGGCGGCTTGCAAACCGTGATCTCGCCGCCTGCCAGCTGCACCAGTGACGGAGCCTCCTCGGACGCAAAGCGGACAAAGCCCTTGGCCCGGTGCAGCGACAGTGCGGCAGCACGCAGCCTGTCAAGGAAGCCTTCGCGCTCCGGCGCGGCGTCCTGGAGCAGAGTTGCACGGCTGAACAGGTCCGCATGGGCGTGGGCTGGCAGGGTGCTGACCGTCATGTCCACGTGGGGTGCGTCCATCGCTTTGAGGAAGGCCTTGCCCATCGCGTCATGGATCGCGCTGGCCGGGTTCGCCAGCATCACCCGCGTGCGGGCCTTGCGGGACCGCTCGTCGGGCTGCCTGTCGGACCGCGAAAGATATACCACATCCGCGCCCTCGATCTGCCGTCGCACCACACCGCAGATGCGGCCGTCCTGCAGCCTTTGCTCCAGGGTGAACGGATCGACCACGGCCACCACGGCGCGGCAATCCAGATCCGGCTCGGCCCGGGCAAAGGCGGTCAGCCGCGCGGGCTCCGCCACTCCGCTTGCCTCGATTACCAGCCGGTCGGCCGTTTCGCGCAGAGACAAGGCGCGCTCGAAAGCGTCGAACATGCCCCCCGCCATCGAGCAGCAGATACAGCCATTGCTGAGCTGAATCGTGTCGGCGGACCGGGCAGAGACCAGCGCTGCGTCCACTGCAATGTCCCCGAAATCATTGACCATCACGATGATGCGTTCTTCGCTCTGCGTCAGCAGACGGTTCAGAAGTGTGGTCTTGCCGGCACCCAGGTAGCCGCAGATCACGTTGACCGGAAGCGGGGCCCGGGTGCTCAAAACGACCCCGCTTCAACGGCCCGGCCGCCCGATACGGTGCCCCAGACGCCAATGTCCTTCAGCGCCTCGCCGCCCATTTCGTAGGGATCATCTTCCAGCACCGCGAAATCAGCACGCTTGCCGACCTCGATGGAGCCAACCTCCCCATCCAGCTTGAGCGTATAGGCCGCGCCGAGCGTGATCGCGTGCAGCGCCTCGTCAAGCGTGATGCGCTCTGCTGCGCCAAGACGGCGCCCGCTACCGGTCAGCCGGTTGACTGCGCACCAGGCGGTGAAGAGCGGTCCCAGCGGCGTCACCGGTGCGTCGGAGTGGATTGCCAGCGGCAAGCCCAGATCCAGCGCGCTGCGGCAGGGGTTCATGCGGTTGGCTCGCTCAGGACCCATGGTGATGTCGTGATGCTTGTCGCCGAAGTAGTACAAGTGATTGGCGAAGAAGTTGACGCAGCAACCCAGCGCCGCCGCCCGCCGCAGTTGCGCCCGGTCCGCCATCTGGCAATGCTGAAGCGTATGCCGGTGATCGGGCATAAAATGCTCTGAGAGTGCCGCCTCGAGGGCTTCGATGGCCGCAAGGCTGGCGGCATCGCCGTTGACGTGGATATGCATCTGGATGCCGGCGCGGTTCAAGTTCGCCGCCATGGTGTTCAGTGCGTCCGGCGCGATGTTCCAGATCCCCTGTGCCGTACCGCGGTAGTACCCGGGCGCTTTCATTTGCGCCGTGAAACCCTGGATCGATCCGTCGGTGACGATCTTGACCCCGCCCAGGCGCAGCCGGTCCGTCGACCCTGCGGCAAGCGTCTTTGCCCGGCCGGCAAGCTGATCGGTTGGCATCGACATTGCCGACAGCATCGGCACAAGGCGGAGCGGAAAGCCTTCTGCGCCTGTGACGCTTTGCAAATCGCTCACCGCGTCGTCACCCAGTTCGTTCAACAGGTCGGTGGAGGTGGTCACCCCCGCCCTGCAGGCCGATCGCGCGAAGTTCCAGATTGCATCGCGCCCGCCGGTCAACTGGCGAAAGCTGGTGCCGATCCGCCGCATCACCGGGAACATCGCGCCCATTTCATGCAATTCGCCGTGCAGCGACCCGTCCGTGTTACGGATCACCCCGGGCAGATCGGTGCCGCTGCCGTAACCGGCCAGGTCCATGGCAGCCGAGTTCGCGGTGATCAGGTGCATATTCGAATGAAACACGATGACCGGACGCTCCTGCGATACCTGGTCGAGATGCTGCCGCGTCAGACGCTTGCCCGGCACGAAGAGCGGGTCGAACCCCCAGCCGACCACCGGCCCGTCCGGCGCCGCAGCAGCGCGGTCTTGCAAACGTGAAATCAGGGCCTCGGTGGTGTCCACACCCGGCCAATGACGCCCATCCGGCGCGGTGCGGCCAAAGTGACCAAGATAAGTGTACTCCCAGATCGCCCCCTCCATGAGGTGCGCATGCCCCTCGACGAAACCCGGCATCAGCACCTTGTCCGCAAAACGGTCGTCCTGCACCGTGTCGCTCCAGTGGCTCATGTCGTTCAGGGTACCGACCCCGAGGATAGTCCCATCGGCCGCTACCGCGACATGGGTGGCCACGGGCCGCGTCGGGTCCATCGTGATGATGCGGCGGGCTGAGTAAACGGTCGTGGGCATTTGTCTCTCCGGTCCTACAAACTTGGAGAGAAGATACACGTGACAACTTCCATTCTAAAATGTATTGTCATGCGGTAATTCCTCTAAAAAAATGAGGAAGAGGATGCATTACACGCTAAAACACTTGCACTATGTCGAGGCTGCTGAACGCCACCAGTCAATCACCCATGCGGCCAACGCCCTTACTGTTTCGCCTTCGTCGATCGCAGCCGCGATCGATCATCTGGAAGGCCAGTCAGACCAGCCGCTGTTTCAGCGCACGCCATCGCGCGGCATCCGCGCAACGCAATTCGGACGCACCTTCATTGATGAGGTACGCTCTCTACTTGCCGCGCAGGCCCGCTTTGACATGCGCGTCACCGAGCTCAACACCGTTCTTGACGGCACTGCCCGCATCGCCTGTTTCACACCGCTGGCACCGATCCTGCTGCCCACCATTCTCAAGGATGTCCGGGAGCGTTTTACAAACCTCAAGATCGAGATCATGGACGTATCGACCACTGAAATCCCGCAGGTGATCGACAGCGGCGAAGCCGACTTTGCCCTCTGCTACGGCATGCTGGACAAGACGAAATACAGTTTCATCCCGCTTTTCCGCGCTCCACCTTACGTTGCCCTTTCGGCCGATCACCCGCTCGCGGCGGGCCGGTTCGTGACGCTTGAGCAGCTTGAGCCCGAGCCATTGGTGGTGCTGGAACTCGAACTTTCCAAGCAATATCTCCTGGGCCTTTTCGAGGCGAAGGGGCTGAAGCCTAATGTGATTTTTTCTGCCCGCTCCACCGACATGATACGAGCCATGGTCGCCGCCGGGATGGGTTATGGAATCTTCAATATCCGCCCGATGACGAAACAGACCTATGTCATCGGCGATATAGCGGAGTTGCCCTTGGCCGGAGACCATGAATGCCCGAGCGTCGGTATCATGGTCAGGCGCGGCTTGGCCTTGCAGCCGGTCTGCGACGCAATCATCAATGCCTGCCAATTGCAGGCGATGAGTGGCGCCTTCGACGGGGCCTTAATCCAGCCGCATGTTCAACAAGATTATTAACAAAGAACGATTGAACTGATGCGCTGGATGCGCCCAGCCGGCGGCATCAAATGTGCCATAACGGTTTCGCAGGGGCCAAGGCGAGGGAGGCATCCATGTCAGAGACTGCAGCCAGTCGACTTTAACTGGCTCGGCCTTCGGCCGCGGGGCCGTATTCGTCAAACCCTTTCGGCCACGCGAACCAATCCGCCAGAGCGGGGTTGCTGATTTCCTCACGCTCCGTCCTGCCCTGAATTGCACTCTCATACCGAGATTCCCGGGGTACATGCTTCGGTCCTATCCAGTTAACTGTACGGTGCCCCAACCCATTCAGCAGTCGACAGGCCCCAGGACGTTTGTTCCTCTGTCGTTCCAGCCGGGCGAAGCCTTCCAATTCGACTGGAGCGAAGGATAGGCGATCCTCGGTGGTGAGCGCACCAAGCGCCAGGTTGCGCATATCAAACTGCCGCATAGCTGGGCATTCCAGGTCAGGCCTATTTTCTGCAAACCCACAAGATGCTGCTTGACGCGCATTGGCATGCTTTCCGGGTCTTCGGCGGCGTGCCCCGGCGCGGGATTTATGACAGCGAAGATTGTCTGCACTGGTTCATGGCCGATGACCGCGCGCACAGCGGTTGACCGGGTCGGCACAGGCAAGAATCGCCAGATCAATGCGCGCTTCCGAGTTCTATTTTGCGTCCAGTGAGGTGAACGAGGCCCTGGTCCGCCAGCTGCACCGCTGCGAATTCCTCGCCGGTGCCCACAATATCGTCCTGATCGGCGGACCGGGTACCGGAGAAAGCCATATTGCCACTGCCAACGGCGTGCAGGCTGTCTCGATCTCTGTTCTGTTTCGCAACAGAACAGAGATCATAACCTGCTGGATTCACCAAACTCATTTCCAATCAGGCTCTTAGAGTTTCATCGGCTTGCCGGCCACATAGGTCTGCGCGATGGAGCGGTCGTCACCCAGGGTCTGCAGGATGAACAGCTCCTCGGACAGCGTCTCTGCCCGCTGCATCCGCAGATCCATCGCCGGGGTGGCGCGGGAATCCAGCACCACGATATCGGCCTCGGTGCCGGCCTCCAACGTGCCGATCTTGTCGTCCAGCCCCAGCGCAGCCGCATTGCCGCGGGTAATCCAGTCGAAGGCGCGCAAGGGGTGCAGTTTCTGGTTCTGCAATTGCAGCACCTTGTAGCCCTCGTTCAGCGTTTGCAGCATGGAATAGCTGGTGCCCGCGCCGATGTCAGTCGCAATTGCGTTGGTGATGCCGCGCGCGCGCAGGCCTGCGTCGTCAAACAGCCCGCTGCCCAGAAACAGGTTGGAGGTCGGACAGAACACCGGTTTGGCCTTGGTTTCGGCCAGCGCATCAATCTCGCGCGGTTGCAGGTGGATCGAATGGCCCAGCAGCATCTTTTCGGTCAGCAACCCATAGGACTGGTAGACATCCAAATAATCGCGCGCCTGCGGATAGAGTTCCGCGGTAAAGGCGATCTCATCATGGTTCTCCGACAGATGGGTCTGGACGTAGCAATCGGGGTGTTCCTTCACCAGGGCGCCGGCCATTTCCATCTGTTCAGGGGTGGAGGTAATCGCAAAGCGCGGCGTGACCGCATAAAGCCCGCGGCCCTTGCCGTGGTACTTGGCGATCAGGTCCTTCGTGTCGTCATAGCCGGTCACGGGCGTGTCCAAGAGGCCCTCCGGCGCGTTGCGGTCCATTAGAACCTTGCCGCCTATCATCCGCATGTTGCGCTGTGCGGCCTCGTTAAAATAGGCCTCGGCGGATGCCTTGTGGACCGAGCAATAGGCCACCGCAGTGGTGGTGCCGTGGCTGGTCAGCAGGTCAAGGAAGTGGCCAGCCATCTTGGCGCTGTGGCCCGCATCGGCAAAGCGGGTTTCCTCTGGGAAAGTGTAATTGTTCAACCACTCCAAGAGCTGCGAGCCCCAGGACGCGATCACCTGCACTTGCGGGAAATGCAGATGAGTGTCGACGAAGCCGGCCATTAGGATGTTCGGACGGTGGTCGATCACCTCGGCACTTGCGGCCTGTACAGCGAGGTCGCCGTAGTTGCCCTTGGCCAGGATCATTCCATCCGCCATTAGCAGCGCGCCGTCTTCGATGAACTCATAGGCGCTGGTGTCCTCAGTGCCTTGCGGCTCGGCGGTGAAGGAAAGCACCCGCCCGCGCAGCAGCGTCTGTTTCGTTGTCATTTCTGTGTTGTCCTTGGTTGCTGGCAGGGGGCGCGATGCCCCCTGCCCTGTCCGTTAAGGTTATTCGCCTGCCGGCAGGTGCGGCACATGAGGTTTTGCACTGTCGTCTTCAGCTTCCTCGTACCCATCCGCCTTGTGGAAGATCGGGTAGATGAACAGGAAACCGGCCGCGATCAGGTAGCCCATCGCGACACCGCTGAAGTCCGGCCAATGCAGGCTGGCAGAATGGATCACGCCGATCAGCGACATAGCCGCTGCTGCCAGGGCAAAGCCGCCCGCGTTGCGGAAATCACCGTCGATCACACTGGCGACGATGGCACCCCAGATCAGGCCAGTCAGGATGGCGCCTTGGCTAAGAGCCTGGTGGCCTTCGAAATGCGCGCCTTGCTGCAGCAGCGCCGCGGTCAGCTCCGGATCGCCCAATTGCGCCATGCCAGTGGCACCGAGTGCGCCCAGGGCTCCGGCCATCGCGCCCCATTTCACCATCAGGAAGGCGGAGACATGCGGCATCATCGCAATGGTCACCGCGGCAATATGGTCAGTCTTCACCGAATGCGCGGTATTGGTCACCAGGCTGAGCGCCACGAACACCAGCACCGGCGCGGCAGCAGCTACGGGGATCAGGTTGTTGAGGAACGCCAAGAGGCCAAAGAAGGCAGCAAAGGGGATCACCAGACCAACGCCGATGATATAACCTGAGCGCGCGCCCATCCGCTTATAGGCCGGGTGGCCGATATAGGCGGTGGTCGGGAACGGAGAGCCGAAGACCGCACCGATCATGGTGCCGACGCCATCGGTCACCTGACACAGGCCCACCGGGTAATGGTCGCCCGCCGCTTCGGCGCTTTCGACGTTGTTCATGGTCTCGATAAAGTTGTAGATCTGTACCGGCACCAGAACCAGGAACAGCTCCGGGTTGGCAAACAGATGCTGGATACCGGCAATCAGGTCGCCGAAGTAGGGGATCGGCAGGTAGACGCCGACGCCCTCGAAGGAGACCGAAGCCTTGCCCATTCCTAGTGCTACAACGGTCCCGACGATCAGCGCGAGCAGGCCCGCCGGGATGTTGAACGGCAGCCGGTGACGGCCGACCAGCCCCCACAGGATGATGATCATCGAAGCAAACCCGACAAATGGATTTTCAAAGATCGTTGCCAGTGGCACCGTGCCGATGAACACCAGCGCGATGCCGCAGAGGGTGCCCAGCATGCCGGCGCGCGGAGTCACCCTCTTCAGCCAGGGGCCGACGATGGCACCCAATGCAGCGACAATGCCGCCCATGAAGCCGGCGCCAATGCCCACCTGCCAGGCCAGCATGGCGTCATTGGTGGACCAGTAGATCGGCCCGATCACTCCGAACAGATAGACAAACATCACCGGGGTCGAGATGCCATAGGGCAGTGCGGTGACGTCGCGCCCCTGTTTTTCGGCCACATGTTTGGCCAGCCAGGTGTAGACCGCGATCCCCGCCAGAATGGCCACGGCCGCCCCCGGCACGATGCGGCCGAACACGATGTCCGCCGGCATCTGAAACACAAATTGGCAGATGCCCGAAAGCACAATCAGGTTGATCAGGTTGTCGGTGAACAGCGCCCAGAATGCACTGAAGTCATTCCGCGCGAACAGTTTGTACGTATAGCTCCGCCTTGTGGTCATGGCGGCCTCCTCCTATCAGAGGACGCAGTCCTTAACGGCTGATCTTCCCAGCCGTGTCTCCCTCTGCGTCCGGTTGCTTGCCCGTTTGAGGCAAATCAATGCTCCGTGCTGGAGCGGACGCGGCAGTTTCAGAGGTCAAATCAGCGATCACTTCCGCCGCCACGAAGGCCGCGATGACGCTGGGCCGCTTGTCGCGGCTGCCGCCTGCCCCAATGGGGCAGATGAGACGGTCGGTTCCCAGACCGTCGCAATGGTCCCGGCACCAGCGGCGGAATTTCTCCCGCTTGGTGGCCGATCCGATCAGGCCGACATAGCCCGCATCGCCGCGCTGCAGGGCAGCGGAGGCAAGCAGGAAGTCGAGCGAATGATCGTGGGTGAGTACAACAAAGGCGCTGCCCGCCGGGGCAGTGGCGATGTCGATCTCGGGAATGGCGCTTTGGCGGATTTCCACATCCGCCTGGCACAAGTTCAATTCTTCGGAGCGCTGGTCGATCAGGATGCAGCGCAACGGCATATGCTGGAACAGATCCGCCAGCGCCCGGCCCACATGGCCCGCGCCCATCACATAGACATGCGGCAGCGCCTGTTCCTCGGCCTTGGCGGCGGAGACGGCCGCCGCTCGGTCGGGTTGGCGCATCTGCGCCAGCGACATTTCCACCCGGCCGCCGCAGCACTGGCCGATTTCCGGCCCCAGCGGCACATCCAGCGTGTCGCTGAGCACGTGCCTCTTCAGCATCCGCCGGGCGTGGTCAATGGCGATATATTCCAGCTGGCCGCCGCCAATGGTGCCCCATGAGGCTTCCGCCGCCACAAACATGCAGGTGCCGGCCTCACGCGGGGAGGACCCGCGAACGCGGCTCAGGCACACCTGGACCACACGGCTGTGACTGATCAGAAAGTCCTGAAAGGAAGCGCGGCACGGCATAGCTCAGCCCCGCCCCTTGAGGGTTTCGATCGCCATCAGCACACGCTCCGGTGTTGCGGGCGCATCCAGGCGCGGACAGATCTTGTAATCGGCGGTGCTGGCCACCGCCATCGACAGCGCCTCGAACACTGAGATGCCCAGCATGAACGGCGGCTCGCCCACGGCCTTGGACCGCTTGATGGTGCGCTTCTTATTCACTGACCATTCGGCCAGCCGGGTGTTGAAGATGCGCGGCCGGTCAGAGGCCAGCGGGATCTTGTAGGTCGAGGGCGCGTGGGTGCGCAGGCGGCCTGCGCCGTCCCACCACAGTTCTTCGGTGGTGAGCCATCCCATCCCTTGGATGAACGCGCCCTCCACCTGGCCCTTGTCTAGGATCGGGTTCAGAGAGCGGCCTACGTCGTGCAGGATGTCGGTGCGCTCCACCCGGTATTCGCCGGTCAGCGTATCGACCGACACCTCGGAGCAGGACGCGCCATAGGCATAGTAGAAGAACGGCTGCCCCTTGCCCGCCGCGCGGTCCCAGTGGATTTCCGGCGTCTTGTAGAACCCCGCCGCCGACAGCTGGACGCGGGCCATATAGGCCTGTTTCACCAGCGTATCGAAGGGGATCACCTCGCCGCCGACGCGCACGCGGTTGGGCAGGAACTCCACCTCCGCCTCGGACACTTCATACTTCTCAGCCGCGAACTTGGTCAGCCGGGCAATGATCTGCTCCACCGCATCCAGCGCCGCCATGCCGTTGAGGTCCGATCCGGACGAAGCCGCGGTGGCCGAGGTGTTCGGCACTTTCTCGGTCGTGGTCTTGGTGATCTTGATACGCTCGAAATCCACCTGGAAGGCATCGGCCACAACCTGCGCCACCTTGGTGTTGAGGCCCTGCCCCATCTCGGTACCGCCATGGTTCAGGTGGATTGAGCCGTCATTGTAGACATGGATCAGCGAACCGGCCTGGTTGTAGTGCGTCGCGGTAAAGGAGATGCCGAATTTCACCGGAGTGAGCGCGATGCCCTTTTTGATGATCTTCGACTCCTTGTTGATAGCGATGATCTCTTCCCGGCGCTTGCGGTACTCAGCGTTTTCTTCCAGCTCCCCGATCAGCCGGTCGAGGATATTGTCCTCCACCTTCTGGTGGTAGGGCGTGAGGTCCCGGCCCTCTTCGCCATAGAAATTCGCCTTGCGTACATCCAGCGGGTCCTTGCCCAGGGCATAGGCGATCTCTTCGATCATCCGCTCGGCGGCAACCACACCCTGCGGGCCGCCAAAGCCGCGGAAGGCGGTGTTGGAGACGGTATTGGTCTTCATCGGGCGGCTTTTCAGCAGCACGTTCGGGTAGAAATAGGCGTTATCTGCATGGAACAGCGCCCGGTCGGTGACCGGCCCCGACAGGTCCGAGGAATAGCCGCAGCGCGCGGCAAAGCCGCCCTCGACCGCCTGGATGCGGCCCGCGTCGTCGAACGCCACGTCATAATCGATCACGAAATCATGTCGCTTACCGGTGGCGGTCATGTCCTGATCGCGGTCGGGGCGGATCTTAACCGGGCGGTTGTGTTTCTTCGCCGCAATTGCAGCCACCGCACAGAACAGGTTCATCTGGCTTTCCTTGCCGCCAAAACCGCCGCCCATCCGGCGCACGTTGACGGTGACCGCGTTGTTGGCCACGCCCAGGACATGCGCCACCATATGCTGCGCCTCGCTGGGGTGCTGGGTGGAGCAATGCACGGTCACGTCTTCGTCCTCGCCGGGGATGGCAAAGGCGATGTGGCCTTCCAGATACATGTGGTCCTGGCCGCCGACGGTCATCTGCGCCTGGATGCGGTGAGCAGCACCCTTGCGGCCCGCAGCCACATCGCCGCGCTCCAGCTTCAGCGGGTCGGTGACCATCAGATAGCCGGCTTCCTGCGCCTGAACCGGGTCCAGCGCGTGCGGCAGCACTTCGTAATCTACCTGTGCCAGTTCGGCGGCACGACGGGCGGCGTCGCGAGTTTCAGCGATCACCGCAAACATCGGTTGGCCGTGGAATTCCACCTTTTCGGTCGGAAACACCGGCTCGTCATGCTTGCCCGTGGGGCTGATGTCATTGACGCCGGGCACATCAGCAGCAGTCAGAACATCCACCACGCCGGGGGCGTTGCGGACAGCGCTGAGGTCGATGCCCTTGATATTGGCATGCGTCACGGTGGAGACACCTAGATAAGCGTGCAGCGTGCCATAAGGTTCGGCGATATCGTCGGTGTATTCGGCGCGGCCGGTGACATGTTTGATCGCACTGTCATGCTGGCGGTCATGGTGCACGGCGCCGCTGATGGTCTGATGGTCTTTCATCTCAAATCCTCCTCAAGCGACGGCCAGCCGGACAGCACCGGCGGTGGCAGCATCATGTTCCAAATAGAAGCGGCGCAGCAGGTTGCTGGCCGACAGCGCGCGGTAGTCGGCAGAGGCCCGCCAGTCACTCAGCGGGGTGAAGTCCTGCTTCACCGCTTCTGCCGCCGCGTCAAACGCGGCCTCGCCCCAGGGCTGGCCAACCAGCGCGACCTCGGCGCCTGCAGCGCGTTTCGGCGTTGCCGCCATGCCGCCGAATGCGATACGGGCCGCGGTGATCACGCCGTCCGCTACTTCTACGCTGATCCCGGCAGCAACCGAGGAGATATCCTCATCCCGGCGCTTGGAAATCTTGTATGCGGCGTCGATTTGCCCGTCCCGGCGCAGCGGGATGCGGATCGAAGCAACGAAATCGCCCGGCTCGCGGTCCTGCTTGCCGTAATCGATAAAGAACTCCTCCAGCGGCAGGGTGCGCGAACCGCCCTTTTTCTGCAGCGTCACCTCGGCTCCCAGCGAGATCAGCACCGGCGGGGTGTCCCCGATGGGCGAGCCGTTGGCGATATTGCCGCCGATGGTGCCCATGTTGCGCACCTGCCAGCCGGCGATGCGGTCCCAGTAGGCGCTCAGATGCGGGAAGGCATCGCGGATCGCCGCTTCGCTCTCGGTATAGGTGACGCCAGCGCCGATAATCAGCGCCTCGTCGGTCAGCTCAATGGCTTTCAGCTCTTCAAGATGGGAAACAAACACCACCGGCGAAATCGGCTTCATGAATTTGGTGACCCAGAGGCCGACATCGGTGGAGCCCGCCACAATTGTCGCCTTGGGGTTCTCGGCCAGCACCTGCGCCAGGTCGGCGGCATCCAGCGGCAGGATGGCGCGGTCGTCCCCGGGGCCGGTCACCACACGGGCCTGCGGCTGAATCGCCTTCAGTTTGGCGGTCAGGGCCTCACGCTCAGTGGTCAGGTAATCATTGGCCGGGGTGCCGTACTGGTTCACCGCCAGCGCGGCCTTCACAATCGGCTCATAGCCGGTGCAGCGGCAGAGATTGCCTTGCACGGCGGTTTCCACCTGTGTCTCGGTCGGCTGCGCGTTTTCCATCCACAGCGCATAAAGCGACATCACGAAACCGGGGGTGCAGAAACCGCACTGGCTGCCGTGGTACTCCACCATGGCCTGCTGCACCGGGTGCAGACGGCCTTTTGGGCCGGACAGATGCTCGACCGTCACTACATGGCAGCCGTTCAGCGACGCCAGGAAGCGGATGCAGGCGTTCACCGCTTCATAGCGCAGGGCGCCGCCATGCAGACGGCCCACCAGCACGGTGCAGGCGCCGCAGTCGCCCTCGGCGCAGCCTTCCTTGGTGCCGGTCAGCCGCTGCTCCATTCGCAGGAAATCCAACAGGGTCGTGGTCGCCTTCACGTCCTCCAGCACAATGTCCTGGCCGTTCAGAAGAAAGCGTATGCCGGTTTGATGTGCCATAGGGCCTCCCGAATGTCTCTTGGGCCGAGCTGGCCCGCTTGTGTCTGTTTTACCTTGCCCGACTGCCACGGTTAACGGCTGCAATCGCGAAAGGCTTTCAACACTCTGTTGAAAATGGTTAGGCTAGTGGTAGCCGGAACCGGTGTGTTTGCTCCCTGCCACCGCAAAGGGCAAGCAGCAAAGGCGCCCCGTAAAGGACTGTGAACCATGTCTTATCTGGAATCCCTGCGGGTCTTTGCCCGAGTCGTCGAGCTGGGCAGCATCACTTCCGGCGGGCGTGATCTGCGGCTGACTCCGGCGGTGGCCAGCAAGCGGATCAAGGAGCTTGAAAAGCACCTTGGCGTCCGCCTGTTCAACCGGACCACGAGATCGCTGACCCCGACCGAAGCCGGAAAGCTGTTTTATGCCGAGGCGAAGAAAGTCCTCGAATCGATTGAGGACGCAGAAGCGGTGGTCTCGCAGTTCTCCGAGGCGCCGCGCGGGGTGATCCGGGTGACCGCGCCGCTGGGTGTCGGCCGCCGTATCATCGCGCCGTTGGTGCCCGGTTTTGTCGAGGCGTATCCCGCCACAGAAATCCGCATGCGGATGTCGGACCGCAAGGTCGACATTCTGGCCGACGGGCTAGACGTGGCGTTCTTCATCGGCACTCCGCATGATTCCACGTTGAAAATGCGAAAGATCGCCAATTGCGCGCGGGTGCTGTGCGCCGCGCCGGCCTATCTTGAGCGGCACGGGACGCCGCAGATGCCGGAGGATCTGCTAGTCGGCCACAACTGCCTGCTGCTACGCTACCCGCGCTCGCCGGAATATTTCTGGACGCTGGACACGACGGATGGGCCGCGCAAGCTGGAGGTGTCAGGGAAATACGATGCCGACGACAGCGATGTGCTGACCAATTGGGCGCTGGAGGGGCACGGCATTGTCAACAAGCCTCGGTTTGACGTGGCTGCGCATCTGCGCTCTGGCGCGCTGGTCGAGGTGCTGCGGGAAACGCCGCCGGAGCCAACCATTTTCGGCTGCCTCTATCCGCACCGGAAACTGCAGGACCCCAAGATCCGCCTGTTTGTTGACCATGCAGTGAAACACGGGCTGGCTGCCTTCCGGCGGAGCGAGGCGGGAAATTAGCAAGCGAACAGACGGGCTTCATTGGCCCGCCTTCTTCAGTCAAATGTCCGCGCCTCAGCAGCGGTGCGGGTTTTCCTTGCAGTAAACCAGGTTTGCGGCAGCCCCGACGGCGGCACCCGTCACCAGGTTACCGTCCAGCACGGCAGCACCAGCCGCACCGGCGCCCGCGCCATAGACCAGCTGCTCGCCAGTGGTGTCACCGCAGGCAGCAAGGGTGGTGCAGAGTGCAAATCCAAAAGCGATGGTCTTCCTGAGCATTGTGTTACCTCCATCAACGTCCAAATCCCGCAGTTTTGCCGCGGTCCCAACGGCTAGTTCCCGGCTTGTACCGCCTGGGGAAGGATGCCCGAAAGGGATTGACGCTGTGGCAGAACAAGCCAGCCAGCCTTGGCTATCCGGCGCAATTGGGCAAACCCTGCATCAGTATAACACATGGCGGGGCTGTTTGCTTCTACGGTCTTGCTGCATGGGAAGTGCACACGTGGTGCCGGAAGTAAAAATGGCCCCGCCACGGGGGCGGAGCCATTTGGATTGCAAATCGGTTCTGCTTCAGTTCGCAGCCAGCGCGAACGGCAGATCCTTAGAAGCGCTGCCGTACCAGCGGCGGATCAATGCGCGCTCCTCGTCCTCCATATAGGTCACATTGGCAGGCGGCATCGCCTGGGTTGCGCCGGCCTGCAGGTAGATCTCTTTGGCGTGTTTCGCCACATCGGCCGGTGTCTCCAGCAGCACGTTCTTGGGCGCACGGCGGATGCCGTCATAATAGGGCTCCCGCGCGTGGCACATCGCACAGCGGCCCGGCACCACATTCATCACATCCTCGAAATACTGGTTGCTGGCAAAGACTTGCTCGCTCTTGCTCAGCTCCCGTGCTTCGGACTCTTCATAGGTGTCCTGCTGCAGTGGCGCCTGGCTCAGGATCATGATGCCGATGAACAGGATCGCGGTTACCGGCCAGGTCCAGGTCGGGTTGCTGGTGCCCGCGTGGTTGCTGTTAAAGTAATGGCGGATGGTCACGCCCATCAGGAACACCAGCGCCGCGATCAGCCAGTTGTACTCGGTGGCAAAGGCCAGCGGATAGTGGTTGGACAGCATCAGGAACACCACCGGCAGCGTCAGATAGTTGTTATGGGTCGAGCGCAGCTTGGCGATCTTGCCGTATTTCGCGTCCGGGGTGCGGCCTTCCTGCAGGTCCTTCACCACGATGCGCTGGTTCGGCATGATGATGAAAAAGACGTTTGCCGTCATGATCGTCGCGGTGAAGGCGCCCAGATGCAGCATCACGGCGCGGCCGGTAAAGATCTGGTTGTAACCCCAGCCCATTGCGACCAGCAGCACAAACAGAAGCACCATAAGGAAGGTCGGTTTTTCCCCCAGGGGCGACTTGCACAAGGCATCATAGACCAGCCAACCGATGCTCAGCGAGGCGCCGGAAATCAGGATGCCCTGCCAAAGGGCCAGATCGGCCTTGGTCGAGTCGATCAGATACAGCTCGCCGCCGGCCCAATAGACGATCATCAACAGGCCAGCACCTGACAGCCAGGTGGCGTAGCTTTCCCATTTGAACCAGATCAGATGGTCCGGCATGTTTTCCGGCGCCACCAGGTATTTCTGGATGTGATAGAAACCGCCGCCATGGACCTGCCATTCCTCGCCGTGCGCGCCGACCGGCAGATGCGGAACCTTCCGCAGGCCTAGGTCCAGCGCGACGAAGTAGAAGGACGATCCGATCCAGGCAATGGCGGTGATGACGTGAAGCCAGCGGACCGCAAAGCCCAGCCAGTCCCACATGATCACAAGCTCTTCCATTGTTCTCTCCTCATAAGCTTTGACCCAAGACTAGAGCATGCCGCTATTTTCATGTATTAGGTAAAAAATCCAAGCTGTTTCAAAATAACGCAAAGAATACTTGAATGGCCTATCTCGACAACATCCGTACCTTTGTCCGGGTTTATGAACTTGGCAACATGTCCGCCGCGGCGCGGGACATGCGGATTTCAGCGGCGGTTGCGTCGTCGCGGATTTCGCAGCTGGAGGATCACCTGAACGTGCGGCTGTTCCAGCGCACCACCCGGCTGCTTAACCCGACCGAGCAAGGCAACCTGTTTTACCACGGCGCGGTCAAGATCCTGGAAGCGGTGGATGAGGCTGAGGCCGATATCAGCAGCGTGACCCAGACGCCGCGCGGCACCCTTTATGTGGCGGCGCCTTTGGGGCTGGGGCAGCGCCTGGTTGCGCCCGCCGTGCCGATGTTCAAGGAAGCCTATCCGCTGATCTCGATCCGGTTGCGGATGTCGGACCGCAAGCTGGACCTGGCCGCGGAGGGGCTGGATGCGGCGTTTTTCCTGGGCGTGCCGGAGGATTCCAATCTGCGTATCCGCAAGATCGCTGACTGCCGGCGGGTGCTGTGCGCCTCACCCGACTATATCAGGCAGCGCGGACAGCCGAAAAACAGTGAGGAGCTGAAGACCGACGCGCATGACTGCCTGAACCTCCGCTATCCCGGCGCGCCGGAGTTTCAGTGGCCGCTGCGCAGCCAGGACGGGGTCAAGCGGGTGACCGTTACGGGGCCGTTTGAATCGGATCACGGCGATGTGCTGACCAGCTGGGCGCTGGACGGGCACGGGATTATCCTGAAGCCGGTGTTCGAGATTTCAGAGCACCTCGCCTCCGGCCGGCTGGTGCCGGTGCTGACAGAGGAGCCGCCGATCCCGATTCAGATGGCTTGCCTCTATGTGCACCGCCGCCACCAGGACCCCAAGGCGCGGCTGTTCATGGACTTCATGGTTGATCACATCCAGGCCTCCCTCCCCTCAGACTGAAAAAGCCCGCCCCAATTGCTTGGGGCGGGAACCGCCGGCAGATGCCGAGCGGGAGGAGAGGTATCTTGGGGAGTGCGACTCAGCTGCCGCGGTAAGTGGAATAGCCGTAGGGCGATAGCAGCAGCGGCACGTGGTAGTGGCTGTCCGCCTCGCTTATGCCAAAGCGCAGCGGCACTTCGTCGAGGAACAGCGGGTCGGCGCCCGCCTGCCCGGTGGCCCGCAGATAGCCGCCCGCGTGAAACACCAGCTCATAGGTGCCGGTGGCAAACTCAACCGCAGGCAGGATCTGCTCATCCGTGCGCCCGTCATCATTGGTGGTCAGGCTGCGCAGACGGCTACGCTCGCTGCCCTCGATCCGGTAGAGATCGATCTTCAGCCCTTCCGCCGGGCAGCCGCGGGCGGTGTCCAGCACATGGGTGGTCAGAAATCCGGTCATGCCAGCCTCCTATTTAAACTGTTTCCATAGGTATGCGCTGTTCAGCCCATTGCATACAGAAGGAAGAGTCAAAAAGTTCTTTCAAAAATATACTGAAAGCCGAACGTGATTGTTTTGTTATATAGATAATGAAAAGACAGGAGACCTGACGTGACGCGCTATCCTCGTGACTTGCGCGGATACGGTGCTGACGCACCTGACCCGCAGTGGCCCAATGGGGCCAAAGCCGCCGTGCAATTTGTTCTGAATTATGAAGAAGGCGGTGAGAACTGTATCCTGCACGGGGATGCGGCCTCGGAGGCCTTTCTTTCCGACATTCCCGGCGCCGCACAATGGCCCGGCCAGCGCCATTGGAACATGGAATCGGTCTATGAATACGGTTCGCGGGCCGGGTTCTGGCGGCTGCACCGGCTGTTCACTGGCGTCGGCATTCCGCTGACCATCTATGGCGTCGCCACCGCGCTGGCCCGCTCGCCCGAGCAGGTGCAAGCGATGAAGGATGCGGATTGGGAGATCGCCAGCCACGGGTTGAAATGGGTCGAGCATAAGGACATGGCCGAGGAGGAGGAACGCGCCGCCATCGCCGAGGCGGTGCGCCTGCACACCGAAGTAACAGGCGAGCGCCCGCGCGGCTGGTACACCGGGCGCTGCAGCGCCAACACGGTGCGGCTGGTGGCCGAAGAAGGCGGGTTTGACTATATCTCCGACACCTACGACGACGACCTGCCCTATTGGCTGGAAACCGGCGGCCGCGATCAACTGATCATTCCCTACACGCTGGAAGCCAATGACATGCGGTTCGCCAATTCGCCGGGCTGGATCACCGGTGAGCATTTCTTTCAGTATCTGAAGGATGCCTTCGACGTGATTTATGCCGAAGGCGAGGCCGGTGCACCGAAGATGATGACCATCGGGCTGCATTGCCGCTTGATCGGCCGGCCGGGCAAGGTTGCGGGTCTTAAACGTTTTATCGACTACATCCAAGGCTTTGAGGGCGTCTGGTGCCCGCGCCGGATCGAGATTGCCAAGCATTGGGCCGAAACCCATCCGCCGGTGAAAGGCGAGCGCCCCAGCCGGATGGACCGCGAAGAGTTTGTCACCAAGTTCGGTTCGATCTTCGAGCATTCGCCCTGGATCGCCGACCGCGCCTTTGATCTGGAGCTGGGCCCGGCGCATGACTGCGCCGCAGGTGTCCACAATGCGCTGTGCCGCATCTTCCGCACCGCCAGCGAGGAAGAGCGCCTGGGCGTGCTGACCGCACACCCGGATCTGGCGGGCAAGCTGGCCGCCGCCGGCCGTCTGACTGCTGAGAGCACCTCGGAACAGTCCAGTGCCGGCCTTGATATGCTGACCGATGAGGAGCGCGAGAGTTTCACCCGGCTCAACACCGAATATGTGGAGAAGCACGGCTTTCCCTTTATCATCGCGGTGCGCGACCACAACAAGGTGTCGATCATGGAGGCGTTCCACCGCCGCATCCACAATGAGCGTGCGACCGAGTTCGACGAGGCCTGCCGCCAGGTTGAGCGTATTGCCCAGTTCCGTCTGCAGGATCTGCTGCCGTGAGCCGGTTGCTGACAGCAAAGACGCTGACGGCAGCGGCTTTTGCGCCTTATGGCGACGTGATCGAGGTCGCCGGCGCGCCCGACAAGATGATCAATCAGGGCATGTGCGGCCGTCACCACGATCGCGCAGCCCTGGATTTCGGCCCGGACGGCCGGGCCGGCATCAGCCTGTTTGATGCCAAGGCCCGCCACCTGCCGCACAAGGTCGATATGGTGGAACGCCACCCGGAAGGCAGCCAGGCATTCGTGCCGGTCAGCGGCGTGCCGATGCTGGTGGTGGTGGCGGATGACGACAACGGCGTGCCGGTCAACCTGCAGGCCTTTATCAGCCAGCCGGGCCAATCCATAAACTTGCACCAGGGCACCTGGCACGGGGTACTCGCGCCGCTGGGTGCGCCCGGCCAATACATTGTTGTCGACCGGATCGGCACCTCGCCGAACCTTGAGGAACACTGGTTCAAGGAGCCATTCACTGTGGTCGCGGACTGACCACTCCCAGAAGCCGCCAGCAAAAAAAACAAGAAGCGGCAAGATCCCCATGACCAACAGGAGAACACATGGTTGATACTTCCATCGGGACGCCAGAACAGCTGCGCGATCCCAACTACACCCCGCCCCTGCACAAGGCGGTGCCGCTGGGCATCCAGCATGTGCTGGCGATGTTCGTTTCAAATGTGACACCGGCGATCATTGTTGCCGGTGCCGCCGGGTTCGGCTTCGGCTCCAACTCGCCGGATTTCCCCGAACTGCTGTACCTGATCCAGATGTCGATGCTGTTTGCCGGCATCGCGACGCTGCTGCAGACCCTTACCCTTGGCCCCATAGGCTCGGCGCTGCCGATTGTGCAGGGTACGTCGTTCGCCTTTCTGCCGATCATGATTCCGCTGGTCGCGGGCAAGGGCGTGGACGGGCTGGCAGCCCTTTTCACCGGCGTCATTGTCGGCGGTATCTTCCACAGTCTGCTGGGTACGGTGATCGGCAAGATCCGTTTTGCCCTGCCGCCGCTGGTAACCGGTCTGGTGGTTACCATGATCGGCCTGGCGCTGGTCAAGGTTGGCATTCAGTACGCCGCGGGCGGGGTTCCGGCCATTGGCACGCCGGAATACGGCTCGCTTCTGAACTGGTCGGCGGCGCTGGTCGTGATCCTGGTGACATTGGGGCTGAAGTTTTTCTCCAAGGGGATGCTGTCGGTCTCGGCTGTGCTGCTGGGGCTGATCGTGGGCTACATCTATGCGCTGATGACCGGCATGCTGACATTTGAGGCGGTCTCCGGCTCCTGGGAGCGGGCAGCGGCCTTTGCCCTGCCGCAGCCGTTCAAATACGGGGTTGAGTTCTCTGCCGCGGCCATCATCGGCTTCTGCCTGATGAGCTTTGTCTCTGCGGTGGAAACCGTGGGTGACGTCTCTGGCGTGACCAAGGGCGGCGCAGGCCGTGAAGCCACCGTGGAGGAGATTGCAGGCGCAACCTATGCCGATGGTGTGGGAACGGCCTTTGCGGGCTTCTTTGGCGCCTTCCCCAACACCTCCTTCAGTCAAAACGTCGGCCTGATTGCAATGACCGGGGTGATGAGCCGCCATGTGGTGACCTGCGGCGCCATTTTCCTGATCATCTGCGGGCTGGTGCCCAAAGTCGGTGCGGTTATCCGCACAGTTCCGATCGAGGTTCTGGGCGGCGGCGTGATCGTGATGTTCGGCATGGTGGTCGCGGCCGGCGTGTCAATGCTGTCCGACGTGGACTGGAACCGCCGCAACATGGTGATCTTTGCCATTGCGCTGTCCATCGGCCTCGGCCTGCAGCTTGAACCCGGTGCCTTGCAGCATATGCCTGAAACAGCCCGCATTCTGCTCACCAGCGGCCTGCTGCCAGCAGCACTGATTGCCATCGTGCTGAACCTGCTTCTGCCAGTCGAACTGACGGGGGAAGCAACCGAAGAAGTCTCCGGCGGGATGAGCGGCCAGGGCCGTGGATCATTGCCGCATGAAGACCGCGCCTGAAACGCGGGGATCCTGAAAACAGAAAGGGCGCCAATGCGGCGCCCTTTTCATTTGCTATTCTAACCGGTTCAGAAATCGACTTCGATGGCGATACCGGCCTCAACTGCGCGTTCCACGACAGAGGCAGCAACCGCCAGATCCTGCAGCCCCACGCCGGTGCCGTCGAACAGGGTAATCTGTTCGTCCGAGGTGCGCCCCGGGTTGGTGCCATTGATAACCGCCCCGATCTGGGCGACGTCAGCCTCCGTGATCAGGCCCTGCGCCACCGCGTGCTGCGCCTCGCCGATGGAGATGGACTGGGCGACCTCGTCGGTGAACACGTCTGCCGCTACCAGCAGCTGGGGATCGACCTCCTGCTTGCCCTTGGTATCGGTGCCCATGCAGGCGATGTGGGTGCCGGGGCTGACCTGATCCGCCTTCAGGATCGCGTCAAAGGACGAGGTGACCGAAATGATCACATCCGCCTCGCGCAGGCCGTCCAGCTCCACCGCTTCAAACGGCAGCCCCGCCTCATCCGCCACTTCTTGCAGGTTCGGCAGCATCTCCGGATGCAGGTTCCAGCCGATGACCTTTTCAAACTCGCGCTGCTCCAAGGCTGCCCGCAGCTGGAATTTGGCCTGATGCCCCGCGCCGATCATGCCGATCACCTTGGCGTCCTTGCGTGCCAGATGCTTGATCGACACCGAGGACGCCGCCGCCGTGCGCAGCGCAGTCAGCAGGTTGCCGCCCACCATCGCCTTGACCTTGCCGGTGTCCGGGTCGAACAGAAAGACGGTCGACTGATGGTTGATCAGCCCGCGCTTTTCCAGGTTGTTCGGCCAGTAGCCGCCAGCCTTGAGACCAAGGGTCAGCCCGGCGCGGTCAAAGCCGCCTTTGAAACCATAAAGCGCGTCCTCATGGCCGATAGCCTCACGCACAACGGGAAAGTTGTAGGCGTCGCCAGCTGCCATGGCGGCAAACACATTTTCCACCGCGTCAAACGCCGCCTTGCGGGTCATCAGAGCGGCGATTTCCTGTTCTGGAACGATGTACATATTTGTTTCTCCTAAACAAAAATAGGCGGAGGGCGGCAAGCGCACCTCCGCCAGTTCGGGGATTGGTGGATCAGTATGCTTTGCCGCGGGCCGAGACAGGCCAGACGGTTTCGACCTTACCGTTGCGCACGCCGACGTACCAGTCATGCACGTTGGCGGTCGGGTCGCAGTGGCCGGGCACCAAGCGCAGCTTTTCGCCGACCTTCAGCGCACCCTCAGGGTCGGCAACCACGCCATGCTCGTCCGAGCATTTGACATATTCCACGTCGTCGCGGCCGAAGATGAAGGGCAACCCGCTGTCCACCGATTGCGCCTTGAGACCGGCATCGACGATGGCCTTGTCGGCCTTGGCGTGGCTCATCACCTGGGTCAGAATGAAAAACGCGTTTTCCCACTCACCCTGGTCGATCCGGTTGCCGTCCTTGTCGAGGATACGGCCATAATCCGCGTCCATAAAAGCATAGGAGCCGCACTGCAGTTCGTTGTACACGCCCGAGTTCGACTCGAAGTAGTAGGAGCCGGTGCCACCGCCGGAAACCAGCTCGCACTCGATGCCTTCCTTCTTCAGGCCCTCAACGGCATCGGCAACCTGCGCGATGGCGATGTCCAGCTTGGCCTTGCGGTCCTCATAGCTGTCCATGTGCTGCATTGCACCTTGGTAGGCCTGAATGCCAGTGAACTTGAGGTTCTCAGCCGCGTTCACCGCCTTGGCAATATCAACAACCGCTTCGGTGGTGGTCACGCCGCAGCGGCCTGCACCGCAGTCGATCTCGATCAGGACTTCCAGTTCGGTGCCGTGCTTTTGCGCCGCCGCCGACAGATCGGCCACGTTTTCGATGTCATCGACACAGACGATGGTGCGGGCGCGCAGCTTGGGCAGGCGGGCCAGACGGTCAATTTTCTGCAGATCGCGTACCTGGTTAGAGACCAGCACGTCCTTGATGCCGCCGCGGGCAAAAACCTCCGCTTCGGAGACCTTCTGGCAGCAGACGCCAACCGCGCCGCCGAGGCGTTCCTGCAGCTTGGCCACATCCACCGATTTGTGCATCTTGCCATGCACCCGGTGGCGCATGCCGTGGGCCTTGGCGTAATCACCCATCTTCTTGATGTTGCGCTCCAGCGCGTCCAGGTCCAGCACCAGGCAGGGGGTCTGGATGTCGGCTTCGTCCATGCCCGGCACTGCCGGGACATCATAGCCGACTTCGAGGTCGTCAAATTTGGTCTGTGCGTTCATATCAGTATTCCCCAGTTTAGCTGTTCATCCAGGGCAGCTTGTCGAGGTCGACATTGCCTCCGGTGACGATCAGGCCTACGCGCTTGCCCGCGAAGGCATCTTTGTTTTTCAGAATGGTGGCGAGCGGCACCGCGCTGGACGGTTCCATCACGATGCGCAGGTGCTTCCAGATCAGCTTCATCGCGTCGATGATCTCGGCATCCGAGGCGGTGTAGATCTCGCTGACGTGGTTGCTGACGAAGTGCCAGGTCAGCTCCTTCAGCGGCACCAGCAGCCCGTCGGCCACGGTCTTGGGCGCATCGTCAGCAATGATGTAGCCCGCTTTGAAGCTGCGATAGGCATCGTCGGCCTGTTCCGGTTCCGCAGCGATCACCTTGGTTTCCGGAGCCAGCGTCGACAGCGTCAGGCAGGTGCCTGAGATCATGCCGCCGCCACCGATCGGGGCCACGACCATGTCGAGGCCATCGGTTTGTTCGACGAATTCCTTGGCGCATGTGCCCTGCCCCGCAATGACGCGATGGTCATTGTAAGGATGCACAAAGTCGCCGCCGGTTTCGGCCTGCACCTTGGCAAAGGTCTCCTCGCGCGAGGAGGTCGAGGGCTCGCATTCGGTGATCTTGCCGCCATAGCGGCGCACGGTGTCCTTCTTGGCCTGCGGCGCGGTGCGCGGCATCACCACGTTGCACGGAATGCCGCGCAGCATCGCCGCATAGGACAGGCAGGAGGCATGGTTGCCCGAAGAATGCGTCGCCACACCCTTGGCCGCCTGCGCCTCATCCAGTCCGAACACCGCGTTGCTGGCGCCGCGCACCTTAAAGGCGCCCGGCTCCTGGAAGTTCTCGCATTTGAAGAACAGCTCGGCGCCGGTCAGCTCATTCAGATAGGCCGAAGTGCGCACCGGCGTGCGCCGGATATGCGGCTGGATGCGCTCATGCGCGGCCAGCATGTCCTCGTAAGTCGGGATATACATGGCAGTATCCTTCATTACGCGGCGGCCTTGGCGCTGTTGGCGGTGTTGCCGCGATAGTAGTCCTGCGCAGCAGCAACACCCGAGCCCAGCTGGATGTTCAGTCCCAGGTCCGCCATGACCATTTCAGCGGTCGCAATGCCCGACAGCGCCATCACATCGGTCAAGCTGCCGAGGTGGCCAATGCGGAACACCTTGCCCGCAACCTCACCCAGACCGGTGCCAAAGGCGACGCCGTATTTCTCCGCCGCCAGGCTGACGAATTTGTTCGCATCAAAGCCTTCGGGCGTTCGGATGGCGCTGACGCTGTCGGAGTAGACCTCCGGCGACACGGCGCACAGCTCCAGCCCCCAGGCCCGGACCGCGGCGCGGACACCCTCGGCAATCCGGTGGTGACGGGCAAAGACATTCTCCAGCCTTTCGTCCAGCAGCATACCACAGGCCATGTTCAGACCGTTGAGCAATCCGACAGACGGCGTGTAAGGATAGGCGCTGTTGGCGTAACCAGCAGCCATGTCCTTGATATCAAAGAAGGTGCGCGGCAGGGTCGCGGTCTTGGCAGCCGCCATTGCCTTGGGCGAGAAGCCGACGATGGCCAGACCCGGCGGCAGCATGAAACCTTTTTGCGAGCCGGTGACGGCAATATCGACGCCCCATTCATCCATCCGGAAGTCCATCGAGGCGATCGAGGAGACACCATCCACAAACAGCAGCGCCGGATGGCCCGCGGCGTCCAGCGCGCGGCGCACGGCGGCGATGTCGGATTTGACGCCGGTTGCGGTCTCGTTGTGGGTGGCCAGAACCACTTTGATCTCGTGGCCCTTGTCGGCGGTCAGGATTTCCTCATAGCGATCCGCCGGCAGGCCTTCGCCCCAAGGGGTCTCAACCACCTGAACGTCCAGCCCGTGTCGCTGGCACATGTCAATCCAGCGGTGGCTGAACATGCCGTTGCGCGCAGCCAGGATCTTGTCGCCTGCGTTCAGCGTGTTGGTGATCGCGGTTTCCCAGCCGCCGGTGCCGGTCGACGGAAACACGAAGATCTCGGCGCTCTCGCTTTTCAGAACCTTCTTTACGCCAGCCAGCGCCGGGTGCAGGATCTGGCCGAACAGCGGCGAGCGGTGGTCCAGCGTCGGCATGTCCACTGCCTTGCGCAGCGCTTCGGGCATATTGGTCGGACCGGGGATGAAAACCGGGTTTTGAAAGCTCATGTCGTGCCCTCCTGTGGCGATTTCCTTCACTGTAAGAGAGAGCGGCGTGCAGGGAAACTTTTTTGAAAAAAGCTTTCAAAAACTAAAAAATTGGAGATTTTCTGCATAATTTCAATGCCTTTACTTTTTTCACTGTACAGAAATGATTTTCAGTTTTATCCATAAGCTGCTGCTTGAATTGCCAAGGAAGGCTTGAAAATGCCCCAGCCGCCGCGCCGCAAAGGCCGCCCCAAAAGCTTTGATTCCACCAGTCAGCCGGCCACCATCCAGGCGCTGGACCGGGCGCTGGACGTGCTGGATGCGCTGGCCGGCGCCAGCGGCATGACGCTAACCGAGTTGTCAACGGCGCTGGATCAGTCGGCGGCCACCATGTACCGGGTGCTGGCGACGCTGGAGGCGCGCCAGATCGTCGAGATGGAGCCGCAGTCGCAAACCTGGCACATCGGCGCCATGGCCTTCCGTCTCGGCTCAGCTTTCCTGCGCCGCTCCAGCGTGATCGAACGGGCGCGGCCGGTGATGCGCGAGCTGATGGAAGCCACCGGCGAGACCTCGAACCTCGGAATCGAGCGCGGCGGCGACGTCATGTTCGTGAGCCAGGTGGAAACGCATGAGTCGATCCGCGCCTTCTTCCCGCCGGGGACCACCTCGCCGATGCACGCCTCCGGCATCGGCAAGGCGCTGCTCAGCTGTTTCGGGGAGGATCAGCTGACCCGGTTCCTGCGCGGCCGGGTGCTGGAGCAATTCACCGGCAAAACCCTGACCTCCCCCGAAGCCCTGCGCGGTGATCTGGAACAGATCCGCAGCCGCGGCTGGTCTTTCGATGATGAGGAAAAGGCGCCGGGCATGCGCTGCGTGGCGGCGCCGGTCTTTGGCATGCAGGGCGAGGTGCTGGCAGGGATTTCCATCTCCGGCCCAACCGCGCGGATGCCGGACGGTGGTATCAACGGCATCGGCGCCCTGGTGAAGGACGCCGCGGAAAAACTTTCGTATGGATTGGGCGCGCCCGCAGCTGTGGAAACCCGGCCCGGCTGAACAGCCGGGCAGCGCCCGGGCACATATCCGGGCCGGGCGCTCCGCCCGCGTGTCAGCGCAGCGGGGCCAGCGGCATATGCCGGTTCACGTCCTTGTACAGCAGATAGCGGAATTTGCCCGGCCCGCCCGCATAACAGGCCTGCGGGCAGAAGGCGCGCAGCCACATGTAATCGCCGGCCTCTACCTCGACCCAGTCCTGGTTCAGCCGGTAAACCGCCTTGCCCTCCAGCACGTAAAGCCCATGTTCCATCACATGGGTCTCGGCAAACGGGATCACCGCACCGGGCTCGAAAGTCACGATCGTCACATGCATGTCGTGGCGCAGATCGTTCGGATCGACAAACCGCGTCGTCGCCCATTTGCCTTCGGTCTCCGGCATCGGAGTGGGATCGACATGGTTTTCATTGGTGACAAAGGCCTCGGGCGCGTCCAGCCCCGCAACGGCTTGATACGCCTTGCGTACCCAGTGGAATCGCACTGGTGCGTCCCCGTTGTTGCGCAGTGACCAGCTGGCAAGCGGCGGCAGAAAGGCATAGCCGCCCTCCTCCATTTCATGTGCAGCGCCGTCAATGGTCAGGGTCATCGAGCCCTTCACGACGAACAGAACCGCCTCCACGCCGGGCTCCGTTTCCGGCCGGTCGCTGCCGCCGCCTGGCTGCACTTCGGCGATGTATTGCGAGAATGTCTCAGCAAATCCGGACAATGGCCGCGACAGCACCCAGAACCGCGCCTTGTCCCAGAACGGCAGCAGGCTTGTTACGATGTCGCTCATCGTGCCTTTGGGGATCACCGCATAAGCCTCGGTGAACATGGCGCGGTCAGTCAGCAGCTGGGTCTGCGGCGGCAACCCGCCTTCGGGTGCGTAATAGGATCGTTTGGTCATCGGCTGCCTTTCCTGCTGAACTGCTGCCCCATTAATAGCCGCCCCGCGGCCGCATTCGAACTTATTTCCGTAGCAAGAATACCTGAAGGATTGTTTTGGTATTTTTGAAGACGTGGACCGGCTTACCCGCCAGCGCCGATATCCTCCGGCGCGATGGAGACAGTTTTAACCACGGTAAAACACTCAGCCCCGGCCTCCAGCTCCAAGGCTTGCGCCGACCGCCGTGTCACCCGCGCCAGCACCCGGCCTGCGGGCGTCTGCAATGACACCATTGCGCCTGGGCCGCTGCCGGTGCGGACATGCTCGACCGTGCCCGGCAGAATGTTGAGCGCCGACAGGCCCTCGGGCCGGTGCCGCGACAGGATCACGTCATGCGCCAGGATCCGCACCCGCACCGGGCTGCCAAGCGACTTAGCGATTTGCGGCAGGAACAGCGGCACGCCGCCGGCGTTGAGTTCTGTCAGCCCGTCGGCATGGTGGCAGACCACCTGCGCCTCCAGCAGCGCGCCAGCGGCCCGCACCCCGGCTGGCAGGACCGCAGAGTCGCTCAGAACCTCAGCGGCACTGCCCTGACGCAGCACTTGGCCGTCCTGCAGCACCACAACCGTTGTCGCCAGCCGGGCCACCTCGGCGGCCGAGTGGCTGACATAAAGGATCGGAATGCCGACTTCGTCCCGCAACCGCTCGAAATAGGGCAGGATCTCAGCTTTGCGCGCCTCATCCAACGCCGACAACGGTTCATCCGCAAGTATCATCCGCGGCGCCGCCAGCAGCGCCCGGCCGATCGCCACCCGCTGCTTTTCACCGCCTGACAGCAATCCGGGCCGGCGCTGCTGCAAGGGGCCGATCCCCAGCAGCTCCACCACCCGGTTCAGGCTTTCCCGTTTGGCGCCACGCGGCGCAAACCATTGCCCGAACAGCAGGTTCTGCCGTACGGTCAGATGGGGAAACAGCCGCCCCTCCTGAAAGATATAGCCCATCCGGCGTTTGTGCGGCGGCAGCCACTGGCGTTGGCCGGTATCAAACAGAACCTCGCCCCCAAGCGTCACCCGTCCCTGATCCGGCTGCAACAAGCCCGCTACAGCCTGGATCACTGTGGTTTTGCCGGTTCCGGATCTGCCAAACAGCACGGTTACACCTGACGGGGCCTCGAAGTGAACATTCAAGCCTAGACCAGGCAGCTTGTGTTGCAATGTAACCGACAGCATCAGCGCCCTCCCGACCTGTCGGCTGCCTTGCGGGCCAGGTATTCCGATATCAGAAGAGCCATCAATGCAATGGCAATCGACACCAGCGTCAGCCGCAGTGCTGCGGTCTCACCGCCTGGCACCTGCAGAAAAGTATAAATCGCCGACGGCAGCGTCTGCGTCTGCCCCGGAATGCTGGAGACGAAGGTGATCGTCGCCCCGAACTCCCCCATCGCCTTGGCAAACCCCAGCACTGTGCCGGCGATCAGGCCAGGCAGGATCATCGGCAGTGTGACGATAGCAAAGCATACCGCCCGTGAGGCACCCAGCGTGGCAGCGGCCTGTTCCAGCTTGGGATCCACGGCCTCAACCGACAGGCGGATCGCCCGCACCATCAGCGGAAAGGCCATAACACCCGCGGCCAGCGCTGCTCCGGTCCAGCGGAAAGCAAAGACGATACCGATCTGCTGCAGCGCCCCGCCGATGGGCCCTTTGGTCCCAAACATCATCAGCAGCAAATAGCCGGTCACAACCGGCGGCAGGATCAGCGGCAGATGCACCAGGCTGTTCAGGAGCTGCTTACCAGGAAATTTCCAGCGTGCCAGCGCATAGGCCACAAAGACCGCCGGCGGCAGCGCGGCCAGCGTTGCCCACAGCGAAACCCGCAGTGACAGCATCACGGCCTGCCACTCCTCGGGGCTAAGCCATGCTGCAGCGGTGCTCACTGATCAGCCACTCCGAAGCCGTGGCGCAGAAAGATGCCGCGGCCTGCCGGGCTCCGCAAATAGTCAAGAAAAGCCCCGGCCTCAGCTGCATTGCCGCCTGAGACTACCGCAGCCGGGTAGAGGACCGGGGGATGGCTGCCCTCCGGGAAAGCCGCGACCACTGTGACATTGCTGCTGGCCCGTGCATCGGTGGCATAGACCACACCCAATGGCGCCTCGCCCGATGCCACCAGCGCCAGGGCGGCGCGCACGTTGGCGGCCTGCGCCACTTTGGACGCAACGGAGGGCCATTGCCCCAATGCGGTCAATGCGGCTTTGCCGTAGATCCCGGCCGGAACCGCATCAACCAGCGCCATCGCCAGCCGGCCCTCCCCCAGCAGTGCGCCCAGGTCGGCAGTCTCCAGGTCCAGCGGCGCGGCATCTGCCCCATGTGCAATGAGAACCAGCCGGTTTGTCAGCAAATCCAGCCGCGAGGCAGGGGCAATCAGCCCGTCCTGCTGCAACACGTCCATCCAGCCGGGATTCGCCGAGATGAAGACATCCGCCGGGGCGCCAAGCTGAATCTGCCGTGCCAGCGCCGAGGAGCCTGCGTAAGACAATGTGGCAGCCTGTCCGGTTTCAGCCAAGTAGCCGGCTGCAGCCTCATCCAGCGCTGTTTTGGTGCTGGATGCAGCGAAGACCGTAATCTGCGCCTGCGCCATGGCCGCCAAGCCCAAAAACAAGGCAACAGAAGTCAAAAGGCCCCGCCAGGCTCCGGGCGGAACCAGGAATGCGAAAACTGAAGTTTGGATTTTTGTCATCATTCCTAGGAACTACCTCCGCGGGCAGGCACGGGCAAACGAAAATTTCGATTGCCCGAACTGACCTTTGCCGGCGTTCCAAATCAGAATAGATCGACCACGCCTGCACTTCCGCCAGCCGCAGCAGGGGCCGGAATGGGTCGCGCCGCCGCGCGCTGCTCCAATTCGCCGAGCTTGCGGTCGTCTTGCACATGGGTTTGCTGAGCTGCGCCGGAGCACGCATGGAACCGCACCCGGCGGGCCGAGGTGCCGCCAACGCTGGAGGAGATGCAGGGAATGCCTTCATCCCGCAGGAACTGCTGTACAAAATCGGCATTGGCTGCCCCGATGTCCGACAGGTTTGCGGACATTTTGGCGCCGCCGAACACCTTGACTTTCAGGTTGGACCGGATTGCCCCTTTTTTCAGAACACCATTGATCAGAAGTTCCATCGCATGGATTCCATACCGGGCATTGGCCGCGCCGCCCTGGCGGGCATTGGCCAGCAGAAAATGATTCATTCCGCCCACACCATTTTCCGGATCATAAATGCAGGCTGCAATACATGAACCGAGCACCGTTGAAAAAACGGTCTTCGGATCAGTGGTCACCCGGTATTCCCCTTGCAGAACTGTTACAGACTTTGAATTGGCGAAGACAGTGGTCAAAGTTTTTGGTCCTTCCTGTGGTACGTTCAGGCCTTGCTGGCCTGTAACAGTGTGCTTGCCATCCGTGGCAGTGGTACCTGCTGCTGTGCGGCGCCGATATCCCAGGCCACCCTGGGCATCCCATAGACAACCGAGGACTTTTCGTCCTGGGCAAAGGTCTTCGCGCCGGCCTTGCGCAGCTCCAGAAGCCCCTGGGCGCCGTCGTGGCCCATACCGGTCAGGATCGTGGCTACAACGTCCTTTCCATAAGGCACGGCAGAGGTGAACAGAGCGTCTACAGACGGAGTATGGCCGGAAATATCAGGTCCGTCCTTCATCCGCAGGCGCAGCGGCCTGCGGCTGCTCAGCCCCATATGGCGGCGCTGGCCTGCAGCAACATAGACATGGCCCGGCTCCAAGGCTGTTCCGTCTTCGGCGGCACGCACCCGCGCCGGGCACAGCCGGTCAAGAAGCGACACCAGACCGGATCCGAAGTTCCTGCCGGTATGCTGGACAATCAGCGTCGGCGGGCAGTCAAAGGGAAAGCCGACCAGAATGCTGCGCAACGCTTCGACACCACCGGTAGAAGACCCGATCAGGATCAGCTTCTTGCTGGCAGTGGCCGCGGCAGAAGGCCGGGCGCCGGCAGTGCCCGGGGCCGCACGGGCGCGGCGCCGCGGCGCATTGATCATCATGTCGAAATACTGGGCAAACTGGCTGGGATGATCCGCTTTCGTCAGCTCGAAAATGCCCGCCCCGACATCCAGCAGCGGCGAGGACTTTCTGGCCGGCGTCGCGGACTGAGTGTCCATGACGGCCACCCAACGGGTGTCCATTGCAGAAAACAGCGCCATCATCATTTCAAATTCAGGCAGTTTGGAAAACCCGTCTTCCACAAAGGCAAAAACCGGCTGCGCGGCCTCTGCTTGATTGTAGGCCATCATCAGATTGTTGGCCAACAGAACCTTCATGCCAGGGTAGGCGGATTCCATGTAGCTTTGCAAATTGCGGGCAAAGCTGCGGTCAGTGGTAATGATCAATATATTTCGAGAAGGCAATGGGATCCCCAGTCAATTTGCAATGCCCTCGGAATGGCAGGCACAGGTTGACATGTGTGAGGGCGCCGCAGCCGAAGCTGCGGCGCCCTCGGTGAGTGTTTAGAAGTCCTGCCAGAGATCGCGCGCAGCATTGCCGCTGGCGGCCGCCGCGGCGGGCACCGGGCAGGCCTCGATCTCCCAGTTTGCCTCACCGTGTGCCGAGGGCGCAGGTTTGGCCGCCGGAGCGGGCGCCGCCGAGAATGCGGGACGGGCTGCAGCCGGGGCTGCGCCGCCGTCAGCCACCCGGAATTGGGCAACCAGTTCAGTCAGCTTGCCAGCATCAGTGTTCAGCATATGCCCGGCCGCGGTTGCTTCTTCCACCATCGCCGCATTCTGCTGCGTCACCTGATCCAGCTGGGTGACGCCGGTATTGATCTCATGCAAGCCTGTCGACTGTTCAGCCGCGCCTTCGGCAATGCCGGATACCAGTTGCGAAATATGGGTGACCTGCTCAACGATGCTTTGCAGCGCCTCGCCGGCCTTGCCGACCAGATCAACGCCGCGCTCGACTTGTTTGGTGCTGTCGCCGATCAGCGTCTTGATTTCCATCGCTGCATCCGAAGACCGTTGCGCCAGGGCGCGCACTTCCGAGGCAACCACGGCAAATCCCTTGCCTGCTTCACCCGCCCGCGCAGCCTCGACGCCGGCGTTCAGCGCCAGGAGGTTGGTCTGAAAAGCGATGTCGTCAATCACCGAGATGATTTGCGAGATATGGTTCGAGGACTGCTCGATCTCGGTCATCGCGGACACGGCGCTCTGCACAACTTCCCGGTTGTTCTCCGCTTCCGTCCGGGCCTTGGCCATTGTGGCCTCGACGCTGCGGGCGCCTTCGGCAGCGGATTTCACAGACGCAGTCAGTTCATCCAATGCCGCAGCTGTCTCTTCCAGCGTAGCCGCCTGGCTTTCGGTGCGGTGAGACAGGTCGTCCGACGCCTGGCTGATCTCAGCGGCTCCATTGCGGATGCTCCCGGAGGCTTCAATCACCTGCCGGACCGTGGAGCTGAGGTTGCGGACCGTGCTGTTGTAGTTTTCCCGCAGCTGCTCGTATTCCTCCGGAAACGCGTCTTGGATCGCCTGGGAGAAATCGCCTTCGGCCAACTGCACCAGCCCGGCGCTCAGGCTTTCGACAACATCTTGCTGCTGCCGCTGCATTTCCGCGCGTTCCTCTTCTGCGGCACGGGCCAGTTTCAGGTCGTCCTGCATCGAGACAAGAGTCTTGCCGATCTTGCCGATTTCATCACCCCGGTTCGCCTCTTCGATATGGGTATCGAGTTCACCGGACGACACGGCCTCCATATTGCTGCAGATCCGGTCGATCGGCCGCGTGATAGAGCGGGCGAAAAGCCAGCCGCAGAAGGACATGACCGCCGCGCAGAACAACGAGGCAAGCAGCAGCATGTTGCGCTTCTCCACCGCTGGGGCCATCAGTTCGGCCCAGTCCTGTTCGGCAATGATTGCCCAATTTGCGAATTCCAGCGGCAGCGGTTCGGAATAGGCAAGCACGGTATGGCCGGTCAGCCCGGGCACATCTTTCCGGACGTGCGAGTCTCCGTCAAAGGCCGCTGTGATCTGGGGCGCAGATGGCAGTTGCGACAGCACTTGATAGCCATCTTCGAACCGCGAAGTGGTCCGGGCTTTCATGTCTGAGCCGACAATATAGATCTGGGTGGTTTGCCCCATACCCTGGTCATTGTTGACAATGGCCCCCATCAGATCCACCGGAATCTGCACTGCCAGCACGCCGACCGTCAGATTGGCGTCGTTCACAACAGGCGCGGCAGCAAAGGCCGCTGCGGCACCGGCAGAGGGCGCATAGGGGTCCATATCAGCAAAGAACACCTCGCCGCGGCTGCCTTCCAGGGCAGAGCGGTACGCCTTTGCCAGGCCGGAGCCCTTATACGGGCCGGTCATCATGTTGGTTCCGAAATCACTCTCCTTGAACACCGAATAAACGATGTCGCCGGCCAGGTTGATCAGGAAGGCATCATAGTAGCCCTTGCTTTCGATCAGGGTCTTATACGCCGGATGAAAGCTTTCGTGATGCATGTGATAAGGCGAGTCACCCTTTCCACGCGTCAGCAGATGCTTCTGCCCGAGCGGATTCGGGTTATCGTCTATGTAGGCCTGACGCAGGATCTGTCCCGGATTTCCGTCCAGATCGTTCCAGGTCATCGTCAGCCATTCGATCGCGGTTGCAGTCGACGGTACTGCCGCCAGTGTCTGCACATCCGCATGAATTCCGTCCAACAGTGTCTGTACCGCATACTTCCGGTCCGCCACCATGGAGCGGAACTGGTCTTCGGCATTTTTCTCTGCACTGTTCTGGAAGCTGATCGTGCTGATCGTGACGAGAATCGCCGTTACGAGCACACAGAATCCAACAATAAACAGTGGCAGCTTATGTGCCAGCTTGAGCGATTTTAGCGCTTTCATTCCGTCCTCCTGAGAGCATTGCGGTTTAGGCTCCCGCAAAGCATGATGTTTCTCAGGATGCGCAGCATACGTTAATTTGCGGCTTACGGAGGGGGGTGATCCGCCCCGCATGATTGCAAAAAATGCTGAATTCTGCAGCGCTGCGGCGCTACTCGGTAAAGGCTGAGTAAACATACTCCCTCAGGTTGCAAAAGGATTGCATCCGCTCCCTCACCACAGCCGCCAGGTGTTTCCACGGTCCGTCCGCCACAGATAAAAATTGAGAAGATTTCCGCGGCTGAATGGCTGCCAATCTCCTTAAGAATCCCCCCTCTACGCGAGCGCACCGGCAATCAAATGTTAAGGCCCGCCGCATATCCATTCCATCATCAAACTCGAACTGATCGCCGACAACGGGGGTGCGAATCGCCGACAATGACTACGGAAACGCAAAAACATGTTTTGGATCTGCCCAATGCCTTCGCGGAACTGGATCCGCTGATCGCCTTTCTTCAAGGGGCACGTTCCAATGCAGTCGAAATTGATTGCCGCGGCGTTGCCTTGATGCCCTCCCGCTGCCTGCAGCTTCTGCTCGGGGCAGAGCAGCAATGGCGGTCCGAGGGGGTAGGCTTCTCCGTCACCCACATAACCGAATCCTGCCGCAAGTCCCTGACGCTTCTGGGGCTGGAGCCCAACCGATTTGAAGACGAGGAAACAGCATGAAGACCAAAGTTCTGGCAATCGACGATTCCCGCACAATCCGGAATCTTCTGGCCGCGACCCTGGAAGAGGCCGGTTTTGAATACCACTGCGCGGTCGATGGCCGCGAAGGCGTGGACATGTATCCCAACGTCGATCCGGACGTCGTGATTACCGACATCAACATGCCCAACCTCGACGGTTTCGGCGTGATCGAGGAACTGCGCGGCACCGGGATCAATTCCAAGGTGCCGATCCTGGTTCTGACCACCGAAAGCGCACCTGAGCTGAAATCCCGCGCCCGCGGCGCCGGCGCCACCGGCTGGATCACCAAACCGTTTGACGATGCGTCTCTGATCTTCGCTCTCAAGCGTGTGACAGGAGCTGCGGCCTAAGATGTCGGGTTCGATTCAGGATACCTTCTTTGAGGAGTGCGAAGAGCTCCTTGAAGCAACGGATGAGGGGCTGACCGCCATCGAAGGAGGCGATCACGACCCTGAGATAGTCAACGCAATCTTCCGTGCCGTGCACTCGATCAAAGGGGGCGCCGGGGCCTTTGGCCTGGACGATCTGGTGGCCTTTGCCCACAGGTTCGAAACCGTGTTTGACGAAGTGCGCGCCGGCCGGATGGAACTGGATGGAAAGCTGATCCAGCTGCTGCTGCGCTCCAGCGACCACCTGTCAGCGCTGGTCGAAGCCGCCCGCGACGGCGGCCAGATAGACGAGGCGCATCACGACACGCTGCTGGCGGCACTGGATGAGTACATCCCCGAAGAAGAGGAAGACCTCACCTTCGAGCCGATGGGGCTTGGCGCTCCCGTGCCGGTGGCCGATCTTGGCATCATGCCGGAAACACCGGCAGAACCGCAGCAGGAAACCTACCGGATCAGGTTCCGGCCGCTGAAGGAAATGTACGGCACCGGCAATGAGCCGTTCTTCCTGTTCCAGGCGCTTAGGGACATGGGCGATCTGACCGTGAAGCTTGACGAAACCGAGCTGCCCGGCTTTGACGCGATGGATATGAGCGAAAGCTACCTGGCTTGGGACATCACTTTGGTGACCAGGGACTCCCGGTCGATTGTCGAAGCAGTCTTCGAATTTGTCGAAGGTCTTTGCGAACTGTCGATCGAAGGCGATGGCGACGCAGAAGCTGAAGCCAAGGCACTGGCAGCACTGGACGCTATGTTCAGCGCACCGGTTGCAGCCGACGCAGCCGAGGGGGAGGCATCCGCAGTCCCTTTTGAACCGCCGGTCCCCGCACCTGAACCCGAAGCCAAACCGGCAGCTGCCGAAGAAAAGGCATCGGCCCCGAAAACCGAGAGCGGCATGCAGGAGCAGCGCGGCGGTCCCAAGCCCACGCTCCGCGTCGAACTCGAGCGGGTGGACCGGCTGATCAACGCTGTCGGGGAGCTTATCATCAATCACTCGATGCTGGCGCAGCAAATCGCCAACCTCGACGTCTCTGATACACGGGACGTTGAAACAGAGCTTGAAGGTTTCAAAAACCTCGCGCGTGACATCCAGGAAGGTGTCATGGCCATCCGCGCTCAGCCGGTGAAACCGCTGTTCCAGCGCATGGCCCGGATCGTCCGCGAAGCTTCGGCTGCAACCGGTAAAACCTGTAAACTCGTGAATGAGGGCGAAAACACCGAAGTCGACAAGACGGTAATCGAACGGCTGTCCGACCCGCTGACCCATATTCTGCGCAATGCGGTGGACCACGGGGTCGAAAAGCCCGAGGACCGGGAAGCCGCCGGGAAATCCAAGATAGGTGAAATCCGGCTGTCGGCCTCCCATCGGTCCGGCAGTGTTTGCATTGAAATCAAGGATGACGGCGCCGGTGTGAACCGCCCGCGGGTCAAGCAGATCGCGATCGAAAAGGGCCTGATCCCGGAAAATGCCGAGCTGACTGACGGCGAGATCGACAATCTGCTGTTCATGCCCGGCTTCTCCACCGCCAAGGAGGTCTCCAACCTCTCCGGCCGCGGTGTCGGAATGGATGTGGTGAAGAATGCGGTGACCGGCCTGGGCGGCCGCATCAACATCTCCTCCACCCCCGGCAAGGGGTCGACCTTCACCATCATCCTGCCGCTGACATTGGCGGTGATGGACGGCATGGTGGTATCGGTTGCCGACCAGACCATGGTGGTGCCGATCACCTCGATCGTCGAAACCATGCGCGGCAGCGATGACATGATCAACAGCCTCGGCGCCGACGGCACTCTGCTGTCGATCCGCGGCAATTTCGTGCCCATCTGCGACGTTGCCGGCAGCCTGGGGCTGAACCGCAAAAGCGACCGGCAGGCCGGCGTCTACCTGCTGGTGGAAACCGAAACCGGCCAGCGCTGCGCCCTGGCGGTGGATGACATCCACGACCAGCGCCAGGTGGTGATCAAGAGCCTGGACGGCGTCTGCGGAGAGATCGCCGGCGTCGCCGCTGCAACCATCCTTGGCGACGGCAAGATCGCCATGATCCTGGACCCTGAAAGCATCATTGCGGCCTCGCCCACGGCAGCCGCCTTTGACACCGAGCGGAGAATGAGCAATGCAAGCTGAAGTGAAGCAAACCGATCAGGAACTGAGACACGCTGAACACAGCGAGTTTGTCAGCTTCTCCGTGGCCGGGCAGGCCTTCTGCCTGAAGATCACCCAGATCCGCGAGATCAGGCGCTGGTCACCGGTAACGATCCTGCCGCATGCCCCGGCCGATGTGCTGGGGGTGATGAACCTGCGCGGTGCGGTGATCCCGATCTACGATCTGTCCGCCCGTTTCGGCCTGCAGCAGACCGAAGCCAGCGAGCGTAATGTGGTCATCGTCGTGTCGGTGCATGGCAAGCCGGTCGGCCTGCTGGCCGAGTCGGTCTCCGAAATCATCTCGATCAATCCGGACGACATCCAGGATACCCCGCCGGTCGATAGCCGCAACACGATGGAGTACATCCAGGGGATTATCTCGCACGATGATACCATGGTGCGCATCATCAATCTGGATGCGGTGATCTCGGCTCCGGAGCAGGTGATGCCGTGAGGGCAGAAGGTTCCATCTCTCCCGGCACAGAAAACTTTTCGCTGACGGACCAGGAATTCGAAGCCATCGCGCAGTTCGCGCACAAACACTTCGGCCTGGCAATGGCCAGCAGCAAAAAGCCCTTGGTGTCTTCGCGTCTGGCCCGCAAGCTGCGCCAGCGCAACATCACCAGGTTCAAGGATTACCTGGCCAGCCTGGACGGTCCGCATGCCGACCAGGAACGCAGCGGGCTGCTGTCGCTGCTGACCACCAACGTGACTCATTTCTTCCGCGAGCCGCACCATTTCGAGACGCTGCGCAACGACGTATTGCCGCCGCTGATCGAACAGGCGCGCCGCGGCGGCCGGGTGCGGTTGTGGTCGGCGGGCTGCTCGAACGGGCAGGAGCCCTATTCGATTGCCATGACGGTATTGGACATCTGTCCGGAAGCTGCGCAGCTGGATTTCAAGATCCTGGGCACCGATATTGATCCGGTTGTGGTCCAGCATGCCCAAGCGGCGAAGTACCCTGAGGACGAACTGGCCCAGATTGATGCTAAATACAGCAAGCTGGTACCCAAATGCGGTCCCGACGGACGCTTTCCCGAAAGTCTGCGCAAGCTGATCACTTTCGGGGTGCTGAACTTGATTGAACCCTTCCCGTTCCGCGGCAGGTTCGATGCGATTTTCTGCCGGAATGTTGCGATTTATTTCGACACCCCAACCCAGCAGAAAGTTTGGAGCGCCTTCCAAAATGCCCTGAACCCGGGCGGTTACCTCTTCATCGGCCACTCCGAGCGCATGTCCGGCCCGGCGGCGCAGCAGCTGAAGACGGCCGGGATCACCACTTACGTCAACTTACCCGCAGGCAGGAAAACCTGACCGCGGCTGCAAGCAGAGCAGAAGGAAAGAAAAATGAGCTTGAAAGACTCTCTCCGCGTTATGGTCGTTGACGACATGTCGACAAGCCGGGGGATCATCACACAAAGCCTGGATGAGATCGGCATCAAAAACTACATGGTCGAGAACGCCGGCCAGTCCGCCTTTCAGAAACTGACCCAGACCCCGGTGCATCTGGTGCTGTCGGACTACAACATGCCGGGCATGGACGGGTTGGGGCTGCTGCAGGCAGTACGCGGCCATCAGATGACCCAGCGGGTTGGATTCATTCTGGTAACCGGTAAACCGACTCCAGAGATGATCCAGGTGGGCAAACAGCTGGGGCTGAACAATATTATCCGCAAGCCGTTCACGGTGGCCACAATGAAGCAGGCCATCGAACAGGTCGTCGGGCGGCTATAACCATGGATCGTCCCGACAAAGCCCTAGGCGAATTATGCGCCGCGTCGGCCTGGGAGATGGAGCAGTTGCGCAGCCAGATGCAAGCGTTGGAAAACGTGGTTCTGGACGTGCTGGAACGGGGCACTGCCCCAACCAGCCAGGAGCTGCGCTCTTTGCAGGATTTTGATCTGGTGATCCAGACTCTGTCCGGGCTCTCCGGTTTCTACAAGCGCGTGCAGGCGCAGGTTGATGAATCCGGGCCTGCCGATCTGCCGGCCGCCGCGGCCGGCGTCACGCTGGAGAAACTGCGCGAGCGGCTGCGCGCTGCAGGCAACCTGACGAACGCCTGAAATTTGACAGCCCCGCCCGGGCCGGGCGGGGCTGTCATATCGCTTTCGCCAGCGGCGAATTTTCTTTTTCTTTGCTGCCGCAGCGGACTACATTGGGCCATAGCTGAAACTGCCAGCCCGGGTATCCGCATGTCGTTTTTCATCAAACCTCTGATCTTCACAGCCTGTCTGCTTGTTGCAGCGAATGCGCAGGCCGCAAGCGATCGCATTGCTCTGGTTATCGGCGTGGCGGAATACCAGCACCTGCCGCCGCTGGAGAACACCCGCAATGATGCAGTGGCGATGGCGGACACGCTGGAAGGGATCGGCTTTGACGTCAGCCTCGCTCTGGACCCCGGCACCTCCGCTATGGTGCAGCTGCTGGAGGATTTCACTTTCCGTTCCGAAGTGGCGGATTTGGCGCTGGTCTATTTCGCCGGCCACGGGATCGAGGTGCAGGGCGAGAATTTTCTGATCCCGGCAGATGCCGAGGTGGCCAGCAACCGCGATGTGCAGCGACAGTCCTTGTCCCTGAAGCAACTGCTGGCGGCAGTGGACCGGGCCCGCAAGATGCGGATCGTGATCCTTGACAGCTGCCGCGACAACCCGTTGGGTGATTCAATTGCGCTGGCGCAAAGCAGCGGCCAGGACACCGCCGCCACCGCCACGACCCGCGGCGGCGGCGGCATGGCAGCAGCCGATCCGGACCGCGGCACCCTGGTGGCCTTTGCCGCCAAGGACGGCCAGGTGGCATTGGACGGCAGCGGCAGCAACTCGCCCTATGCCGCTGCACTGATAGAAAAGATGGTGCAGCCAGGGCTGGAGATCAGCCTGATGTTCCGCCAGGTGCGCGACCGGGTGATGGAAAACACCGCCAATCTGCAGGAACCTCATACCTATGGCTCGCTGACAGGCGTGCCCTTCTATCTCGCCGGCCCGGGGGAGAATGATGCTCCGGTCACGGTCGCGGATGCCTCCGAAGCCTGGGCGGCGCTGAAGCCCGACCAGGAAGAGCAGCTGCTGGCGCTGGCCGATCTCGGCGATACCCGCTCGATGCTGGGCCTGGCCTATATCAGGCTCAACCCGAATGAGGGCCGGTTTGATCCTGCTGCGGCGGTCGGCTTCCTGCAGCGGGCGTCCGAGGCCGGCTCGCCCGAGGCGCAGTTCGAACTGGCCAAGCTCTATGAGCGCGGCACAGGTGTCGCCGCGGACCCTTCCAGGGCCCTGGAACTGTACCAGGCGGCCGCTGCCCAGGAATTTGCTGATGCAATCAACGATCTCGGTTTCCTGCACTATCAGGGCGGATTGGGACTGCCTGCCAACCCGAAAAAAGCCCTGACCTTCTTTGAGCGCGCCGCGGATCTGCGCCATCCCCAGGCCCAGTTCAATTTTGCGGCCCTCATAGATGACGGCCTGATCCCGTCGAAAGGCCCGGAAGATTCAGCCCATTATCTCTATGCGGCGTTGCGCAGCGGCAGTTCGGATGTGCTCAATCTGCTGAGCGAGCGGCCCAATATGTTCACAGCGCAGACCCGGCGCTCCCTTCAGCAGAAACTGAAGGAGAACAATTTCTACACCGGCGCCATTGATGGGGACTTCGGACCGGGAACCCAACGGGGAATCCGGCAGGCTTACGGGCTGGAAAGCTGACAGGCAGAACCGCGGAACACAATCACAGCTGACCATCGGCGATCCATGCATCCAACTGGCGCCGGCTGATCTCGAAATGCATGCTGTCCTCACGCCGGAACCCGGCGCCCCAGACCCAGCCCTGATCATAGAAAAAATCCGCCATGATGGTCAGTCCCAGCTGGGTCTTGCCGTCGGTGAAATTATCCAGCTTGCCGTCAATATTCAGATCAACGGCAAGGCCATAGCTGTGGGTGGACAATGAATTTGCGGTGCCGCGGATCCGCCGCACACACAGAGCACCGGCTGTGTTGATGCGGGCATAAAGATCCGGATCCGCCTGGCGGATGTTCTCGAACACGACCTTCAGGCTTTCGATCGCCGGGCGCAGCATGCTGACCCGGATCGGCCCGACCCGTTCGGTGACCAGCTTTTCCTTGAGGTTCGCATTGGTCATCGGCTGGCAGGTGTCGTTCAATTCCTCCCGCGGGCGGCCCAGTTTCTCCGTCAGATACCTGCCGCCGGTGACCCGCAGGCCCCGGTTCACGTTCAGCCGGTCGGCGATCAGCACCACCTGGGCGTAATCCAGATCGGCGCCGCCGGTCTGGTTCCAGATCGCGGCTTCCCCGGCTGCGTCATCGGTAAAAGGGGTGCCGCCTCCTGCCCCTCCAGCGGGCAGGCTGGCAACCTCGCTCTGCAAATCCGTCATCCGGGATTGCAGATCCTCGACCTGCTGGCGCAGCATCTCGATCTCGATCCGCGCGGTCGAATCCACGCCGCCCGCCCCTTGGAAGTCTTCTTCGCTCAGCAGCCAGCTGAGCCCGAACCAAACTGCCGGAGCCAGCACAAGGCCAATGGCGATTATTACAGCTGGCAGAACCCGCATTTTCCCTCCCGGATCATCTGCGCCCATTTCAATCCCTCGCCGCCCGGCAGTAAACCCCCTGATTACAACTTGCCGGAAACACCGTGTTTTTTTCCCGCTCTGCACTCTGCCTGCCATTGGCAGGCCGCAGGTGCTGGTATAGACTGCCAGCCATGTTGAAATGGCAGGGGAGGGCGCCGGGCATGATCCGCCTTAAAGGAATTTTTGCAAGTGTTCTTGGTGCGGGCCTGATAGTCGCTACACTGGCTCAGGCGCAGTCGAATGGCGGCGAATTGTCGGTCGAGGAGATCACCGAAGCTTTCAAAAAGCAGAAGACCCGCGGCCTGGTGATCGTGCCAAGCAGCGCAGCTGCGGCCGAAGATCCTGCGCAGGAAACCGCAACTGTTGCCGCCGCAGCCGAGGAATACAATCCTGTCGACCGGCAGACCCAGATCAATGTCCAGATCTCCTTTGATTTCGACAGCGCCGCGCTACGCGCCGATCAGGCGCCGAAACTGGCCAATATGTGCGCGTCGATGAAGGCGCTCGATGGCACCGTGTTCCAGATCATCGGCCATACCGACAGCTCTGGATCCGCCGCCTATAATGAACGGCTGTCACTGTTGCGGGCGCAGGAAGTGCGCCGCCACCTGATCAGCTCCTGCGGTGTGAGCGAGGATATGCTCAAAGCCATCGGCATGGGTGAAACCGCACCCTTCAATGAAAACAATACGCGCGCTGATGAAAACCGCCGTGTTGAATTCCAGGCTCTGGGCTGAACTCCGCCCCGACCCGCGCCAGACCAGAGGCCAGGGAGACTTCCATGCTTGAATCGCGCCCTGGCGACTTGTTCCAGCCGGGTGACCTGCTGAACAATACCTACAGGATCGAATGCCTGCTGGGCCGCGGCGGCACCTCTCATGTCTATAAGGCGCGCTCGGAAATTTCCGGCAACCTGGTGGCGCTGAAAGTGCTGAAACAGGAACTTGCCGCCAACGAGGACTTCACCGTCCTGATGGCGCGTGAGGAAAATATCCGCGAAATCCGCCATGCTGCGGTGGTGCGCTATTCGGAAAATCACCGCACACCGGACGGCCATATCTATCTGCTGATGGACTATGTCGAAGGCCCCGGCCTCGACAAGCGTCTGAAACAGGGGCCGATGGCGGCTGAGGACCTGCTGGTGATTTGCCGCCGGGTGGCCCAGGGCCTGCAGGCGGCGCATGTCCGCAATATCGTCCACCGCGATCTGAGCCCGGACAACATCATTCTGCGCGGCGGCGATCCGGCCGAGGCCGTGATTATCGATTTCGGCATCGCCAAGGATACCAATCCGGGCGCCCAGACCATTGTCGGAAATGAGTTTGCCGGCAAATACTCCTATGCCGCACCGGAACAGATGAGCGGTGACACCGACGCCCGCTCAGACATCTATTCGCTGGGTGCGCTGTTGTTGGCCAACTTCCGCGGCGCGGCACCCAAGCTCGGCGCCAACCCCATGGAAGTGGTTGAAAACAAGCAAAAACCACTCGACACGGATGGCCTGCCTGAACCATTCAAGACCCTGATTGAGCGTATGTGCGCACCGGATCCGAACGCGCGGTTCCAGACTGCAGGTGAAGTTCTGGCCTTTCTGGACAATCCCGATGGCGGCAACCTGGGGGATGTGCTGGATGGCCCGGCTGAGGACGCCACCATCATCGTGCCGCAGACAAGCCAGCCCGCCCCGCCGCCGCCCGCCGCCAAACCGGTTCACCGGAAGGTTGACGAAAAAAAAGACGGCCGCGGCGGCCTTTGGGCGGTCCTGGCGGTTCTGCTGCTGCTCGGCGGCGGCGGGGCCGGCGCCTATTTCAGCGGCATGCTCGACAGTCTTCTCCAGCCGTCCTACCCCGTGGCCCGCCCTTATTCATTCATTGCAGAAAAGCCCGTCGACGGGCCGCTCCAGATCGTTGGCAACGTGCCGTCAGAGGCGGCACGGGAGGCCCTTCTGGCGCTGTCCCAGGATGCTGATCTGACGCTGGCCTCCGGCGCCATATCTGACACTTGGGGCACCGATGTGCTCGACACGGTCACGCCGCTTGAGGGTTTGCGCGAATGGCGCCTGGTGGTCAGCAACAACAAGGCGCGGCTCACCGGCACCACCGACGACGCGAATGTCGCCGAGACGCTGAACGAGAGGTTCCGCAACGGCCTGCCCGGCGCGCTGGAAGGCAAGGCCGAGATCCGGTTTGAGCTGCCGATGCTGCCGGTGGCCGAGGTCCAGGCGGTGATGGAAGCCTTTGCTGATTGCGGACCGCTGCTGCGGGACGGCAATGGCCATTACGACGGCTATGCGCCCAGCGATCCGGTGCTGGTCAGCGGCCGTGTCACCAGCACTGCCACCCGGCTTGAACTGTTCGATGCGCTTCGGGCACTGGCGCATGATCGCCAGGTGGTGCTGGATGTGGAGGTGCTGAACGACGCGCTTTGCGTTGTCGAACAGCATCTGCCCAAAGCCCCATCCGGCGGCGCAAAAGTGGAATTCGCCGTTGGCGGAAGCAGCATCGAGCCCAACCCATCCGGTCGTTTCTTTGTTGGCGAAAACCCGGTCATAGACATCGTGCTGCCCGATCATGTGACCAAGGGTTACCTGACCGTGTCGATCCTGGATGTTTCGGGAAATGTGTTCCACCTGCTGCCCAATATCTCGCGCGAAGATAATTCCGTTGCCAGCCTGCGGGACGATGCCGCTGGCGAAGTTCCCGTCCGGGTCGCCTATAGTCTGGAAGAATCTGCCACCAGCGGCGGCATTGCTTTCAAGGTTGATGACAGCACCCTAGGCAAAAGCAAAGTATTGGTCCTGCATTCCTCGGAACCTCTGTTTGACGGCATGCGCCCGACCTCCGAAAGCGCGGTTGGTTTTGCCGAAGCATTGCAGGCCAGCTACGAGGCCGATTCCAGCCGTATCCGCTCGCTGGACAGCCGCATTCTGGTCACCGCCAAACCCTGATCAGGGACCCGGAGTTTCACGAAAGTTCCAAGCCGGAAAACTTGCGGTTTCCGCCCCGTTTCCTTTGCGGGGAAACGGCGGCGTCACAGGACATCAATCACCACAGCGGTAATATTGTCCGCACCGCCCCCGTTCAGCGCGATCTGGATCAACTGATCGCCGACGGTTTCCAGTGGTGTGCCGGTCAGCGCATCCTCCAGGATTTGAAAGGTGGCATATTTTGTCAGCCCGTCCGAGCAGATCAGAAAGCGGTCGCCAGGTTCCGTGTTGCCGCGGATCTTATCGATTTCCAACTCCTGCCCAACACCCACAGCACGGGTGATCGCGTTGGATTGCGGATGCTGTTCCGCCTCGTCCCATGTCATTTTGCCGGCCAGCACAAATTCAGCCACAGCCGAGTGATCCTCGGTCAGCATTTCGATATGGCCGCCCCGCAACCGGTAGATCCGGCTGTCGCCGGCCCATAGACCGGCAAAATGCTGGTTCGCCATCACCAGCGCCGCAACAGTCGATCCTATTGTGCCGCCGCCACGGGCTTCGGCCTCCGCGCGGATCACCTTATGTGCGTTCTGTATTGCCTCCCGAAGCGCATGCATCCGCGCCGCAGGATCCAGGCCCAGCGGGATCGTGGCCGCCGCATCAGCGATCAGCCGGCTGGCATAGTCCCCTGCGTCGTGCCCCCCCATTCCGTCTGCTACAAGCCAGATATCATGCTCCGGCAGCGCCAGAACCGCATCCTCGTTGACCTTGCGTTTAAGCCCCACATGGGTCTGCGCGGTATAGCGGTATTTGCGCAATTGGTTCATCACAGCCCCTCCGCATCCGCCCAAACCGGCGCTGCTGGATCAAAAAGACCCAATGCGGTGCCGTCCTGCGGAAGACCTGTGCAGGCCAGTGTCCGCGGCACGCCATCCAGCATCGCCGTCCACAGGCTGCATCCAGTCAGCCTTTCGTCCAGCGCGGCATCCTCCAAGGCGCCAGACAGCACTTCCGACCCCTGGGCACCGGCCAAAACAAGGTCCCGGCGTTTGCCCGGCAATGGCGCCGCAGTCCGCATCCCCGGCACTGGAATACATGCAAGTGCTTCCGCCAGGCTGTCCTTGGTCATCGTATCCTCCAATGCATCCAGCGCCACATCCTCCAGCCGTTCGAACAGCGCCCCCTCGCCTAAATGGAGCACGGCAGCCGGACCATTCCCTGGCAGCGCCGCCATCAGCGTCAGCGGAAACCGCCGGCCAACCCGGTCGACCGAGGGCATCAGCACCCCGATTACCCTTTGCGCACCGGCCAGTCCGGCAGGCAGGGTAAACCGCCAGATCGGCGCGGTCATATAACAGGCATCAAAACCGGGACCATATGCCCCCCGCCCGTCCAGCATAACCTGCTGCAGCCAGGCATCCCAGACCCGCACAAACCCGCCCGGCGTGTTCAGCCGGAAAAAATCTCCGGCTGAAGGCATCTTACCGAATGCACCGAACCCTGCCATTACATCGACTTCGGGCAGCTGAATTTTGCCATAGCCGGCAGGGCAAAGGGGTTAATCACCGACCCGGACTGCAGCTCGAACAGCGCCAGACGCCCGCCAACACGGAAGTTCACCCGCCGCCGGTCAGAGACATTGGTGCGCCGCACCTCAGCCGCATCCAGCAGCCGGAACCAGGCCCAGGGGCCATCGCGTGACATGGCATTCTCGGCGTCGCGCTTCTTAGGCAAAAGGGTGATCCGCGCCAGCCCGACCGACCCCGGCCAAGTCACGGCCACAGGCGTCGGTGCGCCGGACCGGTGATTATAGGCCACTTTTGTGCCATCGATCTCCAGCACCACCTCCTTCGCTTTCGGGTCCAGCGCATTGACGGTGATCTGGAACTGCACCGCCGGCTGGGCACCGCCGGCAAAGAACGCTTCCTTGATCTCGGAGGCATATTGCATCTGCTGCAGCACCGCCGGGCTGATGCCCAGATCCACGTCATTCACCCGTTTCCAGGTCCAGGGACGGCTGCGGGTATCGACGTATTTCAACAGCTGATCATTGAAAAACCCGTCAATCATCCCGCCTGGGGCAAACAGCTTGGCAAAATCCGCCATTGCCACATCGGCGCGGGCCGAGCGGTTGAACGGGTAGCGGTTCGACAGCGCCTGTTCGCAGAACGGCAGCACCGCCGATTGCCAGCGCGCATTGATCGACGCCCGGGTGCCTTCCGAGGTGATCCCCGAGGAGCCCGCCGAGATTTGCGTCGCCCAGCGGGGCAGCGGCCCGCCCATCCGGCTGGCGGTCTGCTGGAACTGCAGCAGCGCCTGGCCGCTTTGCCCGCCCGTGGCGACGCCAGAGAAGGACATTTTGTTCAGCTCCTGATAGACCTGCTGCAACTGCCCCATCAGGTCATCCAGCTGCGAGGGCTGGCCTTCGGGCCGGTTCACCAGATTGAACAGCCATTCGAACCGCTCCTGCACATAGGCGCCCGGCGGTTTTGCAGCCTGACCAGGTGCATTCTCCGCCGAACTGACCAGCGCTTCCAGCAGGATCTGGCCCTGGATCGACAGGTTGGACCGTGCCTCGATCGCCGCCACATTCTGGGCGCCGACCGCGAGCGACCCCGCATCCAGCACCGATTTGTCCTCGTCCAGCCGGGTTTCCGAACCGACATCGGTCAGAATGTTGACGATGGGCGAGGTCGGCCCGGACAGCACGTTGGTCACTTCCACCGCATGGGACAGCGACTCCAGCGGGATGATGTCGATATCGCCCAGGATCTGGTCATAGCGGCTGATGTAATCGTTGTAATACAGGTCCAGAACGTCGCGGCTCAGCTTCAGCAGCACGGCCTTGTTCTGGGCCGTTTCGTTTTGCTCACCCAGCACCCAAGCTTCACGGTGCACCCGCTCGGCAACGCTGACAGCCTCCGGCAGGAACACATTGTGGAAACCGTCATAGGTAAAGATACCCTCGATCCCCTCGTTCAGCGGTTTGCCGGAACTGCGCACCAGCACCCGCGTGACAGACGGTCCGCCAACGTCGGTGATCCGCCACTTCGGCAGGCTGGTGGCTTTTGGAGAGTTCAGGATGCCGTTATAGACGCGCTGCGCCAGCGGCATTTCCGACAGGATGTTCTGCGCCTGGGCAATCAGCGGTCCGTTCAGGGCAATCTCCTCCATCGGCTGTGACAAAAGCGCGGTCAGATGGTCCATCAGATCCGCCCGCAACTGGTTGCGGGCGATGCCGGGATAGGCAATCCGCTCCCAGTCCAGCCGCATCCATTCCTTGACGAGATCCTGGTTCATCGGCCCCTGCAGGCCCAGCATCAGATAGATCTTCAGCGCCTCATACAGCGTGTCGGGATTGTTTATATTGCCTTCGATCTGCTGCTCCAGCCGCACCAGCAGCCGCGGCAGCAAACGCCGGTTCAGCGCCCCACGGTAGGTCTGTGCCGCCTGAGTGCCGATCACCTCGCCCTGATACAGGCCATAGGTCATCGCCCTGTCAGGCTCCGGATCCGACAGCACCGGATTGCCCGGCATGTCGCGCAGATTATTCAACGCAGCGGCCACCGGCACCAGATCAGTGTCGCCGACCGGGCTGGGCGGCAATTGCGCCGCGGCGGCCTGATAGGCGGCAACCTGGCCTTCGGCCTGGGTGATCAGATCGGTGTTCTTCAGATAAGAGCGCACCCAAAGCGCCCCCATTGCAACTGCCACCAGCACAGTCGCGGTGATCGCAATCCGGCGGGTCCAGCGGTAGCGCCGTTCCACCTTGTCATCCGCCGACACAAGTCCGGCCTCTGGAAACATCACACTTTCAAACAGCCGGGTCAGGAAGAATGACCGCCCGGTGCCATGCCCGGTGCCAATCGCCTGCCGCCCAATGCCGAAAGTCTGCGCCATGCCCAGCATCAGCCGGTCGATCGGCGTGCCTTCCTGGGTGCCCGAGGTAAAGTAAATCCCCCGCAGCATCTGGCGCTGTTCATAGCGGTTGTCCTGGAAAACCTCCGTCAGGAAGTCGCGCGCCACCCCGCGCATCGAGGCAACCTGCGCCGGAAAACCAGCGATCAGCGCCCGCCGCTGATGGTCGGTCTCGGTCTGCATCTTCTCCAGAAGCTGCGCATTGATCTGCCCCAGCAGCAAACCGAATTCCTCATCAAACCCGGCAATCGGCGGCTGTTCCTTCTTGCCTTTGGGCAACGGCAGCGTGAAGCCCCAGACCTGCTCGCGGTCTTCCTTGCCCAGCGAGTCATGGAACTCCTGGAAGCCGGCAATCAGGTCCGCTTTGGTGAACAGAACATAGACCGGAAAACGCACGCCCAGCTTTTCGCGCAGCTCCGCCAGGCGGCGGCGCACGGCGGCAGCATGGCTTTTCTGGGTAATCTCATCCTGCAGCGACAGATCCGACAATGAAATCGCAATGATCGCACCGTTGATCGGCTGCCGCTTGCGGTATTTCTTCATCAGCCCCAGAAAGCCCAGCCAGGCGGCATTGTCCGCCTCTGCGTCGCTTTCCTGGGTGGTGTAACGCCCCGCCGTGTCGATCAGCACCGCGTCATTGGTGAACCACCAGTCGCAGTTGCGGGTGCCGCCGACGCCGCCGATCGCGGCCTTGCCAAGTTTCTCGGCCAGCGGGAACTGCAGGCCGGAATTGACAATCGCCGTTGTCTTGCCTGCACCCGGCGGGCCAATCATGATGTACCACGGCAGATCGTTCAGGTGACGCCGCCCGCCCTTGGACTTGCGCAGCTCCTTCATCGCGATCTTGAACTTGCCGCGCAGCTCGCCGATTTCCTCGGACAGCACATCATCTTCCGATGTATCCACCGCCTCGGCGATCTCCTCGGTCATCTCCTTGTCCTTGCGGCGCCGCCGCCAGAAGATGATGCCAATGGTGATGAAATACAAAAGGAAGATCACCCCGATGGTGATCAGCCGCGACATCACGCTGTCAAACGGACGCCACTCCCCGCCGCCGATGAACGGCGCGAAAAACCATACACAGGCCGACAGCACCGCTGCCAGGACCAGCAGGATGGTGTAGATCGACCGGAACAGGGGAAAGATATAACGGCGGATCATCCTTCAACCTCCTGAACCAGCAGGATTTCGATCCTGCGGTTCTTGGCCCGCCCTGCGCGGGTGCTGTTGTCTGCAATCGGTTCCTTGTCGGCGCGTCCCTCGGCCGACAACCGGTCCGGATCGGTCATCACCTTGGCCATCCCTGCCATCACCGATTTCGCACGCGCCAGCGACAGCGCCATGTTGGATGGGAATCGGGACGAGCGGATGGGAATATTGTCGGAATGGCCCGCCACGATGATCTTGCCCTTTTCGTCATTCAGCGACTCTGCCACCCGGTTCACCGAGGTCCGGAATTTCTGGCTGAGCTGGTCCGAGCCGGAACCGAACATGCCGGAACCGGCCAGCCGGATAATCAGCGTGTTGCCCTTCTGGAAGACCTGCACGATGCCTTCCTTGATCTCCGGCTCCAGGAAGCCGGTGACCTTGGCGATTTGTTCTTCGGTCGTTGGCGCGGTTGGCGGCGGCGGCGGCGGCGGCGCGCGCCGTTCCAGCTCTGCCTTGGGGCCGGAATCGACAATCGTCAGCTGCCCGACCACATTCTCGGTCTTGTTCGACAGCATCCAGCTGAGACCCAGGAACTGCAACGCCAGCACCGCCGCGGTGGCTGCCAGGGTGATCCACACCAGCCGCCAGACAGACAGCGCCTTGAACGGTTTGACCAGGCCTTCCCAATGCGGTGACAGATCGCGCTCCACCGGGCCGCGCTGATTCCGGATGATCCGGGCCAATGCGCCGCGGATCTGCATATGTTTCTCGGAACCGCCCTGCTCCACCCGCAAACGGCCCTCAAACCCCAGCGACAGGCACATGTACAGGAATTCGAGCATATCGATATTGCCACCCGGCTCCTTCTCCAGCCGCGCCAGCAGGTCATAAAACCTGTCGCCGCCAACCACCTCGCGGTGGAAGGTCGCGACCATCGACTGCAGCCCCCAGGCGGATTGCCCGCCCCAGGGCGTGTTCAGGACCACGTCATCCAGGGTCGCGCACAGCGCATAACGCGCGATCTTCACGGTCTGCGCAGCAATGCCCGCCTGCAGCGCGCGGTTTTCAAACGCCCGCACCTCGGCCACCACATTCTTGCGCAAACCATCGGGGTCCATATGCTGAGCCCGGTTGCGGATGCGGGAAATCAGCGCAAACAGGGTCGAGGCACAGGCCGTGAGCTGGTTCATCCCCGTCAGCGCCATCTTCGGCGCCTTCGCCCCGCCTGCGGCAGCCTGCGGCCTCGGTGCAGCCGCCTGCGGCACGCCATAGGCATCCAGCTCCGACTCGGCAGTCTGTCCTGCCGCAGGCTGGACCTGCGGTGTCTCCGGCTGCTGCACCGGCGTTGCCGGCCGCCGCCCGCCAGGGTTCGGCTTGATCACCGTCTTATCGGTATCCCCCGGTTCGGCAAAGGGATCGTCATAATCAGCCATCTCAGCATTTTCCCTTATGCATTACGGATCGCCCAAAGCTCCATCTTAAGCCCCGGATACTGGCCCGACACATGCACCGCGATGCCGCCCGATGTGGTCATCTTGCGCCAGTAGGGGCTGTCCGCATCCATCTCGAAGTAGACCACGCCGGAATGATAGGGGATCTGCCGCGGTGCCACTGGCAAGGGCCGCAGCGTGATCCCCGGCAGGGCGGAATTCACCAGCTGGCGGATTTCCTCCACCGGGCCGATCTTGGCCTGGCCCGAGAAATGCTTGCGCACGTCTTCGGCCGGGATGTCGGCACTGACCGCCAGCACAAAACCGGCATTTCCCAGAAGTTTGCGGTCGGCAATCACCCCGACCGAGATGCCGTATTTGCGCGCCTCCAGCTTGATCGGGATCGCGGTCTGCTCCAGCACCGAGCTGAGATACTGGCGCAGCACCCGGATCACCGGGGCAAAGCACTCGACCAGGTTGTCATGGGTATAGGGCGGAAACTCCGGCGCCTGTTTTTCGGTCGACATGAACACCGACAGTTCCCCGGCCAGCCCGGCGCAGGCGGTGAACAGGCGTTCGGGGTGCAGATTCTCGATATTGCGCAGGTGGCGTACCTGCGGCAGCATCCGGTTGACCACCGCCAGCAGCATGAAATCCGACACATCCGCTACCCCGCGGGCACCGCCCGCTTCCGACAAGCGGCCTGCCAGCGCTTCCATCCGGTGCGCCAGCAGCCCCTCCAGTTCGCGCAGGAAACCGCTAAGCGCAGGGGCCGCCCGCACATCCAGGCAAGCCGGGACAAAGGCCTGGTCCAGCACGATCTCCTTGTCCGGGCGTACCTCGATGATGCGCGCCACGGGGATCGCCAGCAGATCGGCCAGGTCATCCACCTCCAGCGCGAACTGCAGACGCATCTTGCCCACATCCAGCTCCACCGGCTTGCGCTCGGTCGAGGTCACATCGGTCACTTCCTGCTTGTCCGGGCGCAGCCGGCTGGCGGATCGTTCGGCGCCGCTCAGATCCACTTCGGTGGCGCCCTGGCGGCGCTGCGGCACGGTCATGTAGACGATGCAATCCTTGATCGTCGACGGCACCTCCATCGCCGGCGGATGCGGATCCGCCATCGGCACCCGGAACACCGTGCCGTCATGGGTCAGCCCTTCACAGGACTTGACCGCGAACTGGCCGATTTTCAGCGCCTCATGGTCGATCTCCAGCCCGTTGACGCCCCAGGCATAAGGGCTGAGCCGCCGCGCCAGCCCGGCAACCAATGCCTCGGTATACCGGTCGGACTGCTGGAAGTGATGCGGCTGCAGAAACAGCCCCTCCGTCCAAAGTACTTTACTGTCCCAGGACACCGGGATCTCCTCTCAGTTGCGGGCACGCGCCAGCGGCGCGGTGCGCATCAGTCCTTCAGCCTGTCCAGCTGATCCTTGTAGGCACGCGCGAACTCGCGGCTGAACAAGTCGTGAAAATCATTCTCAGCCTGGTCGGATATCTCTGCATAAAGCTGTTCATAGACGTCCCAGTATTGTGCCTTTTTGCCTCGCAAAAGACCCTTGAGGCCGCCTTTGGTTTCGATCTGGCCTTCCAGCGCCTTGGGGTCGAGCCGCTTCAGCACGCCTTTCAGCGCCGCCTCCATGCCGGTGACCATCGCCACCTCATGCGCCTTGATGTCGCGCAGCGCTTCTTCGGCAGCGGATTCCGGACTCAGGTAGCCTTTGGTTGCCGGGCGGACCATCGCTTCAACCGCCTGTTCAGGCGTGATCGAGAATTTCAGCGGATTGTTTCCGCCGGCCGAGATCATCGTCTGCTCAATCCGGAATTCCGACTTGATCGAGGTCCGCGTCATCAGGATTTCGCGCAGGCCGGTGACCAGGGTCCGCATCACCCGGCCCATGCGCGCCATGGTGCTGGCCTGTTCCGCCGGATCGAGGCTGACTTCGGCGCCCGCGCCCTTCAGGAACGCGGCCACTGCGTCCTGCGCCTGCGCCGGAGGTGCTGCCGCGGGTGCAATGGTTTTCGCTTCCCCGGCAGCCGTATCCTGCACCGGCGGTATCTCGGTCGGCGGCGCAGGCGGCACTTCCGGCGGTGGTGCTGCGGGCGGGGTTTCCGGCACCGGGGACGGAACCTCGCGCGGCGGCGGCACGGGTTGCGGGTCGGGGTCAGGCGCCGGGGTTTCCGGCTCGCCTATACCGGACAGGAAATCATCGTCCCAATCGTCCGGGATCATATTGGACTGCGCTGCACGCACTGCAAACCCGTCCGAAGCGGCCGGGTTGTGGTTGGCAAGACTCGCGCCCTCCCCCTCACGCCCGTCGCTGGCTTTTTGAAAGAAGGGATCTTCTTCCTCGCCCAGGGGCGGCAGCAGCTCATCAATCGGATCCACCGGGTTCAGCTGTGCAGGCCCCTTCAGCCCCTCGCCCAGCAGATCATCCAGGAAATCACCGCCCGGCCCGGCATCTTCCAGCAGCTGCAATGGGTCCGGCGCATTGGCGGCATTGCCGTGCGAGGCCGCCCCCTGCGCGGCGGGTGCTGCAATCATGCCGCCGATATCCGCCAGATCGTCGCGGATTTCCACCACCAGCTCATAGTTGCCGACGCACAGCACATCCCCGTTGTTAAGCGGCGTCGGCGTGCGGCCCAGCGGGATCTTGGAATAGTTCAGAAAGGTGCCGTTCGAGCTGAGATCAACCACCACCACATTGCCGTTGTGATCCTCGATTACGCAATGATTGCGCGACAGCTGCTGATCGGGGTCGGGCAGCACCAGATCGCAACTGGCGCCGCGTCCCACTGTCAGGCTCGGACCCCGCATTGGAACAGGGGCCGCATCGCCGGGCATCGCGCCCGAGCTCTGGAATTTCAGCGTCACTCCCATTTTTGGGCCTAACCTCCCACCAGCACGGTGAATTCACCCTTGACGACCATGCCGCCGCAGGCGGTGTTGTCCAGGATCCGCGCGGCCGGCATGTTGTTGATCAGCACTGTGGCGGAGCCTTTGATGATCGGATGCGGCGCGGGCGCGGCGGTGCACATATCCCCAAGACGGGCGGCCGGCAGGTTCGCCACCAGCACTGTCACCGCGCAGGGCGGCAGGATCGGCGTCGGCACCGGCAGAACCGGCGGCGGCGGGGTTGAGGGCAGCATGCAGGCATGCAAATCCGTCATCCGGGCCTGTGGCATTCCCATACCTTTAATCCTCCCTCAGCTATGCGTTGCCGCTTCCGGCACCTGAACCACCTGTCCCTTGCCGCCACGCGCAATATCCAGCGCCCGCTCTATCAGAACGCCGCCGTGTTCTTCAAACTTATCAGACAATTGACCCAAGGCCACCATATTCATGGCAAAGGCCGCCGCCTCGGACGCCCCTGCCGGGGCCGGATATTGATTCAATTCTCCCGGTCCCAGCGTTCCGGCCGCATAAAGCACCGCCAGCGCGCAGTTCACCGTGTCATCATCCACATAGGCATGATCCAGGGTGATGCGCGCCTTGTCGCGGTTTTCCTCCGATGGCTCAAACACCCAGGTCTCCGACGCCGTCAGCGAGGCCGGATCCTGGTCCGAACGCGGCCCGATGTAGTCGCGTGCCGCCAGGCAGGCCCACCACACCCGCTCCCGCGGGGGCAGCAGCACCGCCAGAAGCCGCAGCAGATCGACCAGCGCGCCCTTGCGGTCCAGTTCCTCCAGCACCACGCCTGCCTGCGCCGTCGGCGGCGCCTCCAGCGGAGTTTTCAGGATGACATTTGCCCGCGACAACAGCTTGGCCACCGGGTCAGCGGGCATTTTCACCAGCTTTTCAAATCTTGCCGACATCTGCACCACCTAGTTGATCATCGTGAGGCCGCCCTTCAGGGTCAGCATGGCCTCGCCTTTCACGGTGGTCATCGGCGCCTTGGCCTCAACCATTCCAGAACCTTCGATCTTGATCATCGGCCCATTGATCGTAACACCGGAATTGTCGATCTTGATCGAGGAAGGACCCACGGTCAGCTTGATCTCCTGGCCCGCAGTCATCGCGATCTTGCCCGCGGTCACGTCCACGGTCAAATTGCCCAGCGACACAGTCTCCGTATGGTTGCCCTGGGCGATGGTTTCGGTCAGATTGCCGGTATCCACGTCCAGGGTCATGTTTCCGGTCTGGATATTCTCGGACTTGTCGCCGGTTTCCACCACCTCGGTGCGGTCGCCCTCATGCACGGTTTCCGTCATGTGCTGCTGAACCGTGAACACATAGCTCTTTTCATCGGCGCCGGTCACTTCCGGGTCGGGCGCATCCATGCCAACCGTCACCGTCGAGCGGTCCTTGACCAGCATCTGATGATCCTTCTCGGCCTGCACCCGCATCAGTTCGCTGTCCTTCTTGTCATCGAACATCAGCTCGTTATAGCCGCCGCCCCCCTTGGAGGAGTTGGTCTTGATCCCCAGCTGGGTCTGATCGTCGGGATAGGTATAGGGCGGCATGGTTTCCGCGTTGTAAAGCATCCCGGTGCAGATCGGCCGGTCCGGATTGCCGTCCTCGAACTGGATCACAACCTCCTGGCCCATGCGCGGGATCGCCACCATGCCCCAGTTCTTGCCGGACCAGGGGGTCACCACCCGCACAAAACACGACGAGGTTTCATTGTCCTTGCCTTCGCGGTCCCAATGAAACTGGATCTTGATACGCCCATGCTCGTCGGTCCAGATCTCTTCACCATCCTGGCCGACCACGGTCGCGGTCTGCAGCCCCTGCACTTCCGGCCAGGGGGTCACCAGCGGCGCCCGGAACTGATCGGACTTCAGGATCGCGCTGAAGGTCGAGGCATAGACGTCATGCTCCATCTCTTCGGGCACATCCATATTCTTCGGTTTCAGATCGCGGCGCATGGCGCCCTTGGTCGCAACCTTCTCCGTCTTCTGGCTTTCCCGTTCGCCGTAATCCCAAGCCACCTTGATATGGTGCTCAGTCTCAATGACCAGATATTCCTTGTTGTTTTCCTTCACCGGGTGCTTTTCCATCGTGAAGGTGCTGCCGGTGCCAAGCGTCGCCACGCTTGATGCACCGCGCCAGCGGATGTGCTTGATCGCCTCCGCTTCCATCCGCACCCGCGACCGCTTGTCCCCCAAGGGCGTCTTGGACGGATAACGGCCCTGGTAGTCGTACACTTCGTAGTTCTTGTAGGAGTGGTTCCCCTTGGCAATCGCGGTGGCCGCCGTCAAATCCGCCGAGGGCGTCTCAAAGTTGAAATCATTCAGCGTGACCTTGCCGCGGGTGAGGATTTCCTCCTTGGCCCATTCCGAGATATGCTCTTCGCGGCGGCGGTCACTGTCGTCGCGGGCATGGAATTCAATCGCCGCGCCGCCCTTGATGGGAGAATGTCCGCTGACCCCATCGCACAGCACCAGCTTCTCCCGCGCGGTATCGCCGGCCGGGCTGTCGAAGTAGAAGTAAATCCCCTCTTCCTCCATCAGCCGGCTCAGAAAGGCATAATCGCTCTCCCGGTACTGCAGGCAATATTCGCGCGCTTCGTAGGAATCGCTCAGCTTGTCGGTGAAATCGCTGAAGCCGTGCTCGCTGAACAGCTGCTTGATAATATCGACAGAGGTCTTTTCCTGAAAGACCCGCAGATCGCTGGTCCGCGTCAGCAGCCAGAACCAGGGGCGCACCTCCGCCACATACATCTCATACCCGTTGCGGAAGCCCAGATACTCGACCGAAACGCACAGCCCGTTGAATTGATGCTCGGTCTGTTGCCGCATCACATGCACATTCATCTGCTTGCCGACCAGATCCTGCAGCTTGGGCTGGCTCTTGGTTGCGGCAAATTCGATCGTGGTCTCGGTCAGCTTGCTCAGCCCTTCGCGCACAATCGCACGGCTCATCTGCAGCCCGTCGGTGGAATATGTCCCCGACATCCAGGCGAGGTCGTTTTCATGGCCCTTGCTTACAACCATGGGTCCTCCTTTCCGCGACGGGAACCGGGCCGGAAATCGCCGGCAGTGTTCTCAAACATCCGCATCATAAATCATCCAAAAGCGCGGCGAGGTCTGCATCCATTTCGCCGTCGTCGTCATCGTCATCGCCGTCGTCCCCGAACGACGCCAACAGGTCGTCCAGATCCCCAAGACCATCGTCATCCCCGCCGCCGTCTCCAAGATCCAGATCATCAAGGCCGGGATCATCCCCATCATCTCCGCCCAAATCCAAATCGAGATCCAGGTCATCGCCGTCCTCGGTCTCGCCCGCAGCAGTTGCCGGTTCCGGCATTCCCCGCGGATCAGGCGGCGAGGGCTCCGGCGCCGGCAAGCCGGTCCAGGGCCCCAGAATCTCGCTGCCCTTTAGCGAATTGAAAGAGGTCAGCCGCACCTCGTCCCGCCCCTTGACCGCGCTCACCGCCATGAACCCGCGTTCTTGCGCCAGTGCAATCTTGTCCAGGTCAATATTGCGCTCGGTGCAGGGCAGCGCCACTTGGTCGCCGAACTTGTCGTTCACATAATGATAGGGCATCTCCCCCAAAGTCATGATTTTACCCAGCTGCAGCGACGGCCCGTTCTCACGGAACGACCGCCCCAGCAGGATTGCCACCAGCACCACCGGATTGGCCCAAAGCATGCCCTTCAGACCTTCTGTTTCGGTAAACTCCTCAAAATCCAACTCATAACAAGGTTCGGTCTTCTCGCCATAGGGGCGCCGCAGCAGGAACCGCGGGCTGATCAGCCCCAGATGCCCGGCCTCCGCCATGCCCTGCAGCGTATCCCAGGCGTCCGCGACCAGCTTGGGCCGCTCCGCCTTCGGCGTCTTCAGGAACTCCGGCGAAATCGCGGCAAAGAACGGCGCATCCACATGCGCCGCCACCCGCGCAATTCGGCCCAGCAGCTCCGCATGCGGCGGCGTCTCTTCAAACTGATACATGCCGATCAGCGCCGAATAGCCGCCGCGCCCGGTCTCCTCGTCCAGCGGCGCACCGGTCAAAAGCCGCGCAAACCCGGTTTTCGACAGATCTTCTTCCGCCGCCAGATCCGCCGCCAATTCCTCGGCCGAGATGTCATACAGCATCACATCCAGCGTATCGTCGGCCTCGATCGAGCGCGCCATCAGGTCCAGCGAGCGCCACTGCGCCTCCACCAACTGGAATTCAGGATGGTGCAGCACCAGCCGCATCGCGTGCCCCAGCGCTTCATCCACCGCTTTCTGCATCGCCGCCGCATCCGGGTCCGGCAGCGCCCGGATATGCGGGCCGACGATCCGCGCCAGCACCTCCTCCACCGGCGAGGCCGGGCGCGGGGTGATGCCGGTTGCCCCGATCAACTTCTGAAACGCGCTCAGCCGCCTGTCGGCCGGCACTGAATTGCCCGCCGAGGTCCGCTTCGGCGCCCGCGCCCTGGTGCCGTATTTCTCAGCCCAGGCCTTCAGCGTGCCCGCCGCATGGTCCGCGGTCGCACCGCTTTGCAGCTGTTTGCGCAGTCCCGCCAGCTCAGAAAACAGCTCAACGTTTTCATACAGCTCATCCGGGTGCAGCCCGTCCAGATCCTTCAGCTTCACCGCAATCCCGGCACCCTCTTTGCCGATCGGCAGCACCAGCTCGGTCGCAAAGCTCTCGATCACATCCTCGACCGTGTCAGGATCCAGCAGGATCGCTTTGCGCGCCGCCAGACCATCGCCGGTCTCCAGCTGGCCCTTGGCCGCGCGGCCTGAGAAATCCCCCAGAATGGCCAGCCGGAACCGCTTGCGCTCCAGCTTCTGCGGGTCAGGACGGTCCGCGCTCAGGGTGCCATAAGCGAATTCAGGATCATCCGGCACGTCAACCGCCGCAGCCTCTGCCGCGGGGTCACCCTCCCCGGCGTCCAGATCTTCCAAAAGCGCGCCCAGATCTTCGCCGCCCGCGTCTCCGGCATCCTCGCCATCACTACCAGGATCTCCCAGCAGATCATCAAGATCCATATCCCCGTTATCGCCCATCAGGCTGTCCAGGTCGGACTCCGCATCCCCCAGACCGCCAAGCAGAGCATCCAGGTCATCCTCGGCACTGCCGTCATCTTCGGCCTCTTCCGCCGAAGCCTCCTCGCCGAGGCCTGCCAGCAGACCGTCCAGATCGCCCTCCTCTTCCTCGCTGCCGAGATCACCCAGAAGATCATCAAGGCTGGCATCCTCCGCCGCCTCTGCGCCGTCGTCCTCCAGACCGCCCAGCAGCGCATCCAGATCATCTTTGGCGGCGGCATCATCGTCCAAACTGCCTAGCAGATCATCAAGACTGCTGTCGTCTTCATCTTCAGCCGCGGCATCTTCCGGCTCGTCCAGACTGCCCAGCAAGCTGTCCAGATCATCGCCGCCCTCCGCGTCCCCGCCATCAACAAGCGCATTCAGTTCGGAACTGTCCTCATCTGCGGGCGCTGAACTATCCAATCCGCCCAGCAAATCACCCAAGCTGCTGCGATCCTCCGCTGCATCCACGGACGGCTCTTCTTCCAGTCCCCTCAAAAGCGCATCGGGATCTTCCGCGGATACAAGCTCATCCTCGTCAGTCAGGTCTCCCAAAAGACTGTCCGGAGCATCATCGCCGGCCGGCGCCTCCGCATCCTCTCCACCCTCCGGCAAGGCATCCGGTTCCAGGAGTGCGCTGCCAGCCCCGTCGGCGTCTTCGTCTTCGCCCAGGCCCGCCAGCATGTCATCCGGGACGTCCTCCGCCGCGTCCTCGCCAAGCGCATCGCCGTCAAGATCCGCAAGCAAATCATCCAGACCGCCGTCCCCGGCATCGTCCTCCGGTTCTTCCAGACCGCCAAGGATACCGTCCAGGCCATCCTCCTTCACTGGCGCGTCCTCCGGAAGATCCTCCACCAGCCCGGCCAGCACGTCGGCCGCACTGTCCCCGCCGTCAGTTTCCTCGGGCGTTTCAAGGCTGTCCAGCACCGCCCCCAGATCTTCAGCAGTGTCTTCATCCTGTTCCAGGCCCCCCTCCAGCAAGCCTTCGAGAATATCACCGGCCTCGTCTTCCGCCGTTTCTGCAGTCTCGGCCGAGGCCAGGCTGTCCAGTGCATCCTCTGCCGCGCGGCCGGTGTTTTCCTCCACCTCAGCATCGTCCAGCAGGCCGTCCAGAACGGCGTCCAAGCTGCCTTCCTCAACATCGTCTTCGCCCGCTGTTTCAGCCAGGCTGTCCAGCACCGCAGCGGCTTCGCCGCCGTCATCCTTTGCCTCTGGCTCAACCTCGGAAAGTTCACTCAGAACGCCGGCAACATCTTCCTTTTGGTCCTCAGTGAGCTCCACCGATGCCAGGCTGTCCAGCACGGCACCCGCCGTGTCATCGCCGCCGCCGTCCGCTTCGATCGCGGCCAGTTCATCCAGAACCGATGCGGTCTCATCAGCCGCATCCGCGTCCGGAACATCTGCCGCCGCCAAACTCTCCAAGGCGGCACCCGCGGTATCGTCTTCCGCTTCATCCTCCGGCGCCCGCTCTGCCAGCCCGTCCAGGATGCCGGAGTGATCCTCCGCGGGCTGCTCAGCAATTTCAACCGCCGCCAGCCCTTCCAGCGCATCCTCCGCCGCCGTATCTGCCTGCTCCGGCACATCAATATCTGCGAGCGAGTCCAGAACACCGGAATGATCTTCCCGTTCAGTTTCCGCCATTTCCACGGCTGCAAGACTTTCCAGCGCCGCCCCTGACGCATCCTCCCCGCCAGCGTCCGCGGGTTCCTGCGCCGCTAACCCGGCCAGCACATCGCCGGAGGTATCGGCTTCCACCGCTTCAGGCAGCTCCGCCTGCGCCAACCCCTCCAGAACTGTGTCCGCCCCGTCCTCTTCTTTCGTTTCCGGCACGCCGCCCGCAGCCAAAGCCGCCAAGGCATCCGCCGCGTCGTCCCGCGGTTCGGGGTCTGCCGGTGCGGCGGCGCTCAGCCCGGCCAGCACGTCAGCGGATGCATCTTCGCTTGCAGCATCCTCGGGGGCCGCCTCCCGCAAACCTTCCAGAACCCCCGCCGAGGCATCCTCAGCCGCCTGATCTTCCGGCGCCGCGTCGCGCAGCGCGTCCAGAACTCCGCCGGACGTATCTTCGGGGGCCGCAGCCGCCGGTGCCGCAGCCGCAAGTCCGGCCAGCACATCATCGCTGCTGCCGGCCTCTTCCCCGGGCAGCTCCAGGTTGCGCAGGCTTTCCAAGGCCGCCGCGCTGCCCGCATCCCCCGGCGGCGCCGACACCGCCGCCAGCAGCGACGGATCGTTCAGGATCGTCTCGATCAGCGTCTCGGCGCCGGTCTTGCCGTCCATATAGGCCATCAGATTCTGCAGTTGGGTGCGCGCCTCCAGCAGCGGACGCAGTGCATCCACCTTGGCGGCAATGGCCCCCGGCGAAAAATCCGCCAGGCTTTCAAACGTCAGATCAACCGCCAGATTGCCCTCTCCGGTCAGCGTGTTGGGAACCGTGAATGCCGCGCGCGGCGCCAGCGATTTCATCCGCTCGTCAAAATTATCGACGTCGATTTCCAGAAACTTGCGGTCGGCAACCGCGGGCTGCTCGACCGTGGATTTGCCTGCCAGGTCGCTCATCACCCCCATCACAAAGGGCAGCTGCACCTTTTTCTCGGCGCCATAAAGCTCCACGTCATATTCGATCTGAACACGCGGGGCCCGGTTGCGGGCGATGAATTTCTGCGAGCTGTCAGCCATCGTCCCGCCCTTTCATCTGCGCGATCTCCGCCCTCAGCGCCTTGATTTCCTCGTGCAGCTCAAGGACATGCGCATCCACCACGTCAGTCTCCGATTTGACCAGATCGCGCAGCTGCTCGAATTCGGCCTCGGCCTCCGCTTCCACCGCCGACTGCATGGTGTTGACCAGCAGGCCGATGAACAGGTTCAGGACCGAAAACGCGGTGATCACGATGAAGGGCACAAAGAACGCCCAGGCGAAGGGAAATTCCTTCATCACTGGACGCACGATACCCATCGACCAGCTTTCCAGCGTCATGATCTGGAACAGCGAATAGAGCGACCTTCCCAGGGTGCCGAACCAGGCGTCAAAGGTATCGCCGTACATCAGCGTCGCCATCACCCCGAACACATAGAACACGATCGAGATCATCACGATCACAGCCCCCATGCCCGGCAGCGCGTCCAGCAGCGCCTGCACCACCGCCCGCATCTGCGGCACCACCGACAATAGCCGCAGGGCCCGCACCACGCGCAGGCCGCGCAGCGCCGACAGGCCCTGGCTGTCCGGCAGCAGACCCACCGACACCACCACGAAATCGAATATGTTCCAGGCCGAGGTGAAAAAGCGCAGGCCATAGGCAAAAAGCTTCAGCGCCAGCTCCGCCACAAAGATGCCCAGCACCACCCGGTCGATCACATCCAGCAGACCGCCGGCATGGGCCTGGACAGTATCAGAGGTGCCCATCCCCAGAGTGATCGCGTTGAAAATGATCACCCCCAGAATGGCGTTGGTCACCCATGTGCGCTCAACAAATTCCCGGGCCCTGTCCCGGAGCGTCACTGCGGTTTGCGCGCTGCTGTCCAATACAATTCTCCACCCGGTCGTTTGCGTCTTGCCGGGCACATTTGGCGCCCGGCGGTCCTTTTCCATCCATCAGGCCGCGTCGAACACGGTCCCGTCCAGCGCTTTGCTGGTGATCACCAGCTGAGTCCTCTTGTCTTTGACGGGATGCTTTTCCATCTTCTTGCCGAGCTCGACCACCACCTTGAACGACAGGTCCGGCGGTTCGACCAGCTCCAGCCCGGATACTTTGATGTCCAGGTTCTTCAGGTCCATCACGACTTGTTTAACCATGGGGCTTCCTTCCCGCATTTTACCCTCAGGCGCGATCAATCAAACGCGTAAGTGAACTCCCCGCCGGTGACTCCAATGGCGACTTTCTGCACTTCTCTGCCCTCCATCAGGCGGCGCAGGAATTCGTTGGAGATATCCGGCAGCATGGTGTTGGTGACGATGGCGTCGATCATCCGGCCGCCGCTGTCCAGCTCTTGGCAGCGGTTGACGATTTCCTCGACCACGGCGTCCGAATATTCGAACGGCACCCCATGTGTTTCCTGCACCCGCTTCTGGATCCGGCCCAGCTGCAGCTTGGTGATCTCCCCGATCATCTCCGGGCTAAGCGGATAATAGGGGATCGCCACCAGACGCCCCAGCAGGGCCGGCGGGAACACTTTGACCAGCGGGTCGCGCAGTGCCTTCGCCATGCCTTCCGGCTCCGGCATCAGGTCCGGGTCGGAACACAGATCCATGATCGTCTCGGTGCCGACATTCGAGGTCAGCAGGATCAGCGTGTTCTTGAAGTCGATGATGCGGCCTTCGCCGTCCTCCATCACCCCCTTGTCGAATACCTGGAAGAAGATCTCATGCACATCCGGGTGCGCCTTCTCAACCTCATCCAGCAGCACCACCGAGTAGGGCTTGCGCCGCACCGCCTCGGTCAGCACCCCGCCCTCGCCATAACCGACATAGCCGGGCGGCGCGCCTTTCAGCGAGCTGACGGTATGGGCCTCCTGGTATTCCGACATGTTGATGGTGATGACGTTCTGCTCACCGCCATACAGCACCTCGGCCAGCGCCAGCGCGGTTTCGGTCTTGCCCACGCCCGAGGTCCCGGCCAGCATGAACACCCCGATCGGCTTGTTCGGGTTATCCAGCCCGGCGCGGCTGGTCTGAATGCGCTTGGCGATCATCTTCATCGCATGATCCTGGCCGATCACCCGTTGCGCCAGGCGTTCCTCCAGATTCAGAATGGTCTCAATCTCATCCTTGACCATGCGGCCCACCGGAATGCCGGTCCAGTCGCCCACCACGCTTGCCACGGCCTGATGATCCACAATCGGCAGGATCAGCGCCGAGTCGCCCTGCAGCGCTTCCAGCTCGGCATTCTTGTCCTTCAGCTGCCGCATCAGCCCGGCGCGTTCGTCCTCCGTCAACGGGCTTCCGGCGGCGCCCTCCGCCGCGTCGTCCCCGGCATCAGCCGGCTCATCCACGGGCGCGGCCCCCTCCCGGAGCTTGGCGCGCAGGTCCAGAATGCCCTCGACAACCGCCTTTTCCTTGTCCCAGCGCTCGGTCAGCCCGGCCAGCCTTTTCTCTTCAACTGCCTTTGCCGCCTCCACCGCCTCGCGCCGGTCAGCAACCTCGTAACCCGCCGTTTCATCCCGGCCGATGATCTCCAGTTCGGTGGTCAGCGCCTCAATCCGGCGCTGGCTGTCGTCCACTTCGGCCGGCACCGCATGCTGGCTGACCGCCACGCGGGCACAGGCCGTATCCAGCAGGCTCACCGATTTGTCCGGCAGCTGCCGCGCCGGGATGTACCGGGCCGACAGGCTGACAGCAGCCTCGATCCCCTCGTCCAGCACCTGCACCCGGTGATGTCCTTCCAGCATCGAGGCAATGCCGCGCATCATAAGGATCGCCTTCGGAATGTCCGGCTCGTCGATCTTGACCACCTGAAAGCGCCGGGTCAGCGCCGGATCCTTCTCGATGTATTTCTTGTACTCGGCCCAGGTGGTGGCACCGATAGTCCGCAGCGTCCCGCGCGCCAGCGCCGGTTTCAGCAGGTTGGCCGCGTCGCCGGTGCCCGCCGCACCGCCGGCCCCCACCAGCGTGTGGGTCTCATCGACAAACATCACAATCGGCACCGGGCTCGCCTGCACCTCGTCAATCACCTGGCGCAAGCGGTTCTCAAACTCGCCTTTCATGCTGGCGCCGGCCTGCAGCAGGCCCACATCCAGCATCAGCAGCCGCACATCATGCAAGGCAGGCGGCACGTCGCCGCGCGCGATCCGCAGGGCAAAACCCTCGACCACCGCGGTCTTGCCGACCCCGGCCTCGCCGGTCAGGATCGGGTTGTTTTGCCGCCGCCGCATCAGGATGTCGACAATCTGGCGGATCTCCTCATCCCGGCCGACAATCGGGTCGATCTCGCCATTGCGGGCCTGTTCGGTCAAATCGGTGCAGAACTGCTGCAGCGCTTCGCCCTTGCCCATCGCACCCGGCGCCATCGACCCCGAAGCCTCGCCCGGCTCCGCCCCGCCGCCGGTGACGTTGGAGCCGTCTTGTGCCCCCAGCCGTTCCTCGGGCGAGCCATCGGTTGCCTTATCAAAGTTGTCGGCCAGATCATCAGCGCCGATCCTGGCCAGCTCCGGCGACATCGAGGACAGGATGTTGCGCAGCGCCGGAGTCTTCAGCATGCCAAGCAACAGATGGCCGCTGCGCACCTGGCCCGCGGAATACAGCAGCGAGCCCCAGACCCAGCCGCGTTCCATCGCATCCATCAGGTGGTCCGACAGGTCCGAGATCGTCGAGGCCCCGCGCGGCAGCATATCCAGGGCGCGGGTGAGTTCGGTGGCAATCTTGCCGGCATCCAGATCATAATGCTGGATGATCCGGTGCATGTCGCTGTCCTGCTGCGCCAGCAGCTGATGCATCCAATGCACCAATTCGACATAGGGGTTGCCCCGCATCTTGCAGAACACGGTTGCGCTCTCAACGGCCTGGTATCCCAGCTTGTTCAGCTTGCCAAACAGCGCCACGCGGCTGATCTCGGTCATCCTAAATCCCTCCCTCTACTCGCTCTTCAGCCCCGGCGCCAAATCCAGGGTACAGATATAAATCATTCACGTCCGGCTGGTCCGCGTCCGGATCGGGGCGCGACCGGATCCAGCTGGTATGCCCCAGCCGGGTGCTGCCGCCCAAGGATGCCCGCGGCACCTCGTCGCCCGCCAGCACCAGGTTCACGTCCCAATCCAGAAAATCCCCGGCATAAGAGCGCACAATCGCCCGCAGCCGTTTCAATGGCTCGCCGCCCGGCAAAAGCCGTTCATAATCTTCCAGTTTCAGCGGCCCGATGCGGATCCGGAACTTGGCCGAGCGGCTCCAGACCTTGTCGCCGATGCTGGTGGACTGGCCCAGGCCGCCAGAGCCCAGCTGCCAGCGGTCATCCGGCTCCAGCTCCAGCCAGCTGCCGACAAATTCCTGCAGCTGCACCGGCACCTCGAAAAACGCCGACAGGATCGACACCAGCCCCTCGGCATTCTTGGCACCCTTGGCCAGATGGCCGGCAAAATGCAGCTTGGCGAGATCGGGCATGTCGTCCCGGCCGGTGAACTTGAACCCGTTATAGCCGATCAGCGACGACACCTTGCGCGCCATCGGATCGTCCGCCCGGTCAAAGCTGACGGCGGGCGAGCCCTGCCTCCAGGCCCGGTACAGCAGGCTCATCAGCCGGTGTGTCAGCATGTCGGCAAAGGCCACCATCGTCGGGTCGCGGTGGTTCCTTTTGCGGTCGCGGGCGTATTCGGTCAGATGCAGCGGCAACGGCCCCTGCGGCCCGAACAGGCCGAAGAACCGGTTGGTCAGAACGGCAGGTTTCCCCCCCTCAGCCGGCTTGAATGCGGCAATGGTCGAGGGCGGGAACGCCAGTTCCGCCTCCTGCCCCAACCGCAGCTTGTCCTCGCGCGGGCGGCGGCTTTCGCCAAGACGCGGGGCGTCATCGAAATGCGCTTCCAATACCCGAAGGGCCTGAAAAACATGGTGCTTTTCAGGCGCCATGGCCAACCGGCCATACAGGCTCAGATCGTCCGGCCGAGGCCCTTTTCCGGTCGCCATCTGGCAATTTCCCCGCGTTTTTCAGTCTTCAGGACTGTCTCCGTGAATGAGTTGATGCTGGCATAGCCGCGGAAGAACCGCTCCAGAACGGCCCCCAGCACATAGATGTTGCTGCCCTCGAAATAGCTCTCGTCAAAGCCCAGGGTGATCTCCAGCCCGCGCACCGCGGTCGACAGGATCTCGTCGCTCATCCGCCGCACAATGGGCCGTGCGTCCACCGACAGGATCCCCTCCAGCTGCTTTTCCGTCACCCGGTCGCCCAGCGGCGCATAAAGCCCGACCAACTCGCGCAGCGCCTCTGCCGACTGGCCCTTGCCGGTCTCGGCAATCGACACGTAATTCAGGCTGAGGTGCGAAATCAGCCGCCAAGCGGTATCCCCCTGCGCCAGCGTCGGATGCGGGCGGGTCGGCGACACCGGCAGCGTCACTTTGCGCACCGGGCCGCCTTCGGGCAGGTGGAACACATCGTCATTGCCGGTGGCCAGCAGCATCGGCAGGTCGCGGTTGGTGCACAGCGCGTTGACCGCCAGCTGCTCCAGCCCCGGGGAATAGGGAACCTGCGACCGGTCCACCAGCGTCAGATAGACTTCCGACCCCAGATAAGAGCTGCGCACCCCGCGCAGACGCTCCTTCTCCGAACGCTGCCGCATCCGCCGTTTGACGGTGTAATAAGCCGGGTGGCTTTCGCCCGCAGCGGTGAAATCATTGGCGGAATAGAACGGGCGGAAGATCACGTCGTCCTCCCCCTCGCCGCTGATCCCGACCACGCTGTTCAGCCCGTAGATCTCAAAATCCAGACCCGCGGTGCGGTTCGGGATCACATGGTGTTCGGTATCGATCGGCGCAATCCGCACCCGGTCGCAGCGCTTTTCAAACAGGTTCACGGCCGGCACCGTGTTCAGCTTGAACACTTCCGGCATAATGATCGGGGCAATCTCCGGCATCCCCTCCCGCAGCAGGATATACAGATCAACCTCGTTGCCCGCGGATTTCTTCAACCCCGCCTGCAGCCCCTGCAGTTCCACAAACCGGAACCGCTCCGGCATTGCAAAATACTCCTGCAACAGCCTGTAGCCGTCATAGACCCGGCGCGGCTGCGGCAGCAGCGCCTCCTCCGGACTGAACCCCTTTTGCACCACTTTGGCGCCGCGCAGCGGCAGCTGCCAGTCCGCCCGCCGGTCGGTGGAGCGCGCGACGATCCCCTGCACCTGAGTGCACAGCAGCTCCAGCAATGGCCAGCTGTTGCCCGCCTCGCTGGTCAGATACAGGGACAGATCATCCATCCCCAGTTTGCTGATCGGATCGCCGTCAATCCGCTTGATCCGCAGCCGGATGCCGGCGCGGGCATCATATCCCGCGGCAACCCCCGCCGCGACCAGCTCGCCGCGGCCGTCGATATACTGCGCCTCGGTGATCTGGATCGGCCACATCGTCAGATCGGCAGAGGTGCGGAATTCGCAGGGCGTCTGTTCGCCCTCGGTCAGCCGCGACCGCAGGGTCGATCCCCGCTTCAGCACATAGCCGCTTTTGACCGCCGAATTCGCCACATCCGGCTCAAACGATGCAATCATCATCGACGGCGTCGGCGCCAGGTAATGCGGATAGATGATTTCCAGCAGGTTCGACGTGAAATTCGGATACTGCAGCTCCAGCTCCAGCTGGACGCGGGCGGTCAGAAAAGCGGCCCCCTCCAGCAGCCGTTCCACATAGGGATCAAGAACCTCGACCCCTTCCATTCCCAGCCGGGCGGCGATCTTGGGATAGGCGGCAGCAAACTCGCCGCCCATGTCGCGCAAATAGTTCAGCTCATTCTCGTAATGGGTCAGCAGCCGTGTATCCATCTTACATGGCCCTTTCCATTTCCACTTCGCCGGTGGTCAGATCGACCTTGCTGCGCAAATACAGCTCCAGCGGCATCGGCTGCGCCCACATATCGGCACGGATTTCCAGCCCCACGGTCATCTCGGTGGCATCAGTGCCTTCCTGCAGCTGCACATCCACCGACCCTTCGATGATCCGCGGCTCATATGTGGCAATCGCCTGTTTGATCGACCGGCGGATCGCTTCGGCCTTTTCACTGGTCGAGGCTTCGCCCGCCACTTCGATCAGCCCGTAGTTCAGCACCGAAGCCGAGACCGACGGGTATCTCCGGGCATCGAAATGGCTTTCCACATTCTGCGTGTTCAGCAGCCAGGACAAATCGCGCTGAATGATGTCCCGCAAGCGCGAAAGATCGATCACCCGGCTCTCGCGGGTTTCCTTCAGATCGCCAGGTGCATTGTCTGTCAGCCGGTCCAGCAGCGATGGCTGCAGGCGCTCGGCCAGTGTTTTATCAGCCATTCTCTACGTCATGCCCATCCATCCGGAGTGTGCGCACATCCATGATGGCAATATCTTCATCGCCAATCGTCAGCAGCCGCTGGCCAAGGCCGGTATAGGTGTCCGCCCCGGCATCCTCCCACACGGTGGCGCGGGCCAGCATCGACAGCCCGTCGGCTTTCTCAGAGCCCGGATACCGCGTCGGGATCATTGCCGCCACCGAACCGCCGCCCGCCAGGGTCAGCGTGCCGGCGGTCCAGACCGCATCGCGCAAATCGCTCGGCTCCTCGGCCTCGAAAGAAACGATCTGCGCAAACGGCAGCCAGTAGTATTTGCCGTTCACCACAGTTTCCAGCACCGGGCCCAGCCGCATATCGGCATCGGCGATCCAGTCGAATGCCTTGCCGTTGATCTGGCCGGGGCTGGCCGGCGCCGCATCAAACGCCTTCGCGCGCAGCTCGGCGGCTTCCTTGGGATTGCCCTGCGCCAGCAGTTTCTGCGCCTCGATCAGATGCGCCAGCCATTCCTCCGGCTCGCCCAGGATCAGCGGCGCCTTTTCACCGGCGAAAACCTTCTCGCGGTACACTTCGCAAATGATCGCCTCGCGGTAGGCCTGCGCCATCACCGTGGCGCCTTCATCCAAACCCGCCGCCGCCTTCAGCTGGGCAATCGCCCGGTTCCAGTCGCCCAGCACGCACAGCAGCTGAAACAGAAAAACCCGCAGCTTGGCATTGCTCGCATCACCCCGGATCTTTTGCTGCAGCGCCTCCAGCGCCGCCCTGGGATCACCAGCTTTCAAATGCTCTTCGGGTGTCATCGGGGTCTACTCCGCAACTAGGGTGGAGGCTGCAAATACGCCGGGAAAAACAGACCCCGGGCGCAAATACGCCCGGGGCCGGCCAATGGTTTTACTCGACCTTGCCGGTCTGAACGTTCCACTTGAAGGTGCCTTCCGTGGTCAGCTTACCGGTTTTCTGGTTGGTCGATTTGTACTCATGCTCGATCGACGCATAGGCCAGCGACCAGGTCTCTTCCGGGATCCCGTCCTCGCTAGCCGAGATCGAGTAGCTGTCGACAACCACGTCTTTCATCTTCCAGACCGAATAGACCAGCAGGCCTGCGCTGGCGCTGTCGCCCGAACGGCACCAGTGCATGATGATTTCCGGCCGCACGGTGCCATTGGCCACCGACAGCGCCAGGCCGTTCGACGCTTTGCCCATCTGCGACGTCAGCTCAATCTTGCCGAAGTTGGAGTTTGCATGCATCCGCTGGGTCGAGCCCAGATCGGTCATTTCAACGGCACGCTCGACGTTCCAGCTTGCGGACTGGATGACAATCCATTTCTTGTGCTGTTCCTCGGTGGCGTCACCCTCGACATCCGAAATTTGCACAAACATGTTAGCAGCCATTTTTCTATCCTTTCAATAACTAAGATCTCTACTGCACTATGATCGTTTGAGGCTGGGGAGTGGAAAATCAGCCTCCCTTTTCCGAGGGCAGTTTGGATACCAGCCGCAGCGAGACAGAAAGCCCCTCAAGCTGGTAATGCGGGCGCAGGAAGAATTTTGAGGTATAATACCCCGGGTTGCCCTCGACCTCTTCCACAACCACTTCGGCGGCGGCCAGAGGTTTGCGCGCCTTCTCGTTCTCCGAAGAGATATCCGCGTTGAAATCAACATAGTTGTTGATCCAGTCCTGCAGCCAGGACTCCATGTCCTGACGGCTTTTGAACGAGCCGACCTTGTCCCGCACCATGCACTTGAGATAGTGCGCAAACCGGCATGTGGCGAACAGATACGGCAGCCGCGCCCCCAGATTGGCGTTGGCGGTGGCATCCGGATCGTCATATTCGGCCGGTTTGTGCAGCGATTGCGCCCCCATGAAGGTGGCCACATCGGTGTTCTTGCGGTGCAAGAGCGGCATCATGCCGTTCTTCGCCAGTTCCGCCTCGCGCCGGTCGTCGATGGCAATTTCGGTCGGGCATTTCTGATCGACGCCGCCATCGGTGGTCGGGAAGGTGTGCGAGGGCAGGTTTTCCAGCGTGCCGCCGCTTTCCACGCCGCGGATCCGCGAGCACCAGCCGTACATCTTGAACGAGCGGGTGATGTTCACCGCCATGCCATAGGCCGCGTTGACCCAGCCGTATTTGTCGCTGGTGGCGCCTGCGGTATCTTCTTCAAAGGCAAACTCGTCAACCGGGTCGGTCTTCGAGCCATAGGGCAGACGGCCCAGGAACCGCGGCATCGCCAAGCCGACGTATTTGGCATCCTCGCTGTCGCGCAGGGACCGCCAGGCGGCATATTCCGGGGTCTGGAAAATCTTGGTCAGATCGCGCGGGTTCGACAGTTCCGACCAGCTGTCCATCTGGAACAGGGTCGGCTTGGCGCCGGTGATCAGCGGCGCATGCGCGGCCGCGGCGATCTTGGACATCTCGCCCAGCAGTTCGATGTCCGGCGGCGAGTGGTCGAAATGATAATCCGCCACCAGCGAGCCGTAGGGCTCGCCGCCCAGCTGGCTGAATTCCTCGGTGTAGATCTTCTTGAACAGCGGCGACTGGTCCCAGGCGGTGCCCTTGAATTTCTTCAGGGTCTTGGACATCTCCTTCTTGGTGATCGGCATCACCCGGATTTTCAGCTGCTCATCGGTCTCGGTGTTGTTGACCAGATAATGCAGACCGCGCCAAGCGCTTTCCAGTTGCTGGAATTCCTCGTTGTGCAGGATCAGATTGACCTGCTCGGTCAGCTTCGCATCGATCGCCGACACAATGCTCTCGATGGAACGCAGCGCATCGTCGGACACCAGCGCGGTGTTTGCCAGCGCCTGCTCAGCCAGGGTTTTGACGGCGCTTTCAACAGCCGTCTTGGCCTGGTCCGACTTGGGGCGGAATTCCTTTTGCAGCAGGCTCGCGAATTCGGCCGAGCCAAAGGCGGCTTCGCCGGCAGCGGCTTCCGCCTGGAGTTCTTCTTCAGCCATCTTCGTCCTCCCCTCTTATTCTTCGCTCTCGGCGTCGCCGCCGGGTTTCGGCTGCGCGGCCAACGTCTTCAGCAGGCTCGGGTCCTGGATGATCTTCGAGATCAGATCCTCGGCGCCGGTCTTGCCGTCCATATAGGTCATCAGATTTGACAGCTGGGTGCGCGCCTCCAGCAGCTCGCGCAGCGGCTCCACCTTGGCGGCAATTGCGGCGGGCTTGAAATCGTCCATGCTCTCAAAGGTGATGTCGACCGCCAGATTGCCTTCGCCGGTCAGCGTGTTGGGCACGGTGAAGGCGGCGCGCGGCGCCATCGACTTCATCCGGTCATCGAAGTTGTCGACGTCGATTTCCAGGAACTTGCGGTCCGCAACCGCGGGCTGCTCCACTTCGGATTTACCCGCCAGGTCGCTCATCACGCCCATCACAAACGGCAGCTGCACTTTCTTCTCAGCGCCGTACAGCTCCACGTCATATTCGATCTGGACCCTTGGTGCCCGGTTGCGGGCAATGAATTTCTGTGAACTTCCGGCCATCTAGGTCTCCTTACTCGTCTTGCTTTCACGGCGGCCGCGGCGCCGTGCAGCGCGGCAGGCCCCGTGTCAGTCGCCGTGTCAGTCGTCGTCGTCTTCGATCCCGCCGATCAGGTGGACATTCTCCACCCCCTGCGGGGCCATGTCATTCATAATGGTGAGGAAGTCAGCCCCCACCAGTTTCTTCGCCCGCTCCAGCAGGATCGGCAGCGGGCTCGACGGCTCCCGCCGCCGGTAATAGGCAATGATCCGGTCCAGCGCGCTGGACACATCCGCCGGCGAATTGATCACCCCCGGCGCTGCCGCCGCGGCAGTCCCGCCAGCAGCCGGTGCGGCCTCTCCGGCGTCGCCAGCCGCTGTATCCTCTGCAGCGCTGTCATCGCCGGCCTCTTCCTCAGCGCTCATGTTGGCGTAGGCACGGATGCGCTTGGCGATCTGCTGCAGCAGCTTGATCAGCGTGCTCAGATCCGGGCCTTGCCCCGGTGTCTGCTCATCGAACACCGCCGAGATTGCCCGGACATTCTCTTCCGCCGACACGATTGCCGCAAGCCTTGCCGCCACGATTTCTTCGTCGCTGTCCTGAAAAGCGGCGCCGATGGTCGCCGTGTCGGGAATATGCTCCATGCTTTCGGGGGCGGTCATCACCCCTTCGGCGATCTCGATGTCGCGCAGGCAGAAGCGGCCGAAACCGCGGCTCTCGGACAGCGGCGCCCGGCGCAGCGAGCGGTACAGCGGCGATGGCCCCGCCATTCCGTCCGGCTGGCCGCACAGATCCTGCACCGCGTTGATCCGCATGGTCGGGTCGCCGTCGTCCTCATCCAGCTCCGGGTGGCAGCTCTCCCAGAAGCCCTCCAGGCAGCCGCGGATATAGGCCGTCGCATCGGCAAAACCGGTCAGCCCTTCGGACTGCAGCAGCGCATCGGCCAGGAACACTGCGGCCCGCAGATCATGGCTGCGCTCCAGCACCTCCAGGGCTTTCTTTTGAACTTCGCGGTAATCCGGATCCGTGGCTTCGATCGTCTCGTTGCCCACAACCGACTCTTCCCCCGGCTGGGCGGCCAGCTCCATCTCTGTGAAGGCTGGATCGTATTCGAGGTTCTCGCCGCTGGGCGCGTCGTCCCCTTTGGATTGCAGTAATGCTGCCGGATCCATTGTCTCGCTTGCCCCCCGCTATTTTTCCGGTTCTGCGGCTCTATTGACTTAACGTCAAGCAGCCCCCACCCTTTTCGGGCCTGGTGGTTAAGGCTGCCCTAATCTGAAACTAAAACTTGACCCCAAGTGAGCCTTATCGGCATCCTAAAGTCAAATGTTTTCACAGCTTTTTGCGGCGGGCGAATAATGAGTATTGAGCGCATTTCCGGCAAGGAAGTCAAAGCGATGGTTCGCGAGGGCTGCAAGAAACGGATGAGTTTCGCCTTCTGTCTGGACCAGGCCAAAGACCCGCTGCTGATGATCCAGCCGGGCAAGAAACCGGAAACCCTGAAGACCCCGATGAAGAAGGAGGGCGGCGGCCCGCCGATGGCCTGGGGCACCTATGTGGTGCGCTCCGGCGAGATGGAAATGACCTGCGAAAGCGCGCCGCAGCGGATGGTCACCGAGCTGAAGACTTTCCTCCGGCGCAACAAACCCCAGGTCAACGTGCTGTTCTATGATGACGGCGGCAACCTGCTGGACAGTCTCAAACCGGAAAAGGCCGAGGGCCAGGCGGCCGGGGAAGAGGCCGCCGATATCTCCGCCTCCGGCATCGACCCCCAGGCCATCGCACCGCTCAAGCGCCGCCTGAAACGCATCCAGCCGCGTATCGGCCTGGCGCCCGGCCCGCTGGAGCTGAAACTCAAACGCGCGCTCGCCAAATCCGTCAGCCTGATCAACGACGGCCGCCTGCAAGAGGCCGAGACGATGGTCGTGGTGATCGAACGCGCCGTCGCCCGCATCGGCCAGGACCGCGAGGATGAGGCCAAATCGATGAAACGCGGCCAGCGCGAGATGGACCAGCGCAGCTTGGGCGCCCAGGTCAAGCGCGCGCAATCCTTGCAGGCCAATGTCGCCCGCGCGCCGGGCGAGGTCCGCGATCGTCTCGGCCGCGCCCTGCATGTGGCCGCCCGGCATCTGAAACGCCGCGATCTCGATTCAGCCCGCGACGCCATGGACAAGATCGAAAAGGCGCTGACCGCCCTGGTCTGACCGCGAAACAGCCCGGCCCGCAGCGGTTGCGGGCTGGGCATCCCACCGGAACCCGGAGACAGTGATGCCCCTGAAACGCCTGCTGACTGCCCTCACCCTGATCTGCCTGCCGCTCACCGCCGCGGCTGAGACCGGTCCGCTGCGGGTTGAGCTGAACAAGACCGAGGAGATCGAAGGCGGCGGCTGCCGCGCCTTCTTCCTGTTCCGCAACCAGACCGGCAAAAGCTTCGAAGGGTTTGAAATGTCGCTCGCCATCCTCGACGGCCAGGGGGTGATCGACCGGCTGCTGTCGATCGACGCCGCCCCCCTGCCCGTCCAGCGCACCACTCTGAAACTCTTTGAAATCCCCGAACTCAACTGCAGCAACATCTCGGAAATCCTGCTGCACGACATCACCTCCTGCCAGCCCCAGAACCAGGACCAGATCGACTGTTTCCCGTTTCTGGAGCTTGGCTCCCGCGCTGCCGCGCCGCTGGTGAAATAGGCCATGAGCGGCACCTGGGAAATCTTCGGCACCGGCGGACCGGTGATTGCGCTGCTGGCGCTGATGTCACTGCTGTCGCTGACGGTGATTGCGGTGAAGCTGATCCAGCTCTGGCCGGTCCGCTCCGGCCGGGCCGCCCGCGAACAGGCCTTGGCGCTCTGGAGAAGCGGCGACCGCAAGCAGGCGCAGGACAGTGTCGCAGGCGGCAAATCCCCGGCGGACCGGGTGATGCGCTATGCCATGCAGGCCTTGCAGGAAGGTCTGCGCGGGCCCCTTCTGCAAGACGAGCTCACCCGCCGCGGCAATGAGGAAGTGAGCCGGATGAACGCCTTGATCCGCCTGCTGGAGCTGATCGCCATGGTTTCACCTCTGCTCGGCCTCCTCGGCACTGTGCTCGGCATGATCCAATCCTTCCAGGAGCTTGAACTGGCGCAGGGCGCCGCCAATGCCTCGGTGCTTGCGGGCGGCATCTGGCAGGCGCTGCTGACCACCGCCGCGGGCCTTCTGGTTGCCATCCCCGCCGCCGTTGCCGCCGGGCTGTTTGCCGCCCGCATCGACGCCGCCGCCCAGGCCATCGAAAGCGCCGCCGGCCGCCTGCTGCTGATCGACGGGTCGCGCTGACACGGGAGAGCTGCCATGAGGATCCACCGGCCCGCCCGCCCCCGCGCCCTGATTTCGCTGGTGCCGATGATCGATGTCATGCTGATCCTCCTGGTTTTTTTCATGGTGACCTCCACCTATCTGAACCTCGACATGATCCCGGCGGTGAAACCCTCCGAAGGCCCGGCCGCCAGCCCCCGGACACCAGCGAAAACCCTGATGATCCGCCTCGGCGCCGATGGCGTGCCCGTCCTGCGCGGCACGGCGCTGACTGCAGAAACCCTGCACGCCGCCCTCTCCGCCGCGGTGGCCGATGCCCCCCTGACCCAGGTGGTGATCCTGCCCTCCGGCGCCGCCCGGACCCAGGCCCTGATTACGGTGATGGACAGCGCAGCACTTGCCGGCGTCACCCGTCTGCGCGTGCTGCGGCTGGAGGCGGCGCCATGAAACTCAACCGCCCCGCCCGCAGCCCCCATTCGGAAACCATCATCGCCCTGATCGACGTGGTGTTTTTCCTGCTGGTGTTCTTCATGCTGATCGGCCGGATGGACGCCACCGCGCCGTTTGATGTCCGCCCCGCCACCGCCGTCACCGGCCGCGACATGCCCGCGGGCGGCATCACCCTGGCCATTTCCGCCAGCGGCGATCTGGCCCTCGACGGCGATGCCATCCCCCGCGAGGCCCTCTCCCCTGCCCTCTCCGCCCTCTTGGCAGAAGACCCGGAGCTGCGCCTGCGCATCAACGCCCACCGCGCAGCTGAATTGCGCCGGGTGCTGCCGCTGGTGGCCCAGGGCGAGGCGCTGGGGTTCAAGGACGTGGTTCTGGTGGTGACCCCGGAAACGGGCGGGTGAGCCGCGCCCCTGCCATATGGGCGCTGGGTCTTGCGGCCTCGGCGCTGGTCCACGCCGCGGGCGCTGGCGCGCTGCTGATCTCGCTCACCCCCGACCCGGTGCCGCAGCAGCCCAACCCGGAAAGCCGCCTCAACCTGCAGGCCCACCGCATCCCCCGCTCCGAGGCCGTGGCGCAGGCGCCCGAAGGCGAACAAGCCCCTGAAAGCGAAGCGCAAACGCAGGGTCTTGATGCCGGTGCCATCCCCCAGTCGCAGGCCCGGCCGCAAGCACCCGCAGCGGACCGCCTCACATCCGCCGCGCCTGCGGCGGCAAACCTTGCTCCCTCAACGGCACAGGCTCCTGCAGCTGCCCCGGTCCGGACCGCCGGAAACAGTCTCGCCAGCACCGCTGTCCCGGCCGTCAGCCTGGCCGGCTCCCGCCCGGCCCCGCAGCAGGCCAATTCCGCTGAGCTGCCCTCCGCAACTGCGGCACCTGCCCCAGCAGCCTTTCAACCGGCGGTGCCCGCGGCACCCGCGCCCATCCTGCTGGCCGCAGCGCAGGATCCGGGCGTCCGGCTTCCGGATACCGCTGCCACGCTGACCGCCGCCGCTGCCGTCCCCCCCGGTGCCGCGGCCCTGCCGCAAGCCGCTCCCGCCAGCCAGCCCAGCCCCGAGGCACAGCCCGAAGCCGCCCCGCTGGCCGTCGCCGCGCCCAATCCGCAACACACTCCGGCCGCCGTCCCCGATGCCCCCCGCATCAAGGCCGCGCTGGCCTTCCAGGGCGGCTCCGGCGATATCGACCCGGTCTCGCTCGCCGCGTTTCAGGCCTTCGTGCAACCCGGTGATGCGATGGCCGAAGGCGCCCCCCTGCGCGATGGGGTTGCCGGTATCCTCGCTGCTGTGCCCTGTTCCCGCCTGCAGGCCGCCTTTACCCCCGAAACCGCCACGCTGGAGGTGCGCGGCCACCTGCCCGAGGACGGGCTTCGCCGCCCCGTCCTGGCCGCACTTCAGGCCCGGATGGGGGCCGATATCACGGTCTCGGATCTGATGCGCCTGCTGCCGCGCCCGCAATGCGGCGCGCTGGCGGGGATTGCAGGTGTCGGCCTGCCGCAAAGCACCGACCAGATCACCAATCCGCTGCTGGTCGGCGCCGATGCCCATGCCCGGGTGCTCGACTATTCCGGCGGCGAACGGTTGTTTTTCGACCTCACCGCGCCGGACTACCCGGCCTATGTCTATGTGGATTATTTCGACGCCGGCGGCGCAGTGCTGCATCTCGCGCCGAACGCGCAGGCGCCGCTGGACAAGACCGCCCCCAAAAGCGCCCTGCGTGTCGGCGCCAGAGAGGCCGGCGATCCCGGCCTGCAAATCACTGTCGGCCCGCCCTACGGCCAGGAAATCGCCGTCGCTTTTGCCGCCTCGCACCCGCTTTATGCGGATCTCCGTCCGCTCAACGAACCCGCGGCCCCCTACCTTGAGTTCCTGCGCGTCCAAGTTGCACAGGCCCGCGCCGAACACCCTGATTTCAAAGGCGAATGGGTCTATTTCCTGATCACCACCCATGCTCCGTGACCAACTGACTGAAAGCGCAGAACTCCCGCGCCCGCAGACCCGCGGCTTGTGCCGCCAGGCCTTGGCGGCCTTGGGCCGGGCGCAGCGCGCTCCCCCGCCCTTTACGGGATCAATGGCTGCGCCGGCAGCCGCGCGGCACGCGTGGTTCACCCTTGAGGCCGCAAAGGGCGGATTAGCCTCGGCATGGCGCCTTGAGGGCAGAACTGCCGTTAAGCGCTTCTCAGCCAATGACCCCGCAAATGCTGCTTCGCGAAAGGTCTGCTTTTCCAAAGGTGGAACCCAGCGCTGTGCCCAGCACAGCGCCGCGCCCAACGGCAGAGGTGCATTTTCAAATGCACCGCAGCAGGCGGGAGCCCTCCCTGCCCTGTTTCAGCCCAGCCCTGTTGCAGCAGCCCCTCAGCCGGTCACTGGCAACCGCCCGCCGCCCAGCTTTTCAGCGTCTGTTTCAAAACCCCGCCAAACGGATGCTGCTTGCCCAGCGAGCGCTGCATGTTGAGGCTCAGATAGGTGTTGCCCTGGGTGCAGAGCCGGTCCCGCGTCCACTGGTGGCAGGCACTGCAGGTTTGATCCTTCCAATAGCTCTCCGGCAGGCCTTCAATGGGCGGAAACACGGGCGAGCGGGTCACCGCCTCGGCCAGGGTCAGCCCGGCAATCTGAGGCATCTCCGACTGCATCGGGCTGGCATAGGTGACCGGCCCCGCCTCCGCCAGCGCCGCCGGCGCGGGATCCGGCTGCGCCGCCGCCGGGGCCGCCTCATCGCCAGCCGCCGGGTCCTGGCTTGCGCCGACTTTCACCGCCGCCGCTTCCGCCGCCGCTATCCCGGCAAACCGCCCCTCCGGATAGGCCATCAGATAAGCCTCATACGCCGCCTGGCTGCCATCGTCCTGCGCGGCCTGGAACATCGCCGTTTCCGCGTCCGCAGCGGCCGGTGCGGGAGCCGCCGCCGGCGCTGACGCAACCGGGGCGGTTGCAACCGGCGCTGCCGCAACCGCCGCCCCGCCCTGCAATTCTTCCGCCATCAGTTCAGACAGCAGCCCCCGCGCCTCATCGGCGTATTTACCATCGCCGTAGCCGCGCAGGTACAGCATGATCTGCATCGCGTCCCGCGACGCCTGAACCGACTGCCAGAACTGCGCCTCCTGCAGTTCCGCAGCGCTCAACACCTGTTCAGGCTCGGCTGGCAGGAACACAAAATCACTCACCAGCGAGGAGGTGTCCCACGGCGTCTGGCCGCCGCCGCTCAGGTCCAGAACCGCCCGGCGCACCTGCTTGAACACCTGTTCCACAGGCCGCCCCGGCACCGTGATCTCGCGCGCCAGCGCCTCGGTAAAGGGGCTGTTCGCCCCCTCGCCGTCCAGCGCCACTCCGCCCGGCGCCGTGGCATAGGCCAGAAAGGTGCCGGTCGGCGCCTTCATCTCCGCCAGGCCGGTTTCATTCAGGTCGGCAATGTCTTTGAACGGGTTGTTGCGGCAGGCGTCCAGGATCACAAGATTGGTGCGGTTCCTGGCCGAGGCCATCTGCCGCAGAACCGACTGCGCCTCCACCGCCATCAGATCCAGATCGGCCGCATCCGCCAGCGCCACATCCACTGGCAGCAGATAGTTGCTGCCAAAGCTCTGCACCCCGTGGCCGGCATAGTAGAACAGACCGGTTGCGTCCTCTCCGGCGCTGCGCAGCTTGCGTCCGAACTGGCCGATGGCGCGCTTCATTTCAATCTGCCTGGCATCCGCGGCAAGCGTCACCTCAAAGCCCAGGCGCTCCAGCGTCTCTGCGATCAGCCGGGCGTCGCGCACCGGATTGTCCAACGGCGGCACCGCACCGTAAGCCGAATTGCCGATCACCAGCGCCAGCCGTTCTTCGGACAGCACCTTGCCCCCCCAGCAAGCCGCCGCAACAGCCAGCACCACCAGCCGGACCCAGATCATCAAACCACGCACGCATCTGCTCCAATTCTCGCCCCGCAGGGCAGCTTCGCAATTCTTAAGGGTATTTGGTTACGAAACTATCGTGCCCTTGCGCCCGGCAGCAAGTGTGCTGTTAGTCTGGGCCCGTCTCTTTCGTCCCTGCCTGCTGGCGGGAATTTCACGTTGGCAACCCGAAAGGATCGCGCATGATACGTATAACTCTTTTATTTTTAACAGTTTTCTCATTTCTCATCCGCCCGGCCCTGGCCGCCGGCCCGTTTGAGCACGGCTGGCAGCTCAACCCTGACTCCTCTGCCATCCGCTTTATATCGATCAAAAAAGGCAGCATTGCGGAATCCAGCCGCTTTGCCGCCTTCTCCGGCAGCATCTCCGAGCAGGGCGAGGCCAAGATCCACATCGCGCTCGATTCCGTCGATACCTCCATCGACCTGCGCAACGTTCGAATGCGGTTCCTGTTCTTTGAAACCTTCACCTACCCCGAGGCGGTGGTCACCGCCCGGATCGACCCGGCGCAGATCGCCGATCTTGCTGCAGTGCAGCGTAAACAGATCGAGCTGCCGGTCACCGTGTCGCTGCATGGGGTCACGGCAGATCTGACCGTACCGGTAGCGGTAACATTGCTCAGCACCGACCGCGTCGCCGTTGCCACCGTGCAGCCGGTCATCCTCAAGCTTGAGGCGTTCAAGCTGAACCCCGGCCGCGAAAAGCTGGAGGAAGCCGCGGGCGTCACCATCACCCCTGTCGGGCTGGTCAGCATGGATCTGATGTTTGACCGCACCGCCCCGGGCAGCGCCTCTGTCCCCGCGGGGACAGCCGCCGCCGGGGCCGCCACTGCGCTGGAATCCAGCGGCGACTTCAGCCGCGAGGCCTGTGCCGGACGGTTCGAAATCCTGTCGCAAGGCCGCAGCGTGAATTTTGCGCCCTCCACCGCCCGGCTTGATGCCAGTTCCCGCGACTTTCTCAACAGTCTCTCGGATATCATCCGCCGCTGCCCCGGCATGGTCGTCGAGGTCGGCGGCCACACCGACAGCCAGGGCAAAGCCGCCTGGAACATGCAGCTGAGCGAAAAACGCGCAGCGGCGGTCAACGGGTATCTGCAGGAAACCGGCATTCCGGCCGCACGGCTGGTGGCCGTTGGATACGGTGAAACCACACCGCTGGTGCCCAACAATACGGCGCAGAACCGGGCGAAGAACCGCCGGATTGAGTTCAAGATCCTGAACTGACCCGCCCTTCAGATCGAAAATCGCCGGCTGTCCCCGCGGGGACAGCACCGGAAAACCCAAAGGCCCGGCACCTCTGCCGGGCCTCATTTTTTGCACTCCCCCCCTGTCGCTGCCTGCGGCCCTTCCTCTGTCCCCGCGGGGACACGGCTGTTTTCCTGGCTGCAGTCTGCCGGTTTCAAACTGCTGTCCCCGCGGGGACACTGCGGGCTTTCGGCCTGCCGCGGCGGGCCGAAAGCCCCCCCAGAGGTACATATGCGCCCCCGCCCGGCGGATAGGTTTGCCCGCCGCTGCCCATGCCCTTCACCCCCATAACGCCCGCTCTGTCCCCGCGGGGACAAGCCAGGATTTTGCACGCGCTCAGTCTGAACCACGTAGGTGTCCCCGCGGGGACACCCGGAAATTCCAGGGGGGCCCGCGACGGAACCATGCAGCCAAACACTGGCAGCATCCGGGCCTGTACCGGTGTTTTTCCGTCCCTGTCCCCGCGGGGACAGGCAGGACTGTCCCGGAGCAAAATCTGCAAAACCCTTCAGCGGGACACGGCCGGTCCCGGCTGCCCGGCGGCAGGCGCTGGCAGCTCCGCTTTTTCTGTGTCTGTCCCCGCTGGGACAGGGGCCGTTTTCCGGACCCCGCGTTCAAGGCCAATAGTGTCGGGATGAGGGAAATCGCCGTGCCGCAGCCAAAGGCCCAAGCGCTGTCCCTGCGGCGACAGCTATAAAAACAGGCTCAAACGGTCCGGTTAGACACTATTGGCCCCGGCAGCTGCCACGCCGCAACCTGACCTGTCCCCGCGGGGACAGGTGGTGAAAACACCGGCGGCGGCCAGCGCCAGGCATAAAAAAGGCCCGGCATTTCTGCCGGGCCGCGCCGATTTTCCGGTCCTGTCCCCGCGGGGACAGATGGTCAGTCTTCCTGTTCCAAAGCCTCGAAGAAGGCTGCAATGGCGTCCTCCAGCTTGTGCCGGTCGATCTCCGAGAAGTCGCGTTCCATCGCCATCTCGATCTTGCCGTCGCGGGCCTGGCAGCGGACTGTCCCCGCGGGGACAGTGCAGCGCAATGTGGTTTTGGCGACACCGGGCCGCTGTGGCGACGGCGCGCGGGGGGCGTTCTTGCGCTTGCCCTCGGCAAAGCTGCGCAGCACGTCCAGCTCGGCCTCTTCGCTCGAGGGCTGCACCCGCGCCAGCGTGTCGCGCAGCACCTGCGCGTTCATCGCATCCGCCTCCAGCCGCTTTTTCAGGTCCAGCCCCAGCGCCCGCGGGATCGCCTCCGCGAATTTCAGATCGTCGCCGACCGCCTTCAGCACCTGCGCGAAGTGGCGGATGTAAATCCGCTTCTGACGGCCGGCCGAGGCGTACAGATCGTTGACCGCATCCTCGATGGTCTCGGCCCCGGTGCCGGTGTCCTCGGCGTAGCGCAGCGCCAGCTGGGCCATCTCGGCGAATGAGATGTCGCGGCGCACCAGGTTCTCGTCCACCATCCGGCGGTACAGGCTTTGCAAGCTGTCGCCCTTGGCCACCAAACCCGCGGGGATATGGGCATAGCTCTTGTCGCCGGTCTCGCTCAGCAATTCGAAATAGGCCCGCATCCGGCGGTAGCCCTGGATCAGCTCGTACTGGCCGTTGTCCTTGGCCTCGACCCGGATCGGGTTGGACAGGCCAACCGCCTTGATCGACTCCTTCAGCTCGTCCAGCTCGGGATCGCGCTCATCCTTGCGGTCGCGGATCAGCTTTTTCATGGTGATCATGCCAAGCGGGATCCGGTCGACCACCAGGCCCAGCTTTTTCAGCCGGACAAATTCATGCGCCAGCCGGTCGTTCTCGGCGCGGATGTCCTGCTCGGCTTCAGCCCGGGCGCGCAACGCGTCCGCGTTTTCCGAAATCGCCGTGGCCATCGGACCGCGGCGCGCATCTGCCGGCCGCTCATCCGGTTTTTTTACGGCTGTCCCCGCGGGGAAAACCTGTGGTTCAGACGGGAAGTCGATGTCGAAGACTCTGCGTTTGCTCATGCCTCATCCTCCAGTTTTTCCCAGGCTTCCACCGCGTAGGCTTTGAATTCGTCATAAGCCTGATCAAACGACGCACGTGCGCGGCGCCAGGTTTCGCGGGTCATATCCCGGTAGTCGATTTCATAGATCGAACTCAGGAACCGCCCCGATTGTTCGACTGCGCGGGTCATCTCAATCGGGTGTTCGGTCATTCTACCCTCAAACACCTTCATAAATGCCGAACGCATCGCACGGTGCAAATCGTTACCGCTTTCGTAACGGGTGAGGAGGAAGCGGACATCCTGGAACACCTTGGGCAGCGCAAATGTCCCCGCGGGGACAACGCCGTTAAAGGCCGACAGATCTTCCAGCGCCTCGGACAGCTGGCCGATGAAGGAGGTGGTGGAGTCATATTCCCAATAGCCGGGGCCGGACGGGATATAGAGCATGTCGGCGGCAAAGACCGCGTTCATCGACTGGTAGCCGATCGCGGGGGGGCAGTCGAAAATCATCAGGTCGTAATCTTCCGCGGGCAGCTGATCGAGGTAGCGGGAGACCGCGGCGAAGAACGACCATTCCGGGTTCAGGTGGCGGTACTGGGCCGAGGCGAATTCGACAAAGGCCGCATTGGCGCAGGAGGGGATGATGTCGATGGTGGGCCAGCTGGTCGGTTTGACAAAGTCGCTGACCCGCAAGTCCTGCAGCCCCATGCCGGTGATCGCGTCGGGCAGCTGGCGCCGGGGCAGGGCGGTGCCCGACTCGGCACCGCTGGCCACCGCGTTCATCCGTTCGGTCTCGCGCACCAGGTCGCGCGCCATGATGCCCCAGACGGTGTAATCCTCGGTGACATCGCTGAGGCCCATGGAGTGCGACAGGGTCGCCTGCGGGTCGAAGTCGACACAGAGCACCCGATAGCCGTCCAGCGCCGCGGCATGGGCGAAATGCAGCGCAACGGTGGATTTGCCGGCGCCGCCCTTGAAGTTGGAGATCGCCACCCTCAGCGCCCGTTTCCCCGCCGGGCGTTTGGGCAGCAGGGATTTGCGGTTGATTTTGATGCGGCGGCGCAGCTCGTTGATTTCCTCCAGCGAATACCAGCGCTGGCGGCCGTCCTCCTCGACATGGCCCTGGGGCAGAGAGGGGTCCGCCGACAGCCGTCCCCGCAGGGTCGACTGGTTGACCCGGAAAATCAGCTCGGCCACTTCCCAGGAGGAGAACCGGCGCAGGGTCTTTTCCATTTCGGGGGAGAAGGTCTGCTGGCGGATCCAGCTTTGCATCTTCAATGATTGGGCCTGCATTTTGGACAGGTCTTCGTGCGTAAACATCGCTGCTCCTTAGCCTCACACGTTTTCTATTTGGCGGCGCCCATTTCTTGCGGACGCTAATTCAGCCTCAATATTCATTTACGCCGAATTTGCAAAAAACGCAAAAGCTAATATGGTTTGGAACAGCGTCCTGTCCCCGCGGGGACAGATCTGCGGAAAGCCCAGCAAAACAAGGGCGGAACCGATTCGAAGCCGATCCGCCAAGCGATTCGTTTTATTGGATTTTCCTGGCGTCCGGGGGCCATATTTAGGGGGACACCCCGCGCAAGGACACAGCAGATTGGGGGACATTTCCGGCCCATTGGGGGACACACTGGATGTCCCCCCATACCATTGATACCAATTTTTCTTTCGAAAAAGGGATTGGGATTGAATTCAATTCCGCTGAGCGCTTGACAGAATCGGAATTCCGGACGCAAATCAGGTACAACAAACGAATAGCGTTGAGTTCGGAGCAAACCGGATGGCGCAATTCCCGGCAAAACCAGCTGGGAGCACTTGAGGCAGCATATCCCGGCCCAGCAGGGCAGGGAAGAGAAACGGGGGCAGCAATGCTTGCCAAACGGCCTGCGGGGCGCAATGCCTCAGCGTTGAAGTATGACATCCTCACAGCGATGGGGGCATATGCGCTTGGCCAGGGCAAGGGGGCGCAGAAGCTGGTGCTGCGGTTCATGACATTGATGACCGCACGCTACAACTGGCAGCGCGATGAGCTGGCGGTGGGCCAGCGCGAGATTGCCCGGCTGTGGGATGTCGATGAACGCACGGTGAAGCGCGAGATGGCCAAGCTGCGGGGCTTGGGCTGGCTGGTGGTGAAACGCCAGGGCGCCCGCGGGCGGGTCACCGAATACGGCATCGATCTGGAGCGGCTGCTGGCGGACACCCGGGAACGCTGGGCGGCTGTGGGCCCGGATTTCGAACACCGGATGCAGAACAAGGACGAGCCTGCGCCCAATGTGGTGCCCCTGCGCCCCGGAGCGGCACCGCCTGCGCCGGATGTCTCGGACGGCAGCGAGTGGAGCCTGGCCAAGGCAGTGCTGCATGCGGAGGACCCGGCGAATTATGCGTCGTGGATTCAAGGGCTGGAAAAGGCCGGGCGGGCAGGCGGCCGGTTGGTGCTGAAGGCGCCGAGCCGGTTCCACGCCAATTATGTGATGGCGCATCTGATGCCGCGCCTGCTGGCGGCCTGCCGGGATGTGGACGGCGATGTCGCGGCGATTGTTGTGGAAGCCTGAGGCCAAATCCGCGGCGGGGCGGTTGAAGCCCTTGGGGGCAGGGCCTTATGTGGGCGGGCAGGGGGCTTGGCTTAAGACCCCCGGCGAGTAACAAGGAGCAGCCCCGATGAGCGGCGTGCAGGACAAGATCTGTGTCATTGGCCTTGGCTATGTGGGGCTGCCGCTGGCAGCGGCCTTCGGGCGGCACCGGCCGGTGCTGGGGTTTGACATTGACCCCGGCCGTATTGCCGAGCTGCGCCGGGGCGAGGACCGCACCCGCGAACTGGGCCGGCCGGAGCTGGCGGCGGCGGAATATCTGAGCTTCACCTCGGACCCGGCCGAGATCGCGGATTGCTCGATCTATATTGTCACCGTGCCGACGCCGGTGGATGCCAGCCACCGGCCGGATCTGAGCCCGCTGCTGGCGGCCTCGGCCATTGTCGGCGGGGTGCTGCAACCGGGCGATCTGGTGATCTATGAATCCACCGTCTATCCCGGCGCCACCGAGGAAGACTGCGTGCCCATTCTGGAAACGCGCTCGGGGCTGGTGTTCAACAAGGATTTCTTTGCCGGCTATTCACCGGAGCGGATCAACCCCGGCGACAAGGCGCGGCGGCTGGCGGATATCGTCAAGGTGACGTCCGGCTCGACGCCGGACGTGGCCGAACGGGTCGATGCGCTCTACCGCGAGGTGGTCACGGCCGGCACCCACAAGGCGGCAAGCATCCGGGTGGCCGAAGCGGCCAAGGTGATCGAGAACAGCCAGCGGGATATCAACATCGCGCTGGTCAATGAGCTGGCGAAGATTTTCAACCGGATGGGGATCGACACCGAGGCGGTGCTGGAAGCGGCTGGAACCAAATGGAATTTCCTGCCGTTCCGGCCCGGATTGGTGGGCGGGCACTGCATCGGGGTGGATCCTTATTACCTGACACACAAGGCGGAGCAGCTGGGCTATCACCCGGAGATCCTGCTGGCCGGGCGGCGGCTGAATGACGGCATGGGCGCCTATGTTGCGGGGGAAATGGTCAAGGCGATGCTGAAACGCGGCTTGCCGGTTGCGGGTGCGCGGGTGCTGGTGATGGGGCTGACGTTCAAGGAGAACTGCCCGGACCTGCGCAATACGCGGGTGATCGATGTGGTGCGCAGCCTGGAAGAATACGGGGCGGCGGTGGATGTTTATGATCCGCATGCGGACCCGGAAGAGGCGCGGGCGGAATACGGCATTCCGCTGGTGCCGGCGCCGGGGCAGGGGGCCTATGCCGGGGTTGTTCTGGCGGTTGCGCATTCGGAGTTCCGGGAGATGGGCGCGGCGGCGGTCCGCGGCCTGGGGACCGAGGGCGCGCTGATCTATGATCTGAAATATGTGCTGGCGCCGGATCAGGCCGATTTGCGGCTTTGATCTGCGGAACCTCCCGCTGAGACTGGAACTGCTGTACCCTTGCCGGGTCAGCAAGGAGGTCGGGTATGAGTGACGTTCTGGAAGGCCGCTGCCTGTGCGGCGCCGTAAAGATCCGTGTGCAGGGGCAGCACGATCCCCGCATCGGCGCCTGCCATTGCCGGATGTGCCAGCGCTGGACCGGCGGGCTGTTTTTGTGTTTCGAGGCCGCGGCGGAGGCGGTAACGGTGGAGGGGCCGGTGACCCGGTATCAATCCACCGCCTTTGCCGAACGGGCGTTCTGCAGCACCTGCGGGTCGCAGCTGTGGATGCGGGATGTGGACAGGGAAAACGCGCCCTATGACCTGATGCCGGGGCTGTTTGATGCGGCGCTGGCGTGGCCGCTGCGGTCGGAGATCTATGCGGACCGGGCAATGGCCGCAGTCCGGCTGGAAGGCGATCACAAGAGGGTCACACGGGACCAGTATGAAGCTCAGAACCCGTTCATCGACGGGGATGTCTGAAAGAACAGGCATGGCCTGCCGCAGTGGCTGCGGGGCGGGTGTTCTTTGCCGGTCTATTCCGAAAGGAAAGCCATCAGGTCCTGGCGGGCGTGCAGGACGCGGATAATCTCCGGGCGGCCCTGTTCCAGCCGGTAGATCACCAGATGCGCACCGGTTGGATGAATGCGCACCGGCGGGGTGAACTCAGTCCGTTCGCGGGCCATCCCGGGGAAGCCGGCGATCAGATCGAACAAGGTAAACAGGCTGCCGGCATAGGCATCGGCCTGTGTTTCACCCCAGGTTTCCAGCCCGTAGCGCCAGATCGCGGCGAGATCGGCGCGGGCGGCGGGGCGCAGACGCCAGCGCGGTTCAGCCATTGCGGCGCATGGCGGCCTTGAACCCTTCGGCTGTCAGCGCCTCAGCCGGGCCGCTGGCGAGGCCTGCGTCGATGGCGGATTGCAGTTCGCCAATGGCGGCCGCGCGGGCCTGGTCGCGGCGGATCAGGTCGCGGACGTAATCGCTGGAATTGGCATAGGTGCCGGCGCGGGCCTGGTCTTCGACCCAGTCTTTCATCTGATCCGGCAAGGATACGTTCATGGTGGCCATGGGCGGGTCTCCCTTTACGTCATCAGCATATGGCAATCTTTGCCAAAAGTGCAAGGATGGAAGCGGCGGGGGATGTCCCGCCTGTCCGCCGCAAGATATGAAAAACACCCGCTGCCTGGCGGCGCGGGTGTTTGGTGTCTTTATCGCTGCCGGTCAGATCAGGCGGAGACCGCCTTGAGGCTCTTTTCCTGCAGCGGATGGATGCTGCCGTCTTCGCTGACGGTCACCCGTTCGCCGTGGCTGAGGCTGTCGAGACCCTTGCAGGCGACCAGCATCAGGACGTCCTTTTCGCGGGCAACGATGGCCATGTGGCTGAGCCAGCCGCCGACCTCGCTGAGCACCGCGCCGGAGCGCTGCACCCATGGCAGCCAGGCCGGGTTGACCATCCGGCAGACCAGGATGTCGCCGTCCTGGAAATCGGCAAAGGCCGCGGGGCTGATGTCGCTGTCGTCCTCCATCCAGAACACCCGGGCGGTGGCGCTGCCGCCGCCGGCCACGCAGGTGCCGCCCAGGGAGCCGCCGCCCGCCTGGGTCTGGACGCCCAGCGACAAGAGTTCGCAATCGCGTAGGCTGAGGGTGACGGCGGAGGGCGCGGACTTCTTGCGCAGCGCCTCGGTCTTGGCGCGGGCCTCTGCCAGGTGGCGCAGCGTGTCCGGGTCGGCCCAGTTGCCCTGCTGCACTTCGCCGAAGGTCAGGCTGAACACCAGATCGCCGAGCCCGCTGCACTGACCCAGCGCCAACAGGGCGCGGCGCAGTTCGGCGACGACGCGCAGGGCCTCGTGCTTGGCCTGTTCCTTGAGGTCCTGATAGGCGATGGCGATGCCGATGGTGCCGTCCAGCTCATCCGGCAGGTTGGCAGGGACCGGGACGGTGCCGATCGGCTCAACCGCGCTGTCGAGCAGCGAGTTGAGCAGCGCCGGCGCCTCAGCGTAGCGCGGCGAGGACAGCTCGTAGTCAAAGATCGAGCGGTGGCCCATCAGCCGCATGGCGCGTGCCTGGGCGTCCTTGCCGGTGCAGGAGGCCAGCAGGCTGGAGGGCGCGTTGGGCAGGTCCGCGTGCATCAGATGGGCGCGCAGGGCCGGGTCGCCCGCCGCGGCGGTGCCTGCCTCGCCCATGGTGAAGCCTGCCAGGATGTTGATCTTCTCCGCTTCCAGATAGACCTCGCGGATGAACATTTCTTTGAGGGTGGCGATTGTCTCCAGCAGTTTGTCCTGGGGCAGGGCGGCATAGTCCACGGCCTGCCAGATCGCCAGCTTGTTGCGCAGTTCCGGCATCACCTCGGCCCGGAAGCGGGTGATCATCGGCTGCGCCCGTTTGCGCAGCTGCTTGGCCTTGGCGGCGGTGAGTTTCAGGGTCATGCCCTGTTTCAGCGCCACATCGACATAGGTTTTGCCGAAGAGGTTGACCAGATGGCCGTCGCAGCCCTCGGGCAGGCCATAGGGCACACCCAGATCGCGGCAGGCCAGGTCGACGCTGCCGCCTGGCGCCCACAGATCGCTCATCAGCGAGAAGCTGAGCGGGGTGGGGCGGGGCAGCACCTCGGACATTTCGTCCTGTTCCAGGATGATTTGGTCCGGATCTGCATCGCCGTAACGGTCCAGCACTTCGCGCCATTCGGCGAGGCGGGTTTTCTCCTGCTCGGTGCCGAGGCTGAGCGTGGTGATGTCGCGGCTTTGCACGATCTGGAACGCACCGTTTGCATAGGCCCATTCCACGTCCTGCGGGGCGCCGAAAGTGTCTTCGATCTGCCGTCCGAGCGCCAGCAGCGGCGCCATGTCCAGCGTCTGGTCCTGATCTTCGGCGGCGGGCAGGCCGGTGTAGCGGCCAAAGCGCAGGGAGGTCGGGGTGACACGGCCCGAAACCAGGTCTTCACCGCAGCCCTCGACCCATTCGATCATCGCCATGCCGGGGGCCATCGGGTCCTGGGTGAAAAGGACGCCGGCATATTCCGCCTGCACCATCTCCTGCACCACGATATTGCCCTGACCGGTGCTGTCGCCCTCGCCGGAGTAGCTGGCGGCGCGCGCGGAGGAGAAGCTTTCCACCACCGCGTCCAAGGCGGCGCGCATGCTGTCCGCAGTCACGTCGAGCACCGATTCAAAGACGCCGGCAAAGCTTTGATCGGCGCCGTCCTCGTTGCTGGCGGAGGAGCGCACAGCGACCGGCTTGCCGCCGGCCAGTGCGAAAACCTGTGCGGCAAATGCATCTTTGCGGGCAGGCGCCATGGCGCGGTAGTTCTGGATGGCGTCGGAGCGGACAATGACGCCGCCGGGCACCGGCAGGCCCGCGTTCCTGAGGATCGACAGGCGCAGCGCCTTGTTGCCGGCGTCCTGCAGTTCCTCGGTATAGCCCATCGGGATCACGCCGCGGGGCAGTTTGGCAAGCCTGCGTTTGTGGGCGCGCAGAGACAGCGCCGCGCCCAGTTTGCGGTGCATGCCGGTGACATAGGCGCGCTGGACCAGCAAGAGCGTCAGGCTGAAGCAGAGGTAGGCATTGGCGGCGCCGGACAGGGAAAACACCATCGCAAACAGCGCGGGCATGCCCAGCACCATCCACAAGAGTTTCTGCCGCTTGGTCTTGGCGACGGCCCACAACAGGTAGACCGCGGCCAGGGCGCAGAACAGCACCGGCATGATGAACAGCGGGTCAGGCACGCCGAGGTCGGCCATCCACAACAGCGGGGCCTGCAGGCTGGCGCTGGCCTCCTGTGCGGCGGAAACGCCCAGCATCATCACCGGCAGGAACAGCAGCGCGGTGAGGTTTTTCATCGGGGTGAGGCCCTTGGCGGCGTAGAATGCCTGCACCGCGCGGGCCTTGCGCACCGGGTCATGGGCCAGCTTTGCCTTCAGCGCCTTCATCTCGTCCGCGGTCTCATTGGTGATGATCTGATCGCGTTCGGATTTCAGTGCGACGGGCAGCACCAGAATGCGGGTCACGATGGACAGCGCCAAGAGGCCCAGCAGGATATGGCTGCGCTCATGCACCCACAGGAGGGCGGCTGCCAGCGCCGAGATCGCCTTGTCCCACAGACCGGTCTGCTGCTCGGCCAGCCAGTCCTGCACATGCGGTTTCGGTTTCGGTGCGACGAAATATTCCCATGGCAGAGTGTAGCGGCCGCGGAAATCAATGCCTTGCTGCGACAGCTCCAGCCCCAGCACCTGGCTCATGAAACAGCTGCGGCGGTCATAACAGGCGGCGATTGTGGGCCTCTCCGGATCCAGGTCCGCAATCCGTGCCATCAGGTCCTCGGTGGTCATCTTGCGGATCGGGATGTTGACGGCGCCGGGCAGGTGGCCGGCCTCGAAATCGCCGGGATAGCGGGTGTCGACGATCTGCAGATCCTCGGTGGTCAGCAGCGCCTCGAAATCACCGGTGCTGAGCAGCACATCCTTGCCTGGGTATTCCGGAATGGCGCGCAGGTCGGAGAGGGTTTTGACGTCCTTGTCGGAGAAGTCGCGCCCCTCGACGATCCATTTCTCGATGCCGCCGGCAATGAAGCTGCAGTCGATGCCCATCGCCGCCAGCTTGGCGCAGGTTTCCGAAGAGCGGTTGCCGTTATGGCAAAACAGCACAACCTTCTGGCCGGGCTGCACCGGGCGGGACTGCAGGAAGTCCGGGAACCGGATGTGGGTGGCGCCGGGCAGGGTGCCCATGGCGTTCTCGCCGGTCTCGCGGATGTCGTAGAACAGGGTGGAGCCATCCTGCAGCGCCGCCGCGGCGTCTGCGGTGCTCATCGCCAGCGGGTGGTTCTCCTGTTTGGAGAAGCTGGTCTCCTTGAGGCTGGCATCCTTGATGGCGGTGCCGTCAAACTGCGCCGGACGGGTCAGAGTGGCCTGCAGCCTTGCCAGCTCGGCAGCGCTGTGCGAGGAGTACTGCCAATAGTTTCCTGCAGCCAGAGCAATGGCTGCCAGCACAAGGGTGAAGATCAGCTTGACCGGGTAGCGGCGTGGCGAACCGCCCGGTTTGGGGGTAAAACCCAGTTTTGCCGCAACGATTGCGCCAAGACCGGAAACCATGGCAATTCCCACGGCCAGAACCTGCGATAGCGAAGACACCGAGCCGATCACCAGTTCCGGCGATGGAATGGCCAGGGCCGCAACGGGCAACGCTGAAAAAAGCGATGTGAGCACGGTGACTTGTGCTGAGCGGCGGAAGGACCGGGCGGTCCTGGGGGGCAAATTGGTATTCTTCACGGCAGTTCCTGTTGCACCTGTTGAGGCTGATATTCTGACATTATGGCGAATTTGCCTAAAAGATTACGAAAGTCTTACTGAATGGTTAATATAGGGGGCGCAGAATAAAGGAACCGTAAAATTTTTCGGAGAATACAAGGCGCGTTAACATTGCGTTCTTAACCATGTGCTATGTAACGAAGTATGGCGGTCCGCCGGCGGTGCCAGCCGATCGCAGTCAGGAGGCTAGAACCGTGACACTTTTTAAGTGTAGCGTTGATATCGTTAGGGTTTTCAGGACGCGCCTGCGGGAAGCGGCCCGGGGGGCTGCGCTGGCCGTTGGACTTGCGGCCCTGCTGCCCGGCACCGGCCAGGCCGGGATCGAATTGGTGTTCGGCACCTATGCAGCCGATAAACCAACCGTAACGGTCAAACAGTACCAGCCTTTCTTGTCTTTCCTGTCCGGCCGGATGAGCGATGAACTGGGGGAGCCGGTCTCGATCCGGCTGAAGATCGCCAAGGAGTATGGCGAAGGCATCCGCCAGCTGGCTGACGGCGAAGTGGATTTTGCCCGTTTCGGCCCGGCGTCCTATGTGCATGTGATGATGGAGAATCCGGCAATCCGGATTGTCGCGATGGAATCCAAGAACGGCGGAAAGCGGTTCAAGGGGGTGATCGTGGTGCATAAGGACAGCAGCCTGCGGTCGGTTGAGGAACTGGCCGGGCTGAGCTTTGCCTTTGGCGATGAACTGTCGACGATTGGCCGCTACCTGGCGCAGGAGCACCTGCTGGAGGCCGGTATCAGCGGCGCCGACCTGCAGGAATTCGCCTATCTCGGCCGCCACGACCTGGTCGGCGAGGCGGTCGGCGCGGGCAAGTATACCGCGGGCGCGCTGAAGGAAAGCACGTTCAAGAAACTGGTCGCCAAGGGGGTGCCGATCCGGGCGCTGGCCTCGTTTGACAATGTGACCAAACCCTGGCTGGCAGCGCCGGATATGCCGGACAGCGTGCTGGAGGCGATGCGCAAGGTGATGCTGTCCTCGGAAAACGAGGAAATCGTGCGCCGGATATCAAAAAACGGCTTTTTGCTGGGGGTTGATGCCGACTATGACATCATCCGCCGGGCAATGGAGCGAAGCCTGGCATTCTGAGGTGCCGCAGTAGAGATATGAAACGTACAGGCATACTTTTTCAGATCGTGTTGTCGCTGCTGCTGGCCGCGTCGGCCGTTGGATTGACGGTCGGCCATCTGGCGCAGAGCCAGGAGGTGCAGCGGCTTGAGGAGCAGCTCGCCGACCAGGCTGACCTGACGGTTTCACTGCTCAGCGGGCTGATGCTGGAATCGATCATTGTGGAGGATGTTCCGGTACTGGAAACCGGGCTGATCGAGGCGGTCACCCGTAACCCGAAGATTGTATCGATCCAGATCCGCAGCCCGTCGGGCAGGCTATTGGCCGCGGCCAATGCGCCGGCCGTGCCGCCGCCGGACCATCATGTGATCTATGAACGGCCGATTGAGCTCGAAGGCGCTTCCTTCGGCACCATGATGGTGGAGTGGTCGACCCGCGACGGCGAAGCGCTGGTGGCGGCCAAGGTGCGCCAGATCATCATCTGGACCGTTGTGCCGGTGCTGGCGCTGTCGCTGCTGGTGCTGCTGCTGGTGCATGTTCTGGCGCTGCGTCCGTTGCAGATGATCCACAACCGGATGTCTGATGCCATTGCCGGGCTGCGCAGCCCGCTGCGGCCGCTGCCCTGGTTCGCCTCCCGGGAATTCCGGGCACTGGATTTTTCGGTCGGCGTGCTGGAGGACGCATTTGCCGAGCGCGACGAGCGCGAATACGCGATGGAGCAGGCGCGCGAAGCGGCAGATATCGCAAACCGCGCCAAGTCGGAATTCCTGGCCAATATGAGCCATGAGATCCGCACCCCGATGAATGGGGTGATCGGCATGGCAGAGCTGCTGCAGGACACCGCGCTGGACGAGGACCAGCGGATGTATGCGGAGACCATTTCAAAATCCGGCACGGCGCTGCTGACAATTATCAACGACATCCTGAACTTCTCCAAGATCGAGGCCGGCAAGGTCGAGCTTAACCTTGCTCCGTTCAATTTGCAGACGGCATTGGAGGATGTGGTCACCTTGCTGTCGCCCAAGGCCGCGGAAAAAGGGGTTGAGATGACCCTGCGGTACGACCCCGCGCTGCCGGAAATCTTTATGGGCGATGCCGGCCGGATCCGCCAGGTGATCACCAATGTCGCCGGCAATGCGGTCAAGTTCACCCGCAAGGGCTATGTCTACATCGATTTGACCGGCCGCGAGCAGGACGGCCGCCATTTGCTGACGCTGCAGGTCACCGATACCGGAATCGGCATTGAGCCGGGCCGGACTGGGCATATCTTCCGCGCCTTCGAACAGGCTGACAATGCCGCCAGCCGAAATTTCGAGGGCACCGGCCTGGGGCTGGCAATTTCGGCGCGGCTGCTGAAGCTGATGGGCGGCTCGGTGCAGGTGCGGTCGGAGCTGGGCGAGGGGTCTGTGTTCACCATCGAGTTGCCGCTGCAGGCGGGCGGTCATGTTGCCCCGGTGCGGGCGGACAGCCCGCTCAGCCTGGCCGGGCTCCACGGCTTGGTGGTGGATGACCTGGAATTGAACCGGGTGATGCTGTCCGAACGTCTAAGCTCCTGGGGGGTGGCCTGCACGCTGGCCGGCTCGGCGCATGAGGGGCTGGAGATTCTGTCGGATTCGCAGCTGGACGGGCGCCGGTTCGATTTCATTATTCTCGACTACCAGATGCCGGCGATGGACGGGCAGGAACTGGCCGCCCGGATCCGGGCTATGCCGGGTTTTGAAACGGTGCCGCTGATTGTGCTGTCCTCGGTGGAACAGGCGCTGAGCCGGTCGGATTGCGAGGCGATCGGGATTTGCGAGTTTGCGCTGAAGCCTGTGCGGGCGGTGCAGCTGCGGCAGGTGATTACCCGGGTGCTGAATGTTCAGGAGCAAAAGCCGGCTGCTGCTGCCGGCGGCGGGGGCAAGGATGCGCCGCAGGGCCGGCTGGTGAATGTCCTGCTGGCCGAGGACAACCGCACCAATCAGCTGGTGGTTACCAAAATGCTGAAAAATACGCCGCTGAAGATCAGTGTTGCCAAGAACGGTGTGGAGGCTGTTGCGCAGTTTCAGGCAGAGCGGCCCGACATTGTCCTGATGGACATGATGATGCCGGAGATGGACGGGCTGGAGGCCACCGCCGAGATGCGCCGGATCGAGGCGGAGACCGGCAGCAGTAGATGTCCGATTGTGGCGCTGACCGCCAATGCGCTGCAGACCCACCGGGAGAAATGCCTGCAGGCGGGGATGGATGATTTCCTCAGCAAGCCGATCAACAAGAAGGCGCTGATCGAAGCGGTCAGCAAGTGGACCAGCGATGACAACCTGCAGCGCACTGGCAGCTGAGACGGCGCCTGCCCAGGCCGGCCAAGGGGTCTTCCGCAGGCAGAGACAGGCCCGGAGTGAGGCCCGCTGCCCGCAACAGGGCCGTTTGCTGTCCCTCGCGGCAGGGGTGCGATAGGACAGCCATCAGCCGCGATGCCGCTGCAGCACCAGGCCGGCAAGGCTGGCGGCGGCGAAAAGCGCGGCCGCCAGGCAAACGATGCTGGGGCCGGCGGGGGTATCGAACACAAAAGCCAGCTGCAGCCCCCCCGATGCCGCCAGCATTCCCAGCAGTGCGGCAATCACCGCCATCCGTTCCGGCGTGACGGCAAAGGGGCGGGCGGCCGCTGCCGGGATCAGCAGCATGGCGGCGATCAGCAGCACGCCGACCACCTTGATGGCAACCGCCACCACCAGCGCCAAAGCCAGCGTCAGCACCATCTGTTCGCGCCGGGGATCAATGCCTGCTGCATGGGCCAGATCCGGGTTCAATGTGGCCGTCAGCAGCGCGGACCAGCGCCACCAGAGCAGTGCCAGCACCAGCAGCGCACCGGCCCAGATCACCGCCAGATCGCCCCGGCCCACTGCCAGGATATCGCCAAAGAGATAGGCCATCAGATCAATCCGCACGCCCTGCAGGAAAGACACTGCGACCAGGCCGAAGGCCAGCGAGGAATGGGCAAGAACCCCCAGCAGCGTATCCATTGCATAGCCGCGCCCGGCAAGCGCCGAGACAGTGGTGGCCATGGCCAGCGCAGTCGCCAGCACGCCGGCAAAGACCGAGACATCAAAGCTGAGCGCCAGCGCCACGCCCAGGATCGACGCGTGCGCGGTGGCATCGCCGAAATAGGCCATCCGCCGCCAGACCACAAAACAGCCCAATGGTGCCGCGGCCAGGGCCACGCCGATCCCCGCAAGGGCGGCGCGGATCAGGAAATCGTCAAGCAGGATCATTCTGCCGCCTCGTGATGGCTGCCATGTGTGCAATCATGATCATGGCTGTGATTGTGTTCATGCCGGTAAAGCGCCAGTGCACCCTGGGTGCCGGTGCCGAACAGGGCGCGGTATTCCGGGGCGGAGGCGACATGTTCCGGCGCCCCTTCGCAACAGACATGGCCGTTCAGGCAGACCACCCGGTCCGAGGCCGCCATCACCACATGCAGCTCATGGCTGACCATCAGCACCGCACAGCCAAGCTCCTGCCGGACCTTCTCGATGCGCTGGTAAAAGGCGGCGGACCCGGGCTGGTCCAGGCCTTGGGTGGCCTCATCGAGGATCAGCAGCTGCGGATTGTTCAGGAGCGCGCGCGCCAAGAGAACCCGCTGAAACTGGCCGCCGGAGAGGCCGGACATCTGCCGGGAGGCCAGATCGCCGGCGCCGGCCTGCTCCAATGCCTCGGAGGCGCGGCTATCGGAAACCCGTTCCGGCAGGCTGAGGAAGCGGCGCACGGTCAGCGGCAGGGTGGGGTCGATATGCAGTTTCTGCGGCACATACCCGATGCGCAGGCCGCGCGCGCGGTTGACGGCGCCGCCTGTGGGTTTCAGGGCGCCGATCACGCTGCGCAGCAGGGTGGATTTACCGGACCCGTTGGGGCCGACCACAGTGACAATCTCGCCGGGTTCAATCGCCAGGTTCACACCGGACAGCACTGTCTTGCCGCCATAAGCGACAGTCAGATGATCGAGAGAAATCAAGCTCATGCGGCGCCTGCCTGCTGGCATTTGGGGCACAGCCCCTCGGCCTCGATCACGGCGCGTTCGATGACAAACCCCGCGTCGCGGGCAGCCTGGCCGAGCTGGCCCTGGGTAGGCTCGCGCTGCGATTCAGCCACCGCATCGCAGGCGCGGCAGATCAGGAAGACCGGCGCGTGATGTTCGCCCGGATGGGTGCAGGCGATGAAGGCGTTCAGGCGTTCGATCTTATGGGCAAAGCCGTTTTTCACCAGAAAATCCAACGCCCTGTAGGCCACCGGGGGCTGCGAACCCAGGCCTTCTTCGCGCAGGCGGTCGAGGATTTCATATGCCCCGAGCGCGCGGTGTTCCTGCAGCAGGATCTCCAGCACCCGGCGGCGCACGGGCGTGAATTGCAGCCCGGCCGTGCGGCACTGAGTGTCCACCGCCGCGATGCAATCGTGAATGCAGCTGCTGTGGTCATGCGGTTCAAAACCGATGGTGTCCATTGCGCGGGTCCTTTGGGCGGAGGCTGATTTGGCTCTTGATATGTTATGTTATGACGTTTATCAACCGCGTGATGTTATAAAGTTACATGAGGCGGAAATGCATAAATCCAGCATGTGGAAAAACAGTGCGGCAGCGGTGGCCTTGCTGGCCGGGGCCGGGGCGGGGGCTGCCTGGGCGGAGGTGCCGCGAGTGGCGGCGGATATAACGCCGGTGCACGGGCTGGTTGCGCGGGTGATGCAGGGCCTGGGCACACCTGACCTTGTGGTGCCGCCGGGAGCATCGCCGCATGGCTATTCAATGCGCCCCTCGGAGGCGCGGGCGCTGGATCAGGCGGATCTGGTCTTCTGGCTGGGGGAACCGCTGACCCCCTGGCTGGAAGGCCCGTTGGAGAAGCTGGCCGGGGACGCGCACCGGATTGAGCTGCTGCAGGCAGAGGGCACAACGGTGCTGGCCTTCCGCGAAGGGGCGCGGTTTGAGGCGCATGCGCATGAGGAGGCGCATGGGGAACACGGCGATCAGGACGGTCATGAAGATCATGCGGATCACGAAGCGCATGCCGGCGGCGAAGGCGGTGACGGTCACGAGGGCCATGATCATGACGAGCATGGGGAAGCAGGCCACGATGATCACGATGATGATCACGAGGGCCATGAGGCTCACGCTGCGGCCTATGCGCATGATCACCAGGGGGCCGATCCGCATGCCTGGCTGCTGCCGGCAAATGCGCAGGTGTGGCTGGACGTGATCGCAGCAGAGCTGTCAGAACACGATCCGGATAACGCTGCCGCCTACAAGGACAACGCAGAGGCAGGCAAACAGGAGATTGCGGAGGCTGCCGCCAGTATCACGGCGGTTCTGGAGCCGTTCCGGGCCCGGCAGTTCATCGTGTTCCATGATGCCTATCAGTATTTCGAGCGGGGCTTTGGCCTGCAGACGGCAGGGGCGATCTCGCTGAGCGACGCCAGCACGCCCAGCCCGGCCCGGATTGCTGAAGTGCGCGATGTGGTGGCGGAGCTGGAAGTGTCCTGCGTGTTCTCGGAGCCGCAGTTCAATCCCGGCCTGGCGGCCACCGTGCTGGACGGCACCGGGGCAGGCACTGCTGTGCTGGATCCGCTGGGAGCCAGCCTGGAGCCGGGACCGCAGTTTTATCCGGCGCTGCTGCAAAACCTTGGCGCCGCGATTGCCAGCTGTAAATAAGCGGAGGCGGGCCAGGGCGGCCCGCCTTTTTAGCGGTTGCTGACCAGATGGGTGAGGGCGGCGCCGGTTTCGTAATAGGTGCTGCGCAAGGACGCGAAGGGGATCGCGTGGCCGTGTGACGGCGGCACTGGCAGGCGGGAGCGGTCGCCGGTCAGCAAGGTTTCGGCCATGGCGGCGCCGAACAGCGTGCCGGGGCCGATGCCGCGGCCGGAGTAGCCGAAGCAGGCCAAGCCGCCGTTCAGATCGAGGATCTTGGGCAGGTGTTCGGTGGTCATCGCGATCCGGCCGTGCCAGTGGCTGCGCAGGGGCATGTCCTTCAGTTCCGGATAGAGCGCCGCCAGCTTGCGCGGCAGCCAATTGCGGTGCAGAGCGCTGCCGCAGTGGTTGAGCGCCCCCATGCCGCCGATCACCAGCCGCCCGGCCTGATCCAGCCGCCAGGAGGACATCACCAGCGCGGTGTCCCAGCAGCCTTCGCGGCCCGGCAGAATTTTCTCCAGCAGCGCGGCGGGAAGCGGGTCGGTGGCGGCCTGGAAATAATGCACCGGGATCACCTGCGGCGTCTGATAGCCGGTGATATCGCGGGCATAGGCATTTGTCGCCATAATCAGATGTTTGGCGCGGATGCTGCCCTTGGGGGTGGAGACATGCCAGCTGCTGCCGCCGCGGCTGATCGCGGCGGCAGGGGAATGGCTGTGCAGCTGCGCGCCGGCAGCTGCGGCGGCGCGGGCCAGGCCGCGCACATAGGCGAGCGGCTGGATTGTGCCTGCGCGCGGATCGAACAGAGCCCCGTGCACGGCAGCGGAGCCTGTGCGCCGGACGGCTTCGTCCCGGTCCAGCAATTCCACCGGCGCGCCGATGGCGGTGAGCTGGGCATGGCGGCGCTGCAGATCCTTGAGCCCGGCCGGCGCATGGGCGCAGTGCAAGGTGCCTGTGTGTGCCGGCTCGCATTGAATGCGGTGTTTTTCGATCAGGGAGAACACCCTCTGAGGGGCGCCGCTCAGGAGGGCTGACAGGCGGTTGCCGGACACGGCACCAAGTTCGGCGTTGATGTCTTCGGGCGGCAGCCAGAGGCCTGCATTCACCAGCCCGACATTGCGGCCCGAACCGCCGCTGCCGATCTCCGCCGCCTCGATCAGCTGGACGGAGGCGCCCATTTCTGCGGCTTGCAGCGCCGCGCTGCAGCCGGTGTAGCCGCCGCCGATCACCACAAGGTCGGCCTTTGCCTCCCCGGTGAATTCCGGGAAGGCAGTGTTTTCCTGACAGGTTTGCTGCCAGAGGCTGGACGCCGGTTCAGATGTCAAATTTGATCCCCTGAGCAAGCGGCAGCTCGCGCGAGTAATTCACGGTGTTGGTCTGCCGGCGCATGTACCCCTTCCAGGCGTCGGAGCCGCTTTCGCGGCCGCCGCCCGTCTCCTTTTCGCCCCCGAATGCGCCGCCGATTTCAGCGCCGGAGGGGCCGATGTTCACATTGGCAATACCGCAGTCCGAGCCCGCTGCCGAGAGGAAATATTCAGTTTCGCGCACGTCTGTCGAGAAGATGCAGGAGCTGAGGCCCTGGGGTACTTCATTCTGCATTTCAATGGCTTGGTCGAGATCGGAGTATTTCACCACATAGAGGATCGGGGCGAAGGTTTCAGTGTGCATGATGGCGGTCTGGGCGGGCATCTCGGCGATGGCCGGATGCACATAGGCGGCTGCGCCGTGGGTGTCCGTCAGGGCCGGGGCGCCGCCATGCACGGTGCCGCCTTCTGCCCGGGCGCGTTCCAGCGCGCTGGTCATCGCGTCCAGGGCGGCACCGTCGATCAGCGGGCCGACCAGGGTGCCGTCTGCCAGCGGGTCGCCGATCGGCAGGCCCTCGTAGGCCTTGATCAGGCGCGGGATCAGCGCGTCATAGATATCCTCATGCACGATCAGGCGGCGCAGAGAGGTGCAGCGCTGGCCGGCGGTGCCGACGGCGGAAAAGACGATAGCACGCAGGGCCATTTCCAGATCGGCGGAGGGCGCCACGATCATCGCGTTGTTGCCTCCGAGCTCCAGAATAGTGCGGCCGAGCCGTTTCGACATGTCGGCGGAGACCGCCTTGCCCATCGGCACCGAGCCGGTGGCGGAGATGATGGCAACGTCTTTGGAAGCCGTCAGCGCCTCGCCCAGATCACGTTCGCCGATCAGCACCTGGATCAGCCCGTCGGGGGCGTCCGCGCCGAAAGCCGCCATGGCGCGTTCGCAGATCTTCTGCACGGCGAGGGCGGTGAGCGGGGTCTTTTCCGACGGTTTCCAGATCACCGGATCGCCGCAGACCAGCGCCAGCGCCGCGTTCCAGCACCAGGGCGCAACCGGGAAGTTGAAGGCGGTAATGATGCCGCAGGTGCCCATCGGATGCCAGCTTTCGCGCATCGCGTGGCCGGGGCGTTCGGAAGCAATGGTAAGGCCGTAAAGCTGGCGCGAGAGACCGACGGCAAAGTCGCAGATGTCGATCATCTCCTGCACTTCGCCGAGACCTTCCTGGTAGATCTTGCCGCACTCCAGAGTGACGAGGCGGCCCAGGTTTTCTTTCTCGCGGCGCAATTCGTCACCCAGAAGCCGGACCAGTTCGCCGCGGCGGGGGGCGGGCACCAGGCGCCAGGATTTGAAGGCCTCTTTGGCGGCGGCGATCCGGGCTTTGGCCTCTGCCGCGGAGTGGGTCTTCAGCCGGGCGATTTCGCTGCCGTCCACGGGAGTGGTGACGGCAAGGCTGCCGCCGGTCAGTTCGGCCTGGCTCAGGCCGGCGGCGGCGAGGATGTCGGAGTGGGGCATATCAGGGTCCTTGTCGAGCGGGGCAGGGCATGAGGAAAACTTTTGGGTGGATTCCGCGGGTATCCTGCCGGATAGGGTTCTGATATAGAAATTGCACTGCGCTCTCTGGATTGCTAATGAAACTAAATTCTGCCCCTATGAGTTAGAGTCATATGATTGCGCCGCGCCGTTTTCTGCCCTCAATCCCCTCGCTGCTGGCTTTGGAGGCAGTGGACCGGCTGGGCAGTGCCTCGGCTGCGGCAGAGGATTTGTCCCTGACCCAAAGCGCCATCAGCCGCCAATTGAAACAGCTGGAGGAGCAGATGGGGGTCGATCTGATCGCCCGTGACCAGATGCGGATGCAGCTGACGCCTGCCGGAACAGGCTTTGCCAAGGAGGCGCGCGCGATCCTGACCCGGCTGGCGCAGGCCTCGGTCAAGCTGCGGGCCAATCCGGACGGCGGCAGCTTCACCCTGTCGATCCTGCCGTCCTTCGGGCTGCACTGGCTGGCGCCGCGGCTGCGGGAGTTTGCCGCCGCGCATCCCGGCATCACGGTGAACCTGCATACCCACAACCTGCCGTTCAGCTTTGATGCGGGCACGGCGCAGGCGGCGATCCATTACGGCACCCGGGACTGGCCGGGGGTGGCGTATCTGCCGCTGATGCCGAAATATGTGCTGCCGGTCTGCGCGCCGGGGCTGATGGCGGGGCCGGTGTCTGCGCCTGCGGACCTGCTGGATTACCCGCTGTTGCATCTGGAGACCCATCCTGATTGCTGGGAGCAATGGTTTCACTTGCATGATGTGCCGGCGGCAAAGCTGCGGGGGATGCTGTTTGACCAATCCTCGGCGATGACGCAGGGGGCGGTGCATGGGCTGGGGGTAGCATTGCTGCCGGATTTCCTGGCGCAGAACGAGATTGCGCAAGGCAGGCTGGCGCTGGCGATGGAAGGGGCAGCGGTGAGTCTGGGCGAGTATTTCCTGGTCTGGCCTGCGGATCAGGCAGAGGAGTATCCGCTGATCAAATTCCGCGAATGGCTGCTGTCGCAGCTGGGGGAGGCCTGAGATGCGGCTGCCAAGCCTGACCCATCTGCGCTGTTTCGAAAGCGCTGCGCGGCATCAGAGTTTCACGGCTGCGGGAGAGGAACTGGGCCTGACGCAAAGCGCCGTCAGCAAAAAGGTAAAGGAGCTGGAGGCGGATTTGGGATTCGACCTGTTCCAGCGGTCGGGCCGCGGTGTGGTGCTGACGCCCGCAGGGCAGGGGCTGGCCGCCGATCTGGAGCTGGATCTGGCCGGTTTGCGGGCGACGCTGCAGAAGGCTGCAGCTGCCGGTGCGGGCCGCTCGGCCCTGCGGATTGCGGTGCTGCCGGCCTTTGCCAATCTGTGGCTGATTCCGCGGCTGCCGGATTTTTTCGCCCGCCATCCGGAGGTGGAGCTGAGTTTCTCGACGAGGCTGGAACCGTTTGATTTTGCGCGGGAGAACTTTGACCTTTCGGTGCACTACGGGCTGGACAACTGGCCGGGCACCCATATGGCGCCCTTGTTCGGCGAGGAAATGGTGCCGGTCTGCGCCCCAGGGTTTTACACCGCGCACCGGCTGGAGCTGGCGGGTAATCTGGCACAGGCGCCGCTGTTGCATCTGGACAGCCGGGCGGGATCCTGGGCGGAATGGTTCGAGCGTGCGGGGCTGACAGGGGCACCGCGGCAGGACGGGCGCTATTTCGACCAGCATTCGATGGTGATTGCGGCCGCGGCGGCGGGTCTGGGCGCGGCGATTGTGCCCTATGACATGGTGGCGCGGGAGATTGCGGCAGGGGATCTGTTGCGGATCCCGGGACCGGAGCTGGTGTCGCGCAAGCGCTATTACCTGGTGCGCCCGCACGGGCCGGTGCCGGAAGCGGTGCAGAAGCTTGAACGGTGGCTGAAGAAGCAATTGCGATCGAAGTCGGATTGAGAGGGGCCACATGGGCGCGGCCCTTGGAATTTGATGCCAAACCGGAATGAATGCTGTCGCAAACGGCCGGTTTTCCTGATGTATTGGCCGCGGCAACCTTGCAGCGCCAGCAAACCAGCAGGGAGCCCTCGCCATGGCCCAGTTCCGCCGCGCAAGCCGTCTTGACCCGATCGAGGTCTCGGAGATTCTGACCATCGGCGCAAAAGCTGCCGGGATGAAGCGCCAGGGGGCGCCGGTGATCATCCTTGGCGCAGGAGAGCCGGATTTCGACACGCCGGACCATATCAAGGAGGCCGCCGCCGCCGCGATGCGGGCGGGGGAGACCAAATACACCCCGCTTGGCGGCACGCTGGAATTGCGGCTGGCGGTGCAGGCGAAGTTCAAACGCGATAACGGGCTGGACTATGGGCTGGACGAGATCATCGCGGGCACCGGCGCCAAGGAGATCCTGTTTGATGCCTTCATGGCGAGCCTTGATCCCGGCGATGAGGTGATCGTGCCCGCGCCCTACTGGACCTCTTATTCCGATATCATCCGCATTGCAGGCGGCGAGCCGGTGCTGGTGCCTTGCGGCAGTGACACAGGGTTCCGGCTGACCGCAGAGAAACTGGAGGCGGCAATCACCCCGCGCACCCGCTGGCTGCTGTTGAATTCGCCCTCGAACCCGGCAGGCGCGGGGTACAGCGCTGCGGATTACCGGCCGCTGCTGGAGGTGCTGCTGCGGCATCCGGATGTCTGGCTGATGGCCGATGACATGTATGAGCACATCACCTATGGCGGGTTCGAATTCGCCACGCCTGCGCAGGTGGAGCCGCGGCTGAAGGAGCGGGTGCTGACGGTCAACGGCGTTTCCAAGGCCTATGCGATGACCGGCTGGCGGCTGGGCTATGCGGGCGGGCCGAAAGATCTGATTGCGGCGATGAAAGTGGTGCAGTCGCAATCGACATCGCACCCGTCGTCCATTTCGCAGGCGGCAGCGGCGGCAGCATTGAACGGGCCGCAGGAGGTGCTGGCAGAGCGGCGGGCCGGTTTTCAGGCGCGGCGCGATCTGGTGGTGGAGGCGCTCAATGGCATGGACGGCATTGAGTGCCCGGTGCCGGAGGGGGCGTTTTATACCTTTGCCAACTGCGCAGGCGTGCTGGGCAAGCGGACGCCGGAGGGGGCTGTGCTTGAGACGGACGCGGATTTTTGCGCCTATCTTCTGGACCGCCATCATGTGGCCGTGGTGCCGGGCCGGGCCTTTGGCATCTCCCCTTATTTCCGGATTTCCTATGCGACATCCGAGACGGAGCTGCAGGAAGCCTTGTCCCGGATCGCCGCTGCAGTTTCGGCGCTGGCTTAGCCCGGTGCCGCGGCCGGCTGGCGGCGGCTCCGGGCGCTGATCCAGGATTGCACCAGCTGGCGCTGCACGGCGGCAGCGGCCAGGCCGAGGGCCAGGCCGCCAATGATTGCCAGCGCATCGATCAGCGGGCTGCGGCCCTCCAGCCCGATCATTGGCATCAGCAGTTCCGGCACAAAACGGTGCAGCAGGTAGACCGGGAAGGCGGCCTGCGCCAGCCGCATCAGCGGGCGGGCCGCAAACCGCGGCATCGGCAGGCGGGTGACGAACAGCAGCCCGGCAATCAGCGCCAAGAGCCACATGTATTTGATCCAGCCGCCGTACCAGTTGCCGCCAAGATAGGCCGCCGCGGGCATGATCAGGCAGGCTGCCCCCAGCACCAGAAGCCGTTGCCGCAGCGTGCTGGCGGCGGTGATGCACCAGCCCAGGGCAAACAGGTAGAAGACCCACGGCACGGTGAACTGTGCCCGGCCGCCGATTGGCCAGACCTCCGGCACGATCAGCCGCAATGCCACGGCAAGTGCCAGGAAGCACATCCCGCTGCGGAACGCGCCCTGGCGGACCAGCCAGCGGCGCACGGGCGGCAGGGCAAAGGGCAGCGCCACCAGCAGGGTCATCTGCAGATAGGCCTCGATGAACCAGTACAAATACGGCAGCATCAGGTGGGTTTCCGGGATCGTCAGGGCAAAGTTGCCGGCCAGAAAGAGGGAAACCCAGGGCACCTGCTCCCAGGCCGCGGCGTAGCCTGCGAGGATCAGGTAATAGGGGATCAGCACCGCCGCCACCGGTTTGAAGAAACTGCGCATATCGCCGGATTTCAGCGCGTCCCAGCGGAAGCCTGCGACGCTCATCCCCATCAGGATCACCATCGCCGCGGCGCCGCCGAACACCGGCCAGAAGGTCTGATGCGCCACCACCACCGCGAGGATGGCAACCGCACGCGCCGCCAGATCGAAGGGCAGGCTGGCGCCGGGCGCCGGGGCGGCTTGCTCCAGAGCGCTGATCGGCATGACTTCCCAGCCGGCAGGGGCGCCGCCGAGGGCCTCGTCCAGGGCCAGGGACAGCTCGACATGGCGCAGGGAATCTCCGCCGAGCGATGCGAAACTGTCGTTGCGGCCCACGGTCTGCGGCGCAAAGGCGGCCTGAAAGGCTGCCAGCACATTCCGGGCAGGTTTGGGCTGCGCTGACTGCGTCCTCAGCGCCGGGTAGTCGATCTTGCCATTGGCGCGCCGCGGCAGGGATTTACGCGGCAGGACGGTGAAATGCTGCTGGCCGATGCCGGCCAGCTTGGCGGCCATCGCGGCAATGCCGTCCTTTGGCCCGCAGATGGCGATCGAGATGCGGCTGTCATCGCCCCAAACCGCGGCCTCATGCCCCTGAGCGGCCAAGGCCCGTTCGATGGCGTCATGGCCGATGCGCAGGCCGGCGATCTTGGACATCCGCGAGAGCCGGCCGGTGATGTGGTAAAGCCCGTTTGCATCGCGCCGGGCCAGATCGCCGGTTGCCAGTTCGCTGAGTTCTGCGCCCCTGGCCAGATCACTGCAGCTTTCGGCATAGCCCATCATCACGTTCGGGCCCTGGTAGATCAGCTCGCCTTCGCCTTCCGGCGTGGTGATTTCGCTACCGGCTGCAGAGCGCAGCAGCAGGCGGCCGCCGGGAACGGCGCGGCCGGCGGCGCCGGGATTGTCCAGTGCCAGTTCCGGCGGCAGGTAGCTGATCCGCGCGGTGGCCTCGGTCTGGCCGTACATGACAAAGAACCGCCCGGCGCGGGCCTGCATCCGGGTGGCCCAGGCGTGCACCTGACCCGGCTCCATGGCACCGCCTGCGACGGTGAGGGTTTTGATGTTCACCGGCAGAGAATGGGACAGGCCGGCGCTGTCCAGAAGGCGGAAGTGATGCGGCACGCCGGCCAGGCTGGTGGCGCCGGAGGCCTCCAGCGCTGTGGCAAAACCGCGGTCCAGCACCGAGCCGGGAGAGAGCCATAGGCTGGCACCGGCGGCAAGATGCGAGTGCAGCACTGACAGGCCGTAGGAGTAATGCAGCGGCAGGATCAGCGCGGCGCGGTCTTCGGGCCGGATTTCCAGATACCGGGCAATGGCCTTGGCATTTTCATCCACCGCAGTGCCGGACAGGCGCACCCCGCGGCCGTGGCCGGTGCTGCCGGAGGTCTGCAGCAGCAGTGTCAGATCCGGGTGGATTTCTGCGGGGTCATGCGCGTGCGCCAGCAGCCGCCAGGTTCCGCCCATGCGCCGGAAGCTGGCAGCCGGGCGGAACCTTTCCTCAAGGCGGGCGGCGGTGGCGGGGTCTGCGGCCGGCAGCGGCATCACAGCGTGGCCCGCGGCCAAGGCGCCTGCATAGGCGATGACGGCTTCGGGATCGGAGGCTGCTTCAACCGCAATCAGCCGCCGGTCTTGCGGCAGCAGTCTGCCGAACTCTGCGGCGGCGTCAGCCAGCGCAGCGTAAGTCAGCTCGGCTCCGTCCGCCGCAATCACGCAAGGATTGCCGGCAAACGCACGCAATCCGGCCAGGTCGTAGAACATCCGCATCTCCTTCGAGCGCGGCGGGTAATTTAATTTACTAATTTTGTCAATTATTGACCGGCGACCCTGTGCCAGCCCGGTTCCGGCTGTGGAGCCGGAGTGAAGATTGAGGGCGGCAGATGGGAAACATGACGATATCAAGCCGCCAATCCGGCCAGCGGCATTTTGGATTGTCTGAAACGGGATGCCGGCTGAAGGTTTCCGTCACAGGCCGCATGGCAAAGTCAGCAGAACAATGGCAGCGGCGATATCATCACAGTCCTTTGCCCTTCTCGTCCAATTCCAGCAAATACCGCGTATACCGGTCCTCCAGGGGTTGGCAGCACATGGAGGCCGCTTGCAGTCCAGCCCCTTCTCTTTCGGAGCCGGCAGCCCCGTGCGGATCGGCCGCTCCTACTTTCTTTCGGACGATCCGGGAGCAGTGTGCCGCGCTGCGTAGCCGCGCAGCAAAGACACACGCCGGGGCCGGAAGCTGCGTCCGTTAAGGCCTGCGTGTTCGATCCCGGCGGCGTGGAAGACGCGCCAGTCCTGCCGCAGGCAGCACCAGACCAGCACCATCAGTGTGCCGTCCGAGTAACTGATGCCCAGGGGCCAGACCTCGCGCTGCGTGACCTGGCCCTTGAGGTCATGATACCGCACGTCGAGCGCCAGTTCTTCCCAGCAGGCGCGGCGCAGAAGCGGCATGTCGACGGTGAACTCCACGCGGGCAGGCGGCGGGCGGAAGCTGCGCAAAACGGTGTGCATGGCTTGCTGCGACTGCCCGTCGGCGAGCGTGGCTATGATCCGGGCAAGGGCGGAACGGCCCGCCGCCTCCAATGCCGCATCGCCCGTCTGGCGCAATTCTCCCACGGCCAGGACCAGCGCCTCGATCTCCAGCCGGGAAAAGCTTTGCGGCGGCAACGCCGGGTCCTCGGTCAGCCGGTAGCCGACCCCGGCCTCGCCATCGATCAGAGCGCCGCCCGCGCGCAGCGTGGCGATGTCGCGGTAGAGCTGCCGCCTTGATACGTCTGTTTCCTGCGCCAGCCGCGCGGCCGTGACCGGCGCGGGCAGGCGGCGCAGCGCGTCCATCAGGCGCATGAGGCGGTCGGTCCGGGCCATGCTGACGCGATCTGTCAGCAGCTTGCAGCTAAGTCAAGGCATCACGCAATTCCAGGAGATACCCATGCCGACACTCTACCACGCCCCGAACTCCCGCTCGACGTCCATCCTCGTCCTGATCGAGGAGATGGGCATCGCCGACCGTATCGACGTGGTCGGCGTCACTGTCGCCCGGCCGGACGGCAGCGGCGGTCCGGACCCGCGCAATCCGCACCCCGAGAAAAAGGTGCCCTACCTGAGCGACGGCGAGGATAGCGTTCGCGAGCGCGGTGCAATCGTCGCCTTCCTGACTGACAAGTTCCCCGAGGCCGGGCACGGCCGTCCCGCCGGGCACCCGCAGCGCGGCGCCTTCCTGAGCTGGCTGTTCTATTATCAGGGCGTGATGGAGCCCGTGCTGGTGCTCGACTGGGCGAAGATCGATCATCCCGTCCTGGACGCGACATTCCGCGACCTGGATGCCGTTTTCGCCCGCCTGTCCGAAGCGCTGGACGGCCAGCCCTATCTTCTCGGAGAGGACTACTCGGCGGTCGACCTGCTGCTGTCGAGCCCCTTCCATTGGCTTCCGGACGCCATGCCGGACCAGCCCTCGGTCCAAGCCTGGATAAGGCGCTGCGCCGATCGTCCGGCGTTCAAGGCCGTCACAGAACGGGAAAGATCCTGACGGCGGAAACAGGGCAGGGCCGCGAAGCCGGGCCTTTCGGTCACTTTTCCGGCGCCGCTGAAGAATGAGCACGCGCTGACAACTTTCAGTGCCCCATGGACATCACGCTGAAAGCCGGGACCGGTTCAGGCTGACCTCGATTACGGCCAGTTTCGGCCCGGCCGTGCTCAGATCCAGAGACCGGAGAACGTGACCGCGAGCCCAAGCCCGCAGAGTCCTATGGTGGGAGCCAGGCGGCGCGCTCCGATCAACCCGGCAGAGACCAGCGTCAGCCCCACGCCCATGCGCAGCAGTGCTATCAGGGCGTTCAGCGGATCATCGGCGAGGTTCAAGATGCCCGGATTGGCCACCATCCCCAGCGGGATCAGGTACAGCCCGACGCCCAGCGACATTGCGGTGAGCGCCACCTTCAGCCAGCTTTCCCCGATCATACCCGCTGCGATGAACACAGCGCCGCAGACCGGTGGCGTGATGGTGGACAGAAGCGCGAACCAGAATACGAAGAGATGCGCCTGCAACGGCTCGAGCCCAAGCTGTGTCAGCGCCGGTCCGGCGACGGAAACGCAGATCACATAGGCCGCGGTGGTCGGAACCTCCATGCCCAGGATCAGGCATGCGATCGCGGTCAGGATCAGCGACGGCCACAGCAGCCCGCCCGACCCCTGGATAATCAGCGAGGTGATTTTTACGCCCAGCCCGGTGATCGACAGTACGCCGATGATGATCGAAGCACACAGGATGATCGCGGCGATCATCGAAACCTGCCGCGCCGCATTCAGCAAGGCCGCCATCACGCGGTCGCGGATCTGGCGCGGCTTGAACGTCATCTCGGCGTTGAACAGCAGCAGAACCGCACCAGCAAGCACCGACAGGGCGGCGGCATATTCAGGCGTGAAACCAGCCCCGAACATGCCCCACAGCAGCACGGTGAACGGCACCAGGAAAAACAGCGAGGTTATAATCACGTCGCGCCGCTGCGGCCGCTCTTCCGGCGGCACGCCGCGCAGCTCGAAGCGGCGGTTGTAGGCGTTGATGCCAACCCAGACCGCCAGGAAATACAGCAGCGCAGGCAGCACCGCCGCCGCCATGATCGAGGTGTAGGGCACCCCGGTCAGCTCCACCATAACGAAGGCGCCCGCCCCCATCAGCGGCGGCATGATCTGACCGCCGGAGGAAGCCACTGCCTCGACCGCTGCCGCCAGCCGCTTGGGGTAGCCCAGCCGCGTCATCGCCGGCATGGTGATGGCGCCGGTAGAGGCGACATTGGCCGACGCCGAGCCGGAGATCGAACCGAACAGCGCGGATGAAATAACCGAAACCTTGGCCGCGCCGCCCTTGAGACGGCCGGCGGCGGCCCCGGCCACATTCATGAAGCCCTGGCCTGCCTCGCCCGCGTTCAGCACCGCGCCGAAGATCACGAAAATCGACACCACCCCGACCGACACCCCGGTCAGCGATCCCCAGATGCCGCCCTCGGCGATGGTGAGCGTGCCGAGAAAACTTTCCAGCGGCGTGCCGGAGTGGCCGAACTCGCCCGGAATGTGCTGGCCGAACAGCCCGTAGAGCAGGGCCAGCGCTGCCACTACTGGCAGCGGCCAGCCGATCGCGCGCCGCGCGGTCTCCAGCACCACGGCCAGCAGCAGCACGGCAATAACGATCTGCCCGCGCCCCTCAAGGAACCCGTATTGATCGCCCAATGCATCCGCATTAACCGCAACCCATATGGCCGCCGCGCAGCCCAGCACCGCCAGCACAATTCCCGAATAAAGCCGCCCCCGCGCCTTGACGCCAAAGACCAGCGCAAAGGGCAGGATAAACGCCATATGCAGCGGGCGGCTCACAAGGTTCGGAACGATCCCGGCAAACACAAGCGCAAGGTGGTAGGCCACCAGCCCTGTGGCCAGCAGCAGCCAGAAGCCAGCGGCGAGGCGGCGCGTCGGTAATTTTGTCATTGGGGGGCCTTTAAAAGAAACAGCGCGCCGCGGGGGTAGCCGCCCCGAGACGCGCCGAACAGTCGATTATTGCTTTTGGGCGTCCGGCAGGGCGATACCGGCTTCCTCGTAATAGCGGGCAGCACCCGGGTGCAGCGGTGTGGTGATATGCGCCATCAGTTCCTCGGTCACACCGTTCCACCATGCAGAGGTATCCGCCATCTCGGCCTTTTGCTCCCAATAGGTGCGGGTCAGCTGATAGGCAGTTTCCTCGTCCATCTTGGTGGTAGTGAAGGCAGCAACCGGCAGCGAAGTGGTGGTCACATCCTCATCTTGGCCCGCATAGGTGCCCGCCGGGATCACCAGTTTGGTGCGTTTGGTCTCAGCCACCTGTTCCGGGCTGAGCGACAGCAGGGTCACCTGGGTCGAGGCGGCCGCTTCCACCACGTTCGGCGCCGGGAAGGAGCCGGCGGTGACGAAAGCGCCGATCTGGCCGTTCTTCAGTGCGGCAACCGCGTTCGACAGCTCCGCATCGGCGATCTTCACCTTGTCGGCGAGGCCGAACAGGGTGAGGTACTTCTCGCCTTCGGTCGCACCGAAGGAGCCCTTGCCCAGCAACACTGTCTTTCCCGCCAGGTCGTCCAGCTTGCCGGTGCCGCCTTCGCCGGCCATCACAAAATGCATGGTCAGAGAAGGGATCGGGAACAATGCCCGGATTTCATCGAATTGCGGCGCCGACTTTCCCTCGAAGGGGCCTTTACCCTGCTGCGCGAGGCCGACCAGCGCTGGCGGAGTGGTGAACACATAGTCGCCGCCGCGCGCCCGCACTTCCATCACGTTTTGGGTCGACCCTTGGCTTTCCTCGATGGTGACGATGATGCCGCCATCTGTTCCGGCTTTCATTGCTTCTGCCAGTTCCACCCCCATCTGGTAGTAAGAGGAGCCGCTCTTGGCAGACTTGTAGGTCACCCGCGTTTCAGCCTGAGCAGTTCCTGCCAGCAGCACGCCGGCTGCCATCATGGCGCCCATATGTTTCAGAAATTTCGTCATAAGTGGTTCCTCCGTCCCAGACCGTGAATAGTCGATAGTCCAACTTAGGCCGCTGCGCCAGACCGGCCATAGCGGCACCGGTTTGCATAGGCTTGAAAAAACGCTTTGCTGGCGCCGCCGGCAACTGGAAGAACAGGGGCCGTGATGAGGTCCGTTTCCGCCGTGCCGGCGCTGTGCCGGTAAAACCCAAAGCGCGGCTTATACCATGGGATCGTCTTCGCTGCGAACCTCTGTTCTGAAACCGCTTGAGTGGAAACGGAAACACCGCACATTTCAGCCTAGAAGGCCCGACGCAACAGAGCCCCTGCATCCCTTCGCCCAAAAACCGCCAGGGCGCACTCCCGCAACAAGGCCCTTTTGCGGGAGCGCCCATCCTACCCGCCACACCTGTGGCTTTTGAAGGCATTTGCCTGCCAGGCCGTGCCAGATACTGAAAACTATACCTAGTAAACACCTATCAGCCGAGGCAGGAACAGCGATAGCGCTGGCAGGAAGGTCACCGCCAGCATCACCGGCAACGCACCCCGGAAGATCATCATCAACGCCGGTGCTACTGCCCGGTGAATCGAGACATTGCCGGTGCGGCAGGCCATATACAGGATCGGCGCAACCGGCGGGCTGTTGGCGCCGATCACAACTGAACGGGCGACAATGGTTCCGAAATGCACCGGACCCACGTTATTCGCCAGTATCAGCGGCAAGAACAGCGGCAGGGCCAGCAAGATAACCGAATCCAGTGACCGGAAGCCCTGCAGCAGCAGGGTCGGGGTCGAGACGTCATAGGTCCAGACAAGGTACATCAGCACGCCGGCGAAGCACCAGGCAACTGGCACGCCGAACACCATCAAGACCAGCAGGGTAAGGATTGCCCAGATCGGCTCCATAGCTCAGGTCTCCCTGTTGGCAATGAACAGTTTCAGAATCCCGGCCACGGCATCACGCAGCGCATATAACGTGGCGGCCGCAGCGGCGAATACGATGGCGCCCTGTCCCGCAAGAAGCGGAATGCCCAGGCCCGGGGTAGTCTGCGGCCGCCGGAAGGACCAGCCCAGCATGTCGCGCGCCAGCGACAGAAAGAACACATCCAGCACCAGCACAATCACCGCCAGCAGCAGTTCCCGCAGCGCCTGCAGCCGCGGCGAGGAAATTGCCTGTGCGGTGAAATCAACGACAATATGCTCCCTGTTGCGGGAGGCTAGAACAGCCCCGGTCATGTACAGCCAATTCGCGCATAAGGTGGACAGCTGCAGCAGCCCAACAGAGGTGGTTCTGTTTTTGCGACCAGTTTTCCGCCGGGTTAAGCTATAGCCTGGGTTTCATGTCAGGCGGCGGCTTTCAGGATCTGGGGTGGCGTATCATAGGCCTCGGCGGGCGTCAGCAGCCCGTGCGATGAGTGCGGACGTTTTCCATTGGAATGGTTGATCCATGCCCCGATCCCGTTGCGGGCCTCCGAGCCGGTCTCGAAGGCGTTCAGGCAGGCGCATTCGTATTTCAGCGACCGCCAGAACCGTTCGATCATCCGGTTGTCCGTTGCGCGGCAGTCGTTTGCTTGCAAACGACGAGAGCGGGGCCAGCGGCCGCGGCCGTCCATCGGGATCTTCACCTTGGCGTCGCGCAGCACGTCGGTGAAGCCGGTGCTGGTGAACTGCGAACCCTGGTCTGAATTGAAGATCTCCGGCTGACCGTATTTGGCCAGCGCATCCTTCAAGGCCTCTATGCAGAACCCGGCGTTCATTGCGTTCGACAGCCGCCAGCTCAGCACCTTCCGGCTGTACCAGTCGATGATGGCGATCAGGTAAAGGAACCCGCGCCGCATCGGAATGCAGGTTCTTTAATTGATCATCTGCGCTCGTTGATATTGTCGCTTGTATCGGCCACCTGCAAGGTTCTTTTCGAAGTCATCCCAATTGGTGCTTCATCTCGGCATCCAAGGCGTCGACGTCCCGAAGGTGATATTCGCGATGCATGATGCTCGCATGTAGATCGCTCGGGTTTTGTCGATTGCCTGCCGCTGTGGTCGGTACGGCAACTTTGGGCGAGCGCGTGTATCGCGGCTCGGGTGCTTTTTCTTAGGTCTCCTTGGGTTCAAATTCGGTGCCGTCTTTCCAGATCGCGCGCATGATCACGGAGAGTTTTCGGGCCAAGGCCACAACAGCTTTCTTATGGCTGGTGCGCTTTTTCAGCGCCATTTCCCATTCCTTGAGGCGCTGGCCCGGACCGGATTTCACGCGGCAAAGCAGGCTGTTGGCTGCCTCGTACAGAACCGTGCGCAACATTCGGTCGCCACGCTTTGATATTCGGCCACCAAAATCGATGTCGCCAGATTGGTAGCGTCTTGATGTCAGGCCGATATAGGTTCCGACAGATCTGGATCGTTTGAAGCGGTCCGGCGTGTCGATCGTTGCCACAAACGTGACGGCACTGACAGCTCCGACGCCCGGTATCGTCATCAGCCTGCGGCAGGCTTCATCATTCCGCGAATGACGGGTCATCTCTTTGGTCAGAAACGCGGCCTGTCGAAGCGCTTCTGTCCGCAACTTCAATAAAGGTTCGATAACTCCAGCCAGAACGGCCTGACCTTCCAGAACTTTCCGGACCCGTTGCTCTTAGGTTTGCAGATGTTTGGGCAATCTGATCCCAAAACTGGCCAGTAACCCTCGTATCGTGTTCCCCGTGTCCATGCGCATCTTGATTGCAACTTCCCGGGCGCGCAAAAGGGCGCGACGTTCCTGGGCAAGGCGGCTCTTGACCTCGATCTTCTTGTAAAACCCCGTCCGGGCCAGTTTCGACAGCATGGCAGCGTCATTCTCATCGGTCTTGTTGTGCATCTGGCTCAGAACTGCATGGGCTTGACGTGCATCGATACAGACCATTGGGAGACCCCTCTGACTGAGTTCACCATACAGCCAGTTTGTCATCCGCCCGGTCTCAAGTACGACACAGACGATATGTTCCATTTCCGCACTCAATGCGCGTGAGAGGACATCCGGGTCCGTAGGCTTCTTGAAAGATGCCAAAATGTCACCTCGATCATCCCGCAGACAAACCGCTGTTTCATCCTTCGACACGTCAAGGCCAACAAAATAGCGTTCCATCACAACTCTCCTTTTTCTGGTGCAGCAACTGTGCACCGTTCGAGAGCGCGGATGATCAATTACTCAGAGTCATGTCGGTACACCCGTTGCCCGGCAGGGTCATGCGCAGCATGATCCCGAGAGGAGGACCTGATTGGGGCGGGTGATAACCAAGTCCCTGAGAAGATATGGACAAACCTTGTGTTCCGGAGGCTTTTGACTGGTCTTGGGCTCCTGGTCGTTCGGCACCAAGCGCATGAGGCGCATCAACCGCCGCACCCGGTGGCGTCCACATTTGTGCCCCTCTCGCTGCATGTGACGGGCCATCTGCTGCGAGCCATGCCACGGCCTATTCAGGAATTGGCGGTCGATGATCTCCATGAACGCCAAGTTCCCGGCGCTTTCACCGCGGGGGTGGTAATACAGGCTTGAGCGGGCCAGCGACAGCAGCTTGCACCTCCGCCGGACGCCGAGATCGGGATGCTCGTGCGTCACCGCTTTTTGCCTCCAGTTCCGAGGCTAAAGCTGGAGGTTTCGGACAAAAATCGCGTTCCACCACCAGTTGGCCGATCTTGGCATGCAGTTTTTCCACGACCTTCGGTGAGATCGGCGGCTCTTCCTGGGGCTTCCCGCCAAACGCGGAAGCCATGTTCGAGATCGCCGTCTTCTTCCAACCGCTGATCATTGTCGGATGGACGCCGTACTTCTTGGCCAGTTCGGCCGTCGTCAGTTCTTCACGAATGGCCTCAAGAGCAACTTTGGCCTTGAACTCCGCCGAATAGCCTTTCCGCGTCGTCATATGTGGTCGTTCCTTCGTCAGGCGCTACAGCTTAGCAACTGGTCCGAAATCCTGCGACCACCTCGCTGATCTACGGACCTGGCATCCGGCCTACCTGTGTAAAAAAATCGAGTAGCCGTAAACCGTCCCGGTGCTAGTGTGACTTCGCCGTGACAGCAGATGCGCGGGCGGGAGCGGGCCGCCTACTTCAGCAGGCCTTCGAGATAAGCGCCATAAGCGTTCTTGGCGAATTTTTCCGCCCGCGCCTTCAGCTGGACCGCATCGATCCAGCCCGCGCCATAGGCGATTTCCTCCAGGCAGCCGGTTTGCAGCCCTTGGCGCTCCTGCAGGGTGCGCACGAAATTGCCCGCATCCAGCAGCGAGCCATGGGTGCCGGTATCCAGCCAGGCGTAGCCACGGCCCATGGTTTCAACCCGCAATGACCCTTCTTCCAGGTACATCTGCAGCAGATCGGTAATCTCCAGCTCGCCGCGCGGCGACGGTGCAACCCGCCGGGCCCGTTCCGGCGCTGTGCCATCCAGGAAATACAATCCGGTCACTGCATAGTTCGAGGGCGGCACCTCAGGTTTTTCGATGATCTCGCGCGCGCGGCCCTGATCGTCGAACCCTACCACGCCATAGCGTTCCGGATCCGCCACGTGATAGCCGAACACAGTGCCGCCGGCGGTTTGCGCATCGGCGGCGGCCAGAAGGTCCGGCAGGCCATGGCCAAAGAAGATATTGTCGCCCAGAACCAGCGCCGAGGGGGCGCCGGCCAGGAAGTCGTCGGCCAGGATAAACGCCTGCGCGAGACCGTCGGGTGAAGGCTGCACCACATAGGTCAGCTCGACCCCCCATTGGCTGCCGTCGCCGAGGAGGCGGGTGAATTGCTCCTGGTCCTGCGGCGTGGTGATCACGCAGATCTCGCGAATGCCCGCCAGCATCAGGACGCTGAGCGGGTAATAGATCATCGGCTTGTCATAGAGCGGCAGCAGCTGTTTTGAGACCGCCATGGTGATCGGATAGAGCCGGGTGCCGGAGCCGCCCGCGAGAATGATGCCTTTGCGGGCGGGGGCGGTTCCTGTGCCGGGCTTGCCATCTGTCATGCCAATTCTCCCAATTCTGTCAATATGTCGTTCAGTCCTGCCCGCCAGTCCGGCTGCGGGATGCCAAAAACTGTCTCCAACGATGTGCAGTCGAGACGTGAATTCAAGGGGCGCGCCGCAGGCGTGGGATAAGCGGAGGTTGGAATATCCTCTACCGCACAGGCAATCCCGGCCCGGGCAAAAATTTCTCTGGCAAAGCCTGCCCAGCAGGTCTGGGGCGCGCCTGCCAGATGGTAGATCCCGGATTTTCCCGGATCCGCCTGCAGCTGCCGCGCCATTTTCATGCAGGCAGCCGCGATGTCCCGCGCGGGGGTCGGCGCGCCGGTCTGGTCGCTGACAATGGTGAGCCGCTCGCGCGCACGGCCCAAACGCAGCATGGTTTTCACGAAGTTGCTGCCATGCGCCGAGACCACCCAGGAGGTGCGCAGGATGGCATATGTGCCGCCCGCCGCCTGCACAGCCAGTTCGCCTGCCAGTTTGGAGCGGCCATAGGCATTCACCGGGCCGGTTGCATCGCTGGGCTGCCAGGGGACAGTGCCGCTGCCGTCAAAGACGTAATCGGTGGAGACGGTGACAAAGGGAATGTTCCGATCCGCGCAGGACTGCGCCATCGCGCCAGGCGCCGCGCCGTTGACCACCTTTGCGAGGGCTTCTTCCTCTTCCGCCTTGTCGACGGCGGTATAGGCGGCGGCGTTGATCACGGCGGCAGGCGCATGGGTGCGGATGGCTGCGGCGCAGGCTTCGGGATCGCTCAGATCCGCCTGATCGCGACCCAGGCAGGTGACGCCTTCCAGCATTGCCAGTTCCTGTGCCAGCTGGCCGGTCTTGCCGAAAACCAGGATACTCATAAGGTCTTCCCCGCTCCGTTTCATCTTTCCCCAAATACTCCCGCCGGAGGCAGGCTTTCCAGCCGGAAAGCCATCACTTGCCCCGGTTCACTTGCCAGTGCCCAGCCGCTGGCCGACGCCGTCGCGGTCCTGCAGGGCGCGCCACCAGGTCTCGTTGTCGAGATACCATTGCACGGTGCGCTCCAGGCCTTCCTCAACCGTCACCGACGGCCGCCAGCCCAGTTCGTCGCGGATGCGGCTGGGGTCGATGGCATAGCGCGCGTCATGGCCGGGGCGGTCGGTGACAAAGGTGATCTGGTCTGTGTAGGATTTCCCGTCCTTGCGCGGTTGTTTCTTGTCCAGAATGGCGCAGAGCGTCTGCACCAGCTCCAGGTTCGAGCGTTCATTCTCGCCGCCGATATTATAGCTGCGGCCCGATGCACCCTTTTGCACCACCAGCAAAAGGGCGTCGGCGTGATCCTCCACATACAGCCAGTCGCGCACGTTGGAGCCGTCGCCATAGATCGGCAGAGGTTTGCCCGCCAGCGCATTGAGGATCACCACCGGGATCAGTTTTTCCGGGAAATGATAGGGCCCGTAGTTGTTGGAGCAATTGGTCAGCACCACCGGCAGGCCATAGGTTTCGGCCCAGGCGCGCACCAGATGGTCGCTGGCGGCCTTGGACGCGGAATAGGGCGAGCGCGGATCATAGGCGGTGTTTTCGGTGAACATCACTGCCGGGTCCGCAGGCAGCGAGCCATAGACCTCGTCGGTTGAGATGTGGTGGAAGCGGAAGCTGTCCGGCCTGCCGGCCTGCATCCAGTATTTCCGGGCGGCCTCCAGCATCTGATACGTGCCGGTGATATTGGTCTCGACAAAATCGCCTGGTCCGTCGATCGAGCGGTCGACATGGGATTCCGCTGCCAGATGCATCACGGCATCCGGTTTATGGGTCTCAAACACGCGGTCCAGCGCGGCGCGGTCGCGGATATCGGCCTGCTCAAAGGCATAAAGCGGGCTTTTTGCGGCATCGGCCACATTTGCCAGGCAGGCGGCATAGGTCAGCGCATCCAGGTTCACCACCTGATGGCCGCGCGCCACGGCCAGCCGCACCACTGCCGAGCCGATAAAGCCGGCCCCGCCGGTCACCAGTATCTTCATGCCGCGCCTCCGGCTGCGAGTATCTTCATCACTTATCCTTCCCAGGCAAAGGGGCTGTCGAAATCAGCCAGCGCGGGTGCGCTTTTGTCTTTGTCCGACAGGACGGGCGTGCCGTCAAACGCCCAATCGATGCCGCAGCTGTCCCAGGCCACCGCGCCGTCGCACTCGGGCGCGTAGTAATCGGTGCATTTATAGATCACCTCGGTGTTCGGCGCCCGGGTCAGGAAGCCATGCAGGAAGCCCTTGGGCACCAGCAATTGCTTGCCGTTCTCTGCCGACAGCTCGATCCCGAACCATTTGCCGTAAGCGGGCGAGCCTTTGCGGATATCCACCGCCACGTCGAACAGGGCGCCCTGGCCGCAGCGCACCAGCTTGTCCTGGGCACGGGGAGGCGATTGGAAATGCAGGCCGCGCAGGGTGCCGGTTTGCGCCGAAACGGAATGGTTGTCCTGGACAAAATCCAGATCGATGCCGTGGGCGGCCAGCCGCTGCCGGTTCCAGCTTTCGCTGAAGAACCCGCGTGCATCGCCGAACCGTGCGGGTGTCAGCACCTTCAGGCCCGGCAGCCCTGTTTCATCTATCTGCATCGCCTCTGACCTCTTGTCTTCTGTGTATCCGCCTGCATCAGGCCGAAGTACTGCAGCCTGATCCGGTCCCATCTGTAGCACCGCCGGGCAACTTCGCGCAGGGATTCTGCTGCGGCGGTATCGTCAAACCCGTCGGATATCAACTCTGGCACCTTAAAGTTAACTGACGAGGACCGAAACCGGGGCTGACTGCAATGATCACGCGGTGCCGGTCTGAGCGATGGTGCGGCAGACCTTCACGGCGGCGGTGCGGAGGTTGCGAAAATCTGCGGATGTCATCTCGTGGCGAGGGAGGTGAATAGTGACCGTCGTCATATAAAATGGGCCTTTAGAGCGGCTTGTACCCCTGCACGCCCTCGACACGCTATCCCGGATGGCGGTCTGGGCCAACGGCACCACCTGGCGTTGTGCGCAGCGGAAGCCTGTGCTGCCTCTTGCGGACGCGTTGAAGGGGCATCCGCCGGCGGGTAACTTAATTCCTGACCCCTTGACTGCCTCATTCCCGCAGCGGGCTTCAGAATGCCGCCCGTAGCAGAGTGAGGCGAGGTATTTCGCAGGTGCGCCCAAGCTGCGGCCGCTGGAATGTGCCCGGCCGGCAGCGAGGCAGGCCCAGATCTCTCGACAAAGCAAAGGAAAGCGACAATAGTCCAATACCGGCCCCATAGAAGAGCGGCAGGTATGAAAAATACAGATATGGCAAAGCTGGCCGACCCGCTCGAGCAGGCAAGTATTCTCATCGTTGACGATGAGCCGGGCATGCGCAATTTCCTCGTGAAAACTCTGCGCCCTCTATGTCAGTTGGTGGATCAGGCCGAAAACACTGAAGCCGCTGCTGCGCTGCTCAATACCCGGCAATATGATGTAATGATCCTTGACAACATCATGCCTGGCCAGAAAGGTCTGGACTGGCTGGAGGAGCAGCGGCGGGACGGCGGCTTCTTGGATACAATCCTGATTACGGCCTACGCCGATCTGCAAACGGCGATCGACGCTCTTCGGGCCGGGGCGTCGGATTTCGTTTTAAAGCCTTTCCGCTCCAATCAGATCCTCAATGCTCTGCGACGCTGCATCGAAACGGCCCAGCTGAAACGCGAGAATATGCTGCTGCGGAGAGAACTGGAAACCACTGGCGTCGGGCGCCGCCGCCGCCGCGAGCTGGTCGGAGCGTCGGCCGCCATCAACCATGTGCGCGTCTTGCTGGACCGGGTGGCACAGGTCTCTACCCCGGTGCTGATCACCGGCGCCTCCGGCACCGGCAAGGAGGTTGCCGCACGCCACTTGCATGCGCTTTCCAGCCGCACTTCGGCGCCCTTCGTGCCTGTGCAATGCGGCGCCATTCCGGCGGATGTGATCGAGTACGAACTTTTCGGACACGCTCCTGGCGCTTTTCCTGGTGCCCCTGCCGGCCGTGAAGGGCTGCTTGCCTCGGCGCAGGGCGGCACCGTTTTCCTCGATGAAATCGGTGAGCTCAGCCCGTCGGCGCAAAACGCGCTGCTGAGGGTGCTGGAAGATGGCCGTATCCGGCCGATCGGCACCGAGCGGACGGTGCAGCTCGATGTCCGCTTTGTGATGAGCTCCAGCCGCACACTGGCCAGGGCAGTTGCTGCAGGAAATTTCCGCGAGGATCTGCTGTTCCGTATCAACGTGCTCGAAGTGGCAATGCCGCTCCTGCGCGAACGCGGTACCGACATTGTCGAACTTGCTGAACTGTTCCTCACCGAAATCGCCGCCCAGCTGCAGCTGCCGCCACTGGAGCTGTCCGCCAGCGTCAAGTCCGCTCTGTTGCGTCATGACTGGCCTGGCAACATCCGAGAGCTGCGGAATTTTGTTGAGCGCTCGCTGATCTTCGGCAGTTTTTCCCTGGACACGCTGGCCCCGGCCCGCCCCGCTGCTGACATCCTGCCGCTGGAAGAAGTCGAGCGCCGCGAGATTCTGCACGCGCTGGAGGCGGTCGGCGGCAACCGCAGCGAAGCGGCGCGGCGGCTGGGGGTCTCGCGCAAGACCATTGACCGTAAATGTGCGGTTTGGGGGCTTTAAGCCATGCGAAGGCTGCGTCTGCTCATGCGGTCGGTCCGGGTCCGGCTTCTGCTGATTGCGCTGCTGCCGATGCTGGTGCTGATGCCCCTGCTGCTGGGCTTCGCCACCTGGCGCTGGTCGAACCAGATCGACGGCCTGCTGATCAGCAAGGTTAACGGGGATTTGACCATTGCTGACCAGTATCTGGCCAGGCTGACCGCCACCTCGGGCGAACTGCTGGATGCGGTGGCGCAATCAGTCCGTTTCCGCAGCGCGCTTACGGCGGGCAGCACTGCAGATTTCCTAGCGCAGGAACGGACCCGGCTCGGTCTCGATTTCCTCTATCTGGCCGGGTTCGATGGCCGTTCCGGTTTCACTCCTGCAGACTGGCCCGTCATCCGCGGCGCGCTGCAGGGGCAATGGCAAAGCGCTGTCGACATTCTGGACGCTGACCAGCTTGACGCGTTGAGCCCCGGCCTCGCCGCCCGCGCCGCCATCCCGCTGGTTGCGACCGAGGCCGCCGTCCCGGCCACCCGCAGCGTCGAAACCCGCGGCATGATCATCCACTCGGCCGCCCCGGTGACCCTGCCGGACGGCCAACGGGCGGTGCTGGTCGGGGGACGGCTGCTGAACCGCAACCTCGATTTCATCGACACCATCAACGCGCTGGTGTACCGCAAACAAAGCCTGCCGGAGGGCAGCCAGGGCACCGCCACGCTGTTTCTCGAGGACGTGCGGATCTCAACCAATGTGCGGCTGTTCGAAAATGTGCGCGCGCTCGGCACCCGGGTCTCTGCCGAAGTGCGCGGCCTGGTGCTGGGGCGCGGCGAAACCTGGCTCGACCGGGCCTTTGTGGTGAACGACTGGTATATCTCCGCCTACGAGCCGATCCTCGACAGCCGCGGCCAGCGGGCCGGCATGCTCTATGTCGGCTTTCTGGAAACCCCGTTCCGCCAGGCCAAGCGCCAATCGGTGCTGGCGCTCGGGGGGGCTTTCCTGCTGATCGCAGCGTTGTCTGTGCCGATCTTCCTGCGGTGGGCCGGGCGTATCTTCCGCCCTCTTGAAAGCATGACCCAGACCATCGCCATGGTCGAACAGGGCGACCTTGCCGCCCGCAACCGCCCGCAGGACGCCAGTGGCGAGATTGCCCGGGTGGCGTCGCACTTAGACAGCCTTCTGGATCAGGTGCAGGAGCGCGACCGGCAATTGCGCCACTGGGGCGAAAGCCTCGAGGCCAAGGTCGAGGAACGCACTGCCGACCTCCGCGAGGCGAACCGGCGGCTGGAGCAGACCACCGAGCGGCTGATCGTCTCCGAGAAACTCGCTGCGGTGGGCGAGATCACTGCCTCGGTCGCGCATGAGATCAACAATCCGGTGGCGGTGATCCAGGGCAACCTTGACCTTGCCCGCACGCTGCTGGGCGATCAGGCCCGCCCGGTCGACGAGGAATTCCGCCTGATCGACGATCAGGTCTACCGCATCGGCGTGATCGTCTCCAAGCTGCTGCAATTCGCTCGGCCGGAGGAATATTCCGGCGCCGCCGGGCTAGTCTCCCCCGCCGAAGTGCTGTCCGATTGCCTGGTGCTGACCCGCCACCAGATCGAAGCGGCGGGGGTCAAGGCCGTGACCCGTCTGGACAGCACCGGCGAGGTGCGGATGTCGCGCACCGAATTGCAGCAGGTGCTGGTCAACCTGATCCTCAATGCAGTGCAGGCTATGCCCGGCGGCGGCCGCCTCTCCCTGACGGCTGAAGATGCCCCGGACGGCGTGCTGCTCACCGCCGAGGATACCGGCACCGGCATCCCGCCAGAATTGCAGAGCCGCATCTTCGATCCCTTCTTCACCACCAAGCTGGCGCAGGGCACCGGGCTGGGCCTGTCGATCAGTCACCAGCTGGTGAATCGCGCGGGCGGGAGCATCACCGTGCAGTCGAAGCCCGGACAGGGCAGCCGGTTCGAAATTTTTCTGCCCTCTCCTGCCGCCAGCTGATCCGGACAAATTGGCGCAAATCTGCGGGGCGTCGCAGCCCCGGGGCGGACAGATTGTCCCGCAACCGCCTGCCTGGGGTTCGCCGGTCGGACAAAGTGGCGAGATAAGCTATTGTTATAACTAAATTATTTGTTTGACAGATCGGCCGGCTCCCCGCCTTTGTCAAGCTACTGCGCGACGCCGCAGGCCATTCCGGAGGGCCGCAATAGGAGGTTGCAGCCGCCGGAACAGCAACAGGGAGGATTACATATGAGCAACCAATCACCCGGTGGACTGGGTTTTCTGCACAAGAGCCACATCACTGCCGAACCCGGCTTTAACCGCTGGCGGGTGCCGCCGGCATCGATCGCCATCCATCTCTGTATCGGCTCGGTCTATGCCTGGTCGGTGTTCAACCCGCCGCTGACCCGCGAGTTGGGGGTGGTGGCCTCCAGCGCCAATGACTGGAGCCTCGGCTCGGTTGTCTGGATTTTTTCGGTCGCCATTGTCTTCCTCGGGCTGGCCGCCGCATTTGCCGGCAAATGGCTGGAAGAGGTCGGTCCCCGCATGGTCGGCGTGGTGGCGGCGCTGCTGTGGGGCGGCGGCTTCATTGTTGGGTCGTTCGGCATTTCCAGTCATCAGCTGTGGCTGGTTTATCTGGGCTACGGGGTGCTCGGCGGCTGCGGGCTGGGACTGGGCTATGTCTCTCCGGTGTCGACCCTGATACGCTGGTTCCCAGACCGGCGCGGCATGGCAACCGGCATGGCGATCATGGGCTTTGGCGGCGGCGCCATGATCGCCGCGCCGGTCAAGGGCTGGCTGCTGGATTTCTACGAAACCGCACCGACCTATCTGGGTGCCAAGGACGCGGTGCAGACCGTGGTTGAAAACGGCCGGGTTTTTGCGGAAACCGCGCAAGGCAAAATCGAGGTGGTGATCGCCAGCGCGGCGCAGGCTGCCGAGTTTGGCGGGGAGGCCGGCGCCTATGCGGTGGGCACCGGCAATACCGGCGCCGCGCAGACCTTCATGACGCTGGGTATCGTTTACTTCGTGGTGATGATTCTGGCCGCCTTCCAGTACCGGGTCCCCGCCAAGGACTGGGCACCGGCGGGCTGGGCGCCGAAACCTGCGGCCTCGGGTCTGGTGACGCAGAATAACGTGCATATCGACCAGGCGCTGAAGACGCCGCAGTTCTGGCAGCTGTGGGTGATGCTGTGCTTCAACGTGACCGCGGGCATCGGCGTGATCGGTGTTGCCAAGACAATGATGTCTGAGATTTTCGGCTCGGTGATGCCGCTGGTGGCGACGGCTGCTTTCGCCTCGACCTATGTGTTGATGATTTCCGTCTTCAACATGGTCGGGCGGTTCTTCTGGGCGTCGACATCGGACTATATCGGGCGCAAGGCGACCTATATGTGCTTCTTCGTGCTGGGCACGGTGCTGTATCTGTCGATCCCGTACTTTGCCTCGGCGGCGGCGGCGAACCCCTCGCTGCTGTATCTGGGCGGCTTCTACCTTGCCACCATGCTGATCTTCTCGATGTATGGCGGCGGTTTTGCCACCATTCCGGCCTATCTTGCGGATATGTTCGGCACCATGCATGTGGGCGGCATTCACGGGCGGCTGCTGACCGCCTGGTCGACCGCGGGCGTGCTGGGGCCGCTGGCCATCACCTCGCTGCGGCAGATGTCGGTAAACAGCGCGGTGCAGGATCTGGCGGCCAAGGTCGATCCCGCCACCTTTGCCGAGAAATTCGGCGCCCCGGTGGCGCAGCTGGATCAGCTGGTGGCGGCTAAGACCGTGACCATCGCCCGGCTGATGGAGATCGCCCCCGCAGGCACCCTGGATCCGACGCCGAGCCTTTATAACACCACGATGTACTGCATGGCGGCGCTGCTGGCGGCGGCCTTCTTTGCCAATCTCGCGATGCGCCCGGTGAAAGAGCATCATCACCATGACGAACCGGAGCTGCAGGCCGTTCCCGGGGAGTAAGCCGCCGGCCGGGGTGTGTTTTGCACCCCGGCTGCGGTTGCAGCCTGCATTCAAAACAGTAGATTTCCCGAGTGAAGTTTAAGTATTTATCGCAGTTACCGGGAGTGCTGTAAATTTCGCGAGGTAACGCCTCTGCGCCTTGCCATCCTCAATGCAGGGTCCAGGATGACGCGGCGGCACTCTTGCAGTCAGCCTTAACACAGAGTTTGCGGGATTTTCTCAACATGCGTTGTATCCTGCGGTTTTCGTGACCTGTTACATCCCTACTATCCGGGTTACGGGCATGCCGGTTTTGAGAGCGGTTTCGATCGGACTTCCGGTCTTTTGCGCGCCCGTCATGCAGCAACCCTCGCTGTTTCTGGCGGCGCTCAGCGCAGATGCGGCACGAAACCCGACGTCTCGCGACCGTCACATTACTGAAATCCGCAGCCGAGGCCGAATGGCCAGGCAGCAGTCCACTGGCTACAATCAGTGCAGCGGGGAAAAGCACAGACCGGCAGGTGAAAGGCGGTTATAGGAGAGAAACTGCGGGAGCGAAATTTGAAAACCAGAAGGCCGAAGCCGGCATCGGTGCAAAGATTCTCAACCGAATGACCGGATTGGGCCGCTCCCGCTTTGAGCTGATAGCATGAATTTTCTTGGGGGCGTGGGGTGCCTGCGGCCATTGTTCAATCCGTGCAACTCGGTCCTGAAAAGTTCAGACATCAGGCGGCCGGCTTTATGGCGGCCCAACCCAGGCCGCTGCCGGCCGCCAGAAGTGCATTGACCAGCGAGCGCATATGGGCCTCGGTGTGAAACGGCGTCGGGGTGATGCGCAGACGCTCCTGCCCACGCGCGACCGTCGGGTAGTTGATCGGCTGGGCGTAGATAGCGTGCTCGGCCAGCAATCGTTCGCTGATGCGGCGGCACAGATGCGCGTCGCCGACGATCACCGGCAGGATATGACCCGGCGTATCGAGGACGGGCAGAGCGGCGTCGCGGAGCATCGCCTTGAGGCGGACGGCATTGGCGGCCTGTCGGTCCCGGTCTTCAGGATGGGCCTTGACGTGCTGGATCGCGGTGTGTGCGACCGCGGCAGGATGAAGACAGAGAGAGGTGGTGAAGATGTAGCTGTCGGGCATGCTGCGGATGACACCAATCAGCATGGACGGGCCGGCGAAGTAGCCGCCCATCTCGCCAAAGGCTATGGTCAGGCTGCCCTCGATCACGGTCCGGCGATGCGCCAGTCCCTCACGTTCGGCGACGCCGCCACCGCGCGTACCTAAAATCAGACGGCATGGATTTCATCGAGACAGGTTAGCGAGCCATGCCTTTCGGCGACATCGCAGATGACCCCGATCGGGGCGATGCCGCCGTCCATGCTGCAGACACTCTCGAACGCGACGAATTTGGGGCGATCAGGATCGATATCGCTCATCAACTCGTCGAGGTGAGCAGCGTAATTGTGACGGAAGATGAACTTTTCCGCGCCTGCCCTGCGGATGCCTTCGATCATCGAATTGCGGTTCTGGGCGCCGGCGAAGATCGCACAGTTGGGAAGAGCGCGCCCGAGGGTGCCGAGGGCGGCCAGGTTGGGTCTATGTCTGGGCCGGCGGGACCTGTAGTAGCTTGGTCCGCAGGCCAATTTCGGCTCCGATTCAGGATTTCTGCCGGGCTTTGCTCTGTACAAGGCGAAAGCTTTCTCCGAACCGCTCTGCCTCGTGTTTTTCCATCGCAAGGTCCAGATCCCATTTCCGGATTTCCTTGGTCAAGATACGATCCCTGTCTTTGCGTTGTTTGGCGATCTTGCGCCTGACTGCGCCAACGGTCAGGCAATCCCGTGCCGGCGGGCCGTTCAGGGCCGTGTTGGGTGCGGGCGCAGGTCCGAAAATGCCGACGACCGCGCGACGCTCGGCGGCGGTCAACCCGTTCACGACCATCGGCCCGAGCAGCAGCGATTCCGACAGGCAGCCATTGGCGGTGACAACCTCGTGCCGGTCACAGGCGAAGTGAACCCATGTGATCTCTCTCTTGCCCTTCATATGGCGGATGCCCGGCACCGCCGTCAGGGATTTTGCGGGCGCGAACGCCTCGCTGGTGAACACTTCGTCTAATTGCCCGTTCCCGCCGACAAATATGCGGTGCTGCGGCGAGACGATCAGGTCCTGCGCGGGCAGGTTCCGACCCAATGCCTCGGCCCTGATCTGCACCGGCTTTGCACCGGCTTCGACCTCTTCCAGCGGATGGTCGCTGCAGCGTGCCCAGCGGATTGACTGCGGGCCGTGATCGCGGGTCAGAACCAAATCGCCAGGTTTCAGCGTCTCCACCGGGCGCGGCCCGTCCGGTGTGCCGATCATCGTGCCAAGGGCATAGCAGACTATGTTGCTGTAGGGCTCCGAACTGGATGATGTGCCGTCGCCGCTATCAAATGGATCGCCATCGCGCCCCTGTACAGCTGTAAATGCTGTTCCGTTGACAGGTTCTTGCCCCTCTGGATAGCCAAAACCAACGTTTACACCGTCAATCCTGACAACGAACACTTCATTGCCAGCAGAATCCAACATTGAGAACTCATTCTCAACGACAGAACCGGCCAGATACGTTACACCATTTATGGTGACATCTTGGCCAAGTGTCTGAGCTCCGCCAGTTTCTACATATTCGTCCTCGAATTGACCGTCATCATCAATGATTTCTAACTGGGAACCTGATCCGCCGTTGAATGTGAAGGTTTCACCGATCCATGTTGGCGCCGAGGCATTATAATCCGGGCTATCCGGATCGTTGGAATGGGTATCGCCCTCTATGTCCGTCATCGGGATTGCCGGTGGCAACGTATAAAGCGACCAATCGTATATCTTTATTATTGGCATCAACTCCGCCTCCCTTACATGACTCGCACAAACTTTCGAAGACCCACGCTAAACTCGGTGGATAAGACCCTGCCGGCGAAACCTGAACATCTGGTGAAGACGCGCCATTTTACTGGTGAAGACGCGCCATTTTAGATGGGGTGGTTGCCGCCAATTCCCCGAACGGCATCGCGATGTGCCATGAATGAGAGTCTGAACAACACATTCAAATGGAAAGGACGGCAACCATGACGGAAGATATCATCATCGGCGTTGATCTGGCAAAGAACGTATTCCAGCTGCACGGCGCGGCTGCGGACGGGGCTGTTATTTTCCGAAAGAAGCTCACGCGGGCGCAATTCCATCGCTTCATGGCCGATCATCCGGCATCGTTTGTGGTCATGGAGGCTTGCGGTGGTGCGCATTATTGGGCGCGTGAACTGGAGTTACTGGGTCACCGGACCAAGCTGATCTCGCCGCACTATGTGAAACCCTTCGTCAAGCGTCAAAAGAACGACGCAGCGGATGCCGAGGCAATCGTTGAAGCCGCACAGCGTCCCTCGATGCATTTTGTTGCGCATAAATCAGAAAGTCAGCAGGCGAGCGCTGTTCTTTTCCGCTGCCGGGAAAAGCTGGTGAAGCAACGGACCGAGCTCTTCAACGCGATCAGATCGTATTTGTACGAGTTCGGGCACGTCATTCCGAAAGGACCGCGCCATCTTCGAAAGGTGGCCGGAATCGTAGAGGATGTGGACGCATCTTTACCTCAGGAAGCCCGAGATATTTGTCGTGATCTGCTCTGCCAGATCTCCGACAAAACACGCCGAATTGACGAAACGATGAAACAGATCAACGCCAAATCCAGCCAGCAAGAGACATCAGGACGGCTGCAAACGATGCCGGGGCTAGGGCCGATCACAGCGGCGGCCATCGAAACCTTTGCACCGCCTATGGATACATTCCGGCGGGGACGAGACTTCGCAGCCTGGCTGGGGCTGGTTCCGAGACAAAACTCGACAGGGGGAAAACAACGCCTGGGCCGAACGTCGAAGATGGGCCAGCGGGGCATCCGACGGCTTCTGATCATTGGGGCGATGTCGGTGATCAGCCGGGCCTCTCGCGGCCACGACTTCAAAAACGGTTGGCTCAACGCCATGCTCAAACGCAAACCGCGCATGGTCGTGGCAATTGCATTAGCCAACACAATGGCGCGCGCAGTCTGGGCGATGACAACGAAGCAGGAGGCTTATCGGGAACCGGCCGCAGCGACCGCGTGAGGGAAAAATACGTAAGGTAAACGAGAACGAAGGAATGTGAGGAAGGCAAAGCCCCGATGGGCAAGTTGATCGACCAGATCAGGGTGAGCGAAACCAGCGCAAAGTTAAGGACGCAACAGTCCGAATTTTAGATTTGGAGCTGACCCGCGGATCTCCACATCGGCCAGCGGCGCTTGAGAGGCCGCACTAGAAGGCCTTAAACAAGTACGCACTCGATCACTGGTTCAAAAGGTCAATGTTCTCCTTGCAAAGCAGGCGGCAACCACACAAAAGCCAGCTGGCCTGCCCAATTCCAACACCGCGATTTCCCGCTTGCGCGCTTCTCCGACGCCAGGCAATGCCGCGCATCATTATAACGTCGCGCGTGGCGTCCGGGAAAGCTACAGCTCCGCTGCCCCCAGTGCAACCCGCAGCATCACATGAGGCAGCTTGGCCCTGTCGAGGGTCCGCTTCCTGGAAAGTGACCATGGAATTTTGCACAGGCAGCATCTTTGACGCGGCACCCCTCGTCTACGGCCGCTCCGGGCTGGCTTGAGCCGATTACAGCTGAACTTCGTTCCTGTTCCCGGACACCGGGGTAAAGTACCCCTGTCCAAGAAAGGAACATGGAATGGGACAATCGAGGCGGACGTTCACAGACGAGTTTAAAGCCGCAGCTGTTGGTCGGCTTTATCAGCCTGGCGCCACACAAACCGGCGTGGCCAGGGAACTGGGTATGACGAGCTCGCAGTTGAAGACCTGGCGCTTGGAGATCGAAGCGGCAGGATCAATGGCGGCACTGCGCAGGCAGCAGGCGGATGCGGCGGAGCTGGACCGTCTGCGCAAGGAAAACAAACGTTTGAAGCTGGAAAATGAAATCCTCGAGAAAGCTTCTGCTTTTTTCGCCTCAAGGGCAGCGAAGACATGACACACAAGCATGCATTTGTCGCTGCCCACAAGACTGTTTACCCGATCACTCATCTCTGTCGCATTGTTGGCATTGCGCGCAGCTGGTTTTATGGCTTTGTTCAGTCGCAACCAGCCCGAGATCAGCGGCAAAAGCTGCGTACCGACCGGGACGCAGACCTGCTGGCCAAGATCAAAGCGGCGTTTTCCCAAAGCAAAAAAAGATATGGGTCAAAGCGGGTCCACCAGGATCTGATCGCCGATGGGGCCCATGTCTCGGAGCGGCGCGTGGCCAGAATAATGCGGAAAAACAATGTCTCACCGCGCCTGCACAAGCGCCGGAAGCCACGCACCACAGACAGCAATCACAGCCTCAGACCCTCGCCAAATCTGCTGGAGCAGCGGTT